>QYQC01000073.1 GCA_007280315.1 Betaproteobacteria bacterium | reverse complement strand
GTCCTGAAATCGTCGTGTGGGCGAAGAAGAACTATGGAAAGTACAAGGAAATTGTCGATCGGGCCGCAAACCTGGCGAAACAAGGCGTACGCATCGAGGTCTGTCGCAACGCCGCGGCCGCTCAGGGGTTCAAACCCGAAGACTTGCAGGGTTTTGTAACGGTAGTGCCGGCCGGTCCTTATGCGCTTGCCTACTGGCAGGCTAAGGGATATTCGCTCAATGCGGTTGGCGCGACGATGCCGACACCGCCCGTCAGCGACCTGAATCGCGCCGACATCATGCCGAAGTAGGTTGGTGGAGGCGTTTCCGACGACAGGGAGCTCAACCTTATCGTCGGTATCAAGCCGCTTGGCATGCGAACAACCCCCCTTGGCACCGATGACGCTGCAGCATGTGTCCGGTGGTCAATTGCGGGGGCGAGGCTGACCCGCCCGGATGGAAGAAACATCAGCGTGCGCCAACCGGCGGTTCTGTGTATGCTTGCGTGATGATTACCGTACATCACCTTCAGGCGTCCCGCTCCCAACGCGTCCTGTGGTTACTCGAGGAGTTGGGAGTCCCCTACCAGATCAAGCTGTACAAGCGCGATCCGCGTACGCGTCTGGCTCCCGAAGAACTGAAGAAGGTGCACCCGCTCGGAAAATCGCCGGTAATCACCGACGGGGATCTGGTGATAGCCGAGTCCGGCGCCATCCTGGAATACCTGGTGGAACACTATGGCGACCAGGCTCAGGGCGAATCCGCCCATTTGCTGGCGTCGTCGGGCACACCGGAGCAACTGCAATTGCGCTTCTGGATGCATTTCGCCGAAGGGTCACTGATGAACTGGCTGGTGATGAAACTGGTCTTCATGACCATCCCCACGCAACCTATGCCTTTCTTTGTCAGGCCGATTGCTCGACGGCTGTGCAAGCAGGTGCAACGCAAGCTGATCGACCCGAATTTGCAGACCAGCATGGCCTTCATCGAGTCGCACCTCACTCAACACAGCTGGTTTGCCGGAGAGCGTATTACCCTGGCCGACTTTCAGATGAGCTTTGCCGTATCGGCCCTGCTGTCGCGCTCGGACGCCGCCAAGCAGTGTCCCGCATTGGCAGCCTATATGGCTCGCCTCGAGGCACGTCCGGCCTACCAGCGTGCATTGCTCAAAGGTGGTCCGGTCCTGATGTCGGCCTGATCCTGCGCCACACAGGCAACTCACTCTCATCGCAGCCATTCTGCGCGGGGACAACAGAGCGAACCTCGATCACCAATCCGGACATCCGAAAATCAAGCGCCGAAATTAAGTGACCCCCGGCAAAGCCGCGGGTTTATGAGGTGAGCGCCTCAAAGGCGCCCTAAATCTGTGAGCCGCCCGAGGCGGCTGGTTTTTCGCTCCTTCCCCCTCGCAGGGGGAAGGTTGGGATGGGGGTTAAAATGTTCCGGTCTCACTCGAGACTTTCCACCCCCACCCTAGCCCTCCCCCTGCCCGGGGGAGGGAATGTCGGCACTAATTTTGACTTTCCACACGACTGCCGCAAAGGTCGAACCTATTGCAGTCCCCCGGCAAAGTCGGGGGTTTACCCAACTGAATTACATCGTCGCCGCCGCCCGGTAGTGCAGATTGGCGTCGTCAACACGCTCGAGCCGGTCGAACAGTTCTGCCAGTTCGAGATGAGCGAGGCGCATCGGCTCTATCGAAAGCGACGCTTCGAGGTAGCTCTGGGCCTTGCCCCAGAGTTGCTGTAGCCGACACAGGCGGCCCAGTGCCAGCAACAGCTGTGCATCGCGTGGCTGTTGCTTGAGCCAACCCTCAGCCTGGGCAATACGGCCGAGCACGTCGCCTTTGCGGCACTCCGCATACACCGCCACCAAGGCCGAATCCCATTCCTCTTCGAGGGCGTCTTCGATAATTCTTTGCGCGTTCTGGCAATCATCCGAAGCAATTAGCAGGCGCGCCGCCTCGGTGGCCAGACGCGGCGCATGGCGCTCCTTGGCCGGGATTTCGCGCCAGTAGTTGGCAAGCGCACCGGCATCGAGGCTCAGTGAACGCAGGATCTCCTGATAGGCGCGCATTCTCAGCGGTGCCGCCTGTTCGTCGCTCAGCGCGCGATACTTCACCAACTGGCGCACCAGACGCAGCACCTCGCGCCAGTCTCCAAGCGCTCGTTGGGCTCGAAGCGCCAGTCGCAGCGCGGCGATGTGACGCTGTCCGCCGGAGGCCAGCAGGTCCAGCACAGCCTGCGCCTCGGCGTAGCGATGGGCGTCGAGATTGAATTCGGCCTCCGTCATCAGGCGTGCGCCGCGGCTGGTGTTGTCATCCCGTTCGCAATCGGCAGCCCGGCGCAGCCATTCGCTTTCGCGCTCCTGATCGCGCAACGCGTGTGCGGCGCGGGCCGCTACCAGCGCCGACAAAGCGGGCGCGTAGCCGGCCCCATGGGCACTGGCGGCGCTCTTCAGCGTGTGGCCGTAGCGGCCTTCGAAACTGAAGCGCACGGCATCGCCCAAGGCCAGTTCGGCTTTCTGGCGACGCCGCCGGGCGAGATACTCGCGCACCGCTTGCGGCAAACGCAAGGTGTGCGAAACGACGCGGAGGAACAGGTAGACAGCCGCGAAACCTGTCAGCTGCAGCAGAATCATCAGGTTCAGCGAGAGTTCGACACGCCACGGCGGCAACACCAGCAGCACATATCCGTCGTTGCAGCGTGCCGCCAGCGCCAGGCCAACGGCCAGCGCGGCCAGCGTCATCAACCAGAGCAGCGCGCGCATTAACGCGTGGTCCCACCCGCCGCGCCAGCCGACCCCGGCGGGCTTGACGCGCCACCGGGCGCGCCTCGGGGGCGAGCGCCGGAAGAGGAGTTATCCTTGTCCAGCCCCACCTTGAAGTTTCGGATGCTGCCCAGCGTCTCGTTCAGGCTCGGCAGTTCCAGGCTCAGATCGGCAGCCGACAGGCTCTTCAGTGTAACGAGGGCATTGCTCACCGACTTCTCGCGGGCGTCGAAATAGCGCTCCAGCAGCTCGCGCGCGTGGCGCAGATCCACCCGATACATCCTGCCATCGCGCTGTAGCAGCGCCAGACGGGCGTCGATCAGGCGCAGTTTGAGGTTCTCGCGCAGAAAGAATATCTGAGTCGGTGCAAGCAAGGCGGGTTCGGGATGGTCGATGCGCTCGACGCGGATCAGCTGTTTCATTTCAGACCACAGGTCGCGGCCGAGGCGTTCCAGGGAACCCACTTCATCCGCGGCAGACTTGGCTTTGGCGCCGCTCCTTGACTGGGTCACGGGCTCGACGCGGGCGCGCTGCTCGAAAGCCAACGGCAGGGTATCCACCGCACCGATCACGTTCTCGAGTTTCAGCGCGATGCCGGGTACGTCCGCCATCGGCAACGCCTTGAGCCGATCTATGTCGCGATTGATCAACTTGAGCAGCGGCTGCAGCCGCGTCTGGCCGGTACGTGCCAGGCGCGCGTCGACCCCTTGCAGCGTGATACGCACGGCCTCGACGTTTCCAGTCAGCTGTAGGTGTTGCGCGGCAATCGCCACGGCTTGTTCGATTTCCGCCAGGACGCGCTCGTCGCGACTGCGCGACAATTCCTGGTACATGCTTTCGAGTGCCAGTTGCTGACTCTGCGTCTCGGCCTGTTTGGCTTCGAGCGCGCCGGTCTTGGAGGTGAGGGCCTGCAGCGACTCCATGTTTTGCCGGGCCAGGGCGCGGGCCTCCTTCGCCACGCTGTCGCCTTCGGCCAGACGCTTGGCCAGCTCCTGCTGCAAGTCGGCAAGCCGCGTGCGTGTCTCCAGCCACTGCCAGCCAAGCAGCAACAAGGCCAGAGCGGCCAGCAGCGCCGCCGGGCGACTCAATGCGGCCAGTGACCGGCGCCAGGCGGATCGCGGCGGGTCGGAAATCAGCAGGGCGGGTTTTTCAGGATCCATGATGTGAAGATGCGCCTTGAGTGCCTTGACCGGGACGTTCCGTCGGATCTATATCAAGCGCGGAAAAGTAGTCTACCAGTCCGGTCATTATTCCATCGTCTCCCGGCGCTGTCTGCACCACCCGACTCAAACCCAGCGAGCGCGCCAAAGAAACGATGCGCGAATGCGGGACGAACAGCGGAGTGCTTTCCAGCAGGCCCCGGCCCAGACCGCCGAGCATGTCCGCAAAGTTGCGCAGGCCTTCGCTGCTCGTGATGACGATCGCGTCAAGACGATGTTTCTCCCAGAGCTCTAGCAAGGGAGCGATGTCAACGTCAGGCCGGCCGCGCCGGTAGCAAGCCAGATATTCCACTGTGGCGCCACGCCGGGTCAACGTGTCGCCGAGCAGGTCACGGCCGCTGTCGCCTCGAAACACCAGGACCTTCTTGCCGGTCATCTGCTGCAACTGGGGCAGTTCCAGCAGGGCCTCGGAATCAAAGCGCTGGTGCGGCGCAATGATATCGACCACACCAAAACTCGCCAGTTCCCGTTCACTGGTCTGGCCCATCGTCGCCACACGCAGCCGGGTTGGCCAGCGACGCTGCCCGAGAATGACCGTAAGCGCCTTCCGTACTGCATTGGGGCTGACGAACACGGCGAGGTCGAAATCATCCAGCCTCTCGGCGATATCGAGCAATGGCCGGGGATCGTCGATGTCGTGTATCGTCAGCACCGGAAACAGCACCGCAACTCCTCCCGCCAGCTTGACTGCGGCAGCCAGGTGGCCGGCCTGAGCCGCAGGACGAGTAACGACGACATGCCGACCGGCCAGAGATTGTCCAGCTTCGCCAGGCCGAAACGGCGACTGACTCTCAGGCTCCAGGCCAGGGATGCCCACGCTCATCAACCCAGCTCGGCAAGAATTTCCACGGCACCCTGCGCACGCAATTCCGCCGCAAGTTGAAGGCCCAGCGCCTCGGGATTCGTGGCATCGCCCGTCAACTCTGCGCGGGCAAATCGTCGGCCGTCCGGCGTGGCGACGAATCCTCGCAAACGCAGTTGCGCAACGCCATGCATCATCGCATAGGCGCCCAAAGGCACTTCGCAACTACCGGCGAGCGCGCGGGCGACGGCGCGCTCGGCGCCCACACAGGCAGCCGTGGCGGAATCGTTCAAAGGCGCTAGCCAGGCGGCGACATCGGAACGCGAAGAGAGCGCC
>QYQC01000018.1 GCA_007280315.1 Betaproteobacteria bacterium | reverse complement strand
GTCTCGGCGCGCAATGCGCTCGATCCCGAAATGGAAGATTTCGTCGCCGAGGCGCAACGGCGCAAGCACATCCGCTAGTTTTTTAGCACCGGGGAGTTCGCTGCCTGCGACCATTTCCCGTCGTATCTCGACACTCCGGGAATAATCCGCCCCTCTCCCGTGTTTGCTCCACGCCAAGGCGGCGCTGCGGATGTCAATCCGCATCCAAATCTGGCCCCGTCAACTCAGGAGTCCGTTCATGAACACATCGCAGCAATCGAACCAGCCGCTTTTTCTGGGCATCATCGCCGCAGCCGCCCTTTCCCTCGCGGCCTGTTCCCATTCGCCCTATGCCGACCGTGGCATGGTAACGCTCAGCGGTAGCCAGGAAGTCCCGGCCGTGACGACTTCGGCGTCCGGCAGCGGCACCATCACGGTTCACGCCGACAAGAGCGTAACCGGAAGCGTCACCACCACCGGTGTGGCAGGCACGATGGCGCATATTCATATCGGCGCCGCAGGCAAGAACGGCCCGGTTATCGTTCCCCTGACCAAGAGCGGCGACAATGTCTGGTCGGTGCCGGCCGGCGCCAAGCTTTCCGATGCCCAATACGAGGCGTACAAGGATGGCGGGCTTTACGTCAACGTGCACAGTGCAGCCAACAAGGGCGGCGAGGTGCGCGCACAGCTCAAGCCATATTGAAATCGTCGGAGCGCGTCAGTTGCCGCGCTCCGGTTCGCCGACCTGCGCGTCCAATAGCGCCACTATCAGGCGCTCAACCGACCGCGACTTCCTCGATCGTCTCCTGCAGCGCGTTATCGACCACCAGCGGCGTCTCAAAATAGCGGATAACGGGCACGCTGCCGAACGTCTGCATCACGCCGCGGCGCCAGGTCTCGTCGTGCGCCACGAGCGCGGCTGCCTTGTTCTTCCACAGGTAGAACGCGCCGGTCTGTCCGGCTTCAGCGTCGTAGACGAAGGTCTTGCGGATCAGATCGGGCGTCGCACGCCACTTGGGTGCGACGGCGCGCATGCCTGCGACCACCTGTTCGCGGGTCATGGTCGAAGGCAAGTCGAACAATACGTATTCGGTAATCATTTTTGCTCCTGTTGCGGGTGATCGCGCGCGGTTTCCGGCGGCCGGCCCAATGATCCACGCTTCGCCGTCTCAGCGCAAATTCAGGTGCACGCAACAGACCTCCTGCAAATCGAAGAATTCCGCTGGAGCGCAGATGGCATAATGTTTCCGTTGTAGTCATCGCCCAAGGCCGGCGTGAAAGACCAATCAAAAAACCGACTCGCACCATGGTTCAGTCTGTTCGTCACCCTGGCGCTCGCCGCGGCGACGCCGGCCGCTGCCACCACGGTCAGGATGCAGACCTCCCTAGGCGCAATTTATGTCGAAATGTATGACGACATCGCGCCGCTGACGGTGGCGAATTTCCTGGCGTACGCGGCCAGCGGCGCCTATGCCAATTCCTTTATCCATCGCAACGTGCCCGGATTCATCATCCAGGGCGGCGGCTTTGTGTGGGACGCCGCGCTCGGGCCGGTTGCGATCACCCAGCGCGCGCCGGTGGTGAACGAATTCAAACGCTCCAACCTGCGCGGCACCATCGCGATGGCGAAGCTCGGTGGCGATCCCAACAGCGCGACCAGTCAGTGGTTCATCAATCTGGGAAACAACGCGGCTAACCTGGATAGCCAGAACGGCGGGTTTACCGTATTCGGCCAGGTGATCGGCGACGGCATGCAGGTCGTCGATGCGATCGCCGCCCTTAGAACGGTGGATGTATCTGCTAGTGTCAGTGCACTGGCGAGCTTGCCGCTGGTCAGCCTGCCTGCCAACAACGTGATCGGCTCGGCGAATCTGGTCATGCTGAGCAGTCTCTCCGCCATACCCACGACGAACCAGGCGCTGGCTGCGGGCTGGAATCTGATCGGCAATGGAACCGGCACGCCGATCTCCCCGTCGAGCACGTTCGGCGACGCGACCAGGGTCACCACGGTCTGGAAATGGGTGGCGGCGAAGGCAAGCTGGGCCTTCTACGCGCCCAGTCTGAGCGACGGCGGGGCGAGCTACGCGGCAGGCAAAGGCTATGAGTTTCTCAGTTCGATCGACGCCGGCGAGGGTTTCTGGGTCAACGCCAAGGACACTTTCACGGTGAAGTTGCCGGCGGCGACCGCACTCAATTCGGGTTCGTTCCAGGGTATGGCCGCCGGCTGGAACCTGATCGGCGTTGGCGACAGCCCGACACCGGGTCAGTTCACCACGGCAGCAGGCGGTAATATCACTACGCTGTGGGCCTGGGACGCGTCACGGAGCACCTGGTATTTCCATGCGCCGAGTCTGGCCGCCAGCGGCGCGCTGTCGAGTTACATCGCGGGCAAGGGCTACCTTGACTTCACCGCGAGCGGCAAGACGCTGGTCCCGGGTGTGGGGTTCTGGGTTAACAAGCCCTGAGCCAGGGTCTGATTACATTCAGCGCCGGGGCGCGATGGCGATTATTTTGATCGCAGCGCCGGAAAGTTCACCGCGCTTAAGCACAACAGGAGCAATTATCCATGGGCAATGCCGAACAGCTCAGCACCGGACAGGTCATCGCCAGATCGCTGGTACGCAACGGCGTCGACACGATTTTCGGCATTCCCGGGGCGCATACCTATGATTTGATCGATGCGCTGCACGAATACGGCGACAAGATACGTTTCATCGTCAACCGCCACGAGCAGGGCTCGGGCTACATGGCCTATGGCTACGCCAAGTCCACCGGCCGCGTCGGCGCATTCACCTGCGTGCCGGGGCCGGGCGTGCTCAACGCCGGTGCCGCACTGTGCACGGCATATGGAGCCAACGCGCCGGTGCTGTGCCTCACCGGTAATATTCAGTCGCACAACATCGGCCGCGGCCGCGGCATCCTGCACGAATTGCCGGACCAGCTCGCGATCCTGCGCGGACTGACCAAATGGTCCGAGCGCATCAACCATCCGACCGAAGCGCCGGCCGTGATGGGTGAAGCGTTCAAGCAGCTCGCGAGCGGCCGCCCGCGCCCGGTGGCGGTAGAGACGCCGTGGGACGTATTCGGCGCCAGGGCGCTGGTCAATCTCGACGTTCCCATGGATGTTGCGCCACCACCCGAGCCGGATCCGGACGCGATTGCGCGCGCGGTCGCACTGTTGCAGAACGCAAAAAATCCGATGATCACCGTCGGCAGCGGCGCGATAGCCGCGCGTGCCGAAGTGCAGCAGCTCGCCCTGCTGCTGCAGGCGCCCGTGACCGCGCACCGCAGCGGCCGCGGCATCGTCGGCGAGGACAGCGCCTACGGTTTTTCCTGCGGTGCCGGTTACAAGCCCTGGCTCGCGACCGACGTTCTGCTCGGCATCGGCAGCCGGCTGGAGTTGCAGTATCTTCGCTGGATCAAGATCCCGGCGGGCGTCAAGGTAATACGCATCGACATCGACCCGACCGAAATGGTTCGCCTCAAACCCGACGTCGGCATCGTCACCGATGCGAAGCTGGGCGCGCGCGCCCTGGTCGACGCGCTGTCGGCGGTTGCGGCGAAGCGGCCGTCGCGGGAACAGGAGTTCAAGGCGATCAAGTCGCAGTTCAGGCAGGAAATCCAGAGGGTGCAGCCGCAAATGGATTTTCTGAATGCGATCCGCGAAGTGCTGCCGCGTGACGGATTTTTCGTAGAGGAAATTTCCCAGGTCGGCTTCACCTCGCGCTTCGGCTTTCCCGTATACGAACCGCGCACCTTCGTCACCGGCGGCTATCAGGACAACGTCGGCTTCGGCTTCATGAGCGCGCTGGGCGTGAAAATCGCCAATCCGGACAAGCCGGTCGTGTCTGTTACCGGCGACGGCGGATTCATGTTCGGCGTGATGGAACTGGCGACCGCAGTCAAGTACGACATCAACCTCGTCACAATCGTGTTCAACAACTCAAGCTACGGCAACGTGCTGCGCGACCAGCGCAATGTCTACAAGGGGCGGGAGATCGGCTCCTCGCTCACCAACCCGGACTTCGTCAAACTCGCCGCGAGCTTCGGTGCAACGGCTTATCTGGCAAAAACGCCGGCGCAACTGAAAACCGCCTTGGAAAAGGGCTTCGCGCAAACCGGGCCGGTGCTGATCGAAGTGCCGACAGCGCCCGGTTCGGAAACCTCCCCCTGGCCATACTTGCACCCGAGTATGTAGATCCACCTGAGGCAATCGCCGGCGCGTGGTTTTTTCACGGGCCCGCTGTGATCCTCACTGGGCCGCCAACAGGCAAACACATCGTCGCGCCGCGGAAGGCAAACATGTCCACCATCGCCGCATTCGAACCGGCTGCACTTCCCGCCGGCATACGCTCGCGCTTCGTCGAAAACGTCAACGGCCTGAGGATGCATATGCTGGAGGCTGGCTTCCACAGCCACTCTCCGGCCGATCCCCGTCCCTGCGTGCTGTTGCTGCACGGCTTTCCCGAACTCGCGTACAGCTGGCGCAAGGTGATGCTGCCCCTGGCGCAGGCGGGATATCACGTGGTCGCCCCGGACCAAAGGGGCTACGGGCGCACCACCGGCTGGGACGAGGACTACGACGGCGACCTGGCGCCGTTTCGCCTGCTTAATCTGGTGCGCGATGCTTTGGGACTGGTGTCGGCGCTCGGCTATCGCTCGGTGGCGGCCGTCGTCGGCCACGACTTCGGCTCGCCCGTCGCAGCCTGGTGTGCGCTGGTGCGGCCGGACGTGTGTCGCTCCGTAGTGTTGATGAGCGCCCCGTTCGCCGGCCCGCCGCCGCTTCCTTTCGATACCGCCGATCAACCGGCGGGCGCGGCGACCTCGATAGCCGGTGTCATCGAGGATCTGGCCGCGCTGGCGCGCCCGCGCAAGCATTACCAGTGGTACTACTCGACGCGCGAAGCGAACGACAACATGCGCCACTGCCCGCAGGGCATCCATGCGTTTCTGCGCGCCTACTATCACTGCAAAAGCGCGGACTGGAAACAGAACACGCCATATCCGCTCGACGCGTTCAACGCCGACGAACTGGCGAAGCTGCCCACTTACTACGTAATGGACGGCGATCGCGGCATGGCGGAAACCGTGGCTGCCGAGATGCCCTTTGAGGCTGAAATGGCGGCGTGCAACTGGCTGCCCGAAAACGAACTCGCCGTCTACAGCGCCGAGTACGCGCGCACCGGCTTTCAGGGCGGGCTGCAATGGTATCGCTGCGCCACCAGCGGAAGGTTCACCGCTGAGATGCAGACTTATTCCGGGCGCACGATCGACGTGCCATCATGCTTCATCGCCGGGAGGAGTGACTGGGGCGTGTACCAGAAACCAGGTGACTACGAGAAGATGCAGGCCACTGCGTGCACCAGGATGCTGGGCTGCCACATCGTGGAGGGCGCCGGACACTGGGTGCAGCAAGAGCAGCCGGAGGAGGTCAGCAGACTGCTGCTGCAGTTCCTGGAGTCAGACATGAGCGCAGAGAAATTACGGTAAAGGCAGCTATCCGCCATCGCGCTCAGCGCTTTCGCCGCTTAGGTGGTGAAAAATCCCTGGCGATTCGCGCCCGCGCCAGTTTCGCGACGGCAGGATCGAGCCTGGTCGCGGCGAGGCGCTGCGCCAGCGTCGCTGCGTCGATCATGCCGCAGCGCGCGAGTTCGCGCGTGAACTCGCGATCCTTCTCCCGTCCCGCGACGTACTTTGATATCGCGAGGTCATGCACTTCGAGGCACAGCCCCACGTAACCGTTGGTGTTTTCATTGTCCACGCGCACCAGCCGCCGCTGCCAGCCTCGGGGCAGAGTGGCCGTGTCGGGACCTACGCCTTGCGCATAGTATCCGTGCGCTTGATGAAACGCGGAGCCTTCGCCAATTGCGCCGTCCACCTTGTCGGCGAGCTCGGGATGGGCGCGGGGATAGAGGTCAGCCTCCATCGACATCAGCAGCGCCACCGGGGCCTGCGGAAACTGGCCCAGCACCGACTGGCTGCCGATGATTATCAGCTCGCGCTCGCCAGCAACGCGCCCGGCGGCGCGGATCAGGTGCTCAAGGTCGGAACGCCGCATAGATGCGTTCGCGCTCGCGCGCGCCGAGCACGCCGGCGAAGGGCGTGGACTGGCGCAGCCGCGTGGCGCGCTCTCCCGGATCGGTGATCAACGCGGCGATCTGCGGCCATGGACGGCGCAGGATCGCTGCCCATTCGTCGAGCGCGTGCGGCGTGTCCTTGCCGTAGCGCGCGCGCCAGCTGTCGAGCGTGCCGCGCACCTCATCGAGCAGCGCCGGGTCGCGCATGATTTTTTGCGCGGCCAGGCAATGCATGGCCAGACTGCGCGCCTCGATGATGCGGTGCCTGAGTGCGCCGCTGGAAAGCGTGCGATCCGGAGCTTCCATGCGCGTGACTGCACACAACCCTGCGGCGCGTTGCCTCGCGCGATAGCGACGCATGCGCTCGGCAGCGGACTGCGCGTTGCCGGTCGGCGGGCGGCC
>QYQC01000260.1 GCA_007280315.1 Betaproteobacteria bacterium | reverse complement strand
TGGCCAGCGCCGGTTATGTGCCCGGTGGTGTAATTGAGCTGATGCAGAAGCAGCAGCAGGGCTGGGCTTATATCCGACCGTAGCCGCGGTAGTGGCGGGCGGCATTCGTTTCCTGTCCGACCCGCCTTCCCCTGGACCCCGTTTCACGCGCCGCACCCACGATGCGGCAGGAGGAGAATTCATGCACATTTCACGCTACGCATTGTCTGTTTTGTTCGTATTCAGTGTGATCGGCGGCTACGCCCACGCGCAAGCCGACAAATCCGCCGCACAGGCGCCGGCGGCCCAGGCGCTGGAACCCATTCCGCCCAAAAAGGACAACGACCTGCGCCTGTTCTACGCCGACGGCCGCATCGCCAAGGGCAGTGCGGCGATGGAGAAAATGGACAGCGACGCCAATCTCACCCTGTGGCTCGCCGGCAACCAGTTCTTCGCCATGGAGGACGTAATTCGCGCGTTCCAGAAGGAAAATGCGCAGGTGGGCAACATCGGCCTCATCACGCTTCCGCCCGGCATCATCCTCAAAGCGATCAACGCCGGCGGCTGGACCTACGAGGGCAAGCAGTACCGCATGCAGCCCGACATCTACGCCAGCGTCCAGCTGGGGCACCTTAAAGCACTCAAAGCCAAGGGCGTGATGGACAGGTACCTGGTATACACGCACAACGCGCTCGATCTGGTGGTTGTCAAAGGCAATCCGAAGAAAATCGCGGGCATCGCGGACCTCGGGCGCAACGATCTGAAGATCATGCTGCCCAATCCGATCGACGAGGGCATCATGACCTTCTACGCCAGGAAGGTGCTGATCAACCACAAGCTGTGGGACAAACTCTCGGGCGGCAAGGAATGCAAATCCTGCGACCCGGCGCCGAACGTGCATTTCACCTCGGTCCACCATCGGGAAATTCCGGACGGCCTCAAGGCGGGGACGGTGGACGTCGGCATCGTCTGGGCGACCGAAACGAAAAACGCACTCGAAGAAGGGCATCAAGTGGAGGCCATTCCGCTACCCGCAGCAGACAGCCTGATCGATGAAGTATCCTACGCGATCGGCGCCTTGACCAATAGCAGACACAAGGATGCGGCGAACCGCTATCTCGCCTTCCTGCAGTCCGACCACGGGCAAAATGCCTATGCCAAGTTCGGCTTCCTCAAAGCGACCAAAGCCGATCTGGAAATCAAACCGATTCCGTAGATTTGCACCCCTCGCCCGACGCGCTTGTCATGCGCGCAGTGCGGGCATAGTATTTCTGCTCCGACATAATCCTGGAGATGATGATGACGCGCCTATGCGCAGCCCTGCTGGGCCTGATGATCGCGCTGTCCGCCGCAGCTGATGACGGCGCCACCGTGGTCGCAGCAAAAGGAAAATTCGCCGATGTCAGAGACGATCTGGTAGCAGCGATCGGAAAGCGCGGGCTGGTGATCAATTTCACCGCCCATGTCGGTGACATGCTCGAGCGCACTGGCCGCGATCTGGGCAATGCGAAACGCATATACGACAAAGCGGAGGTGATCGAATTCTGCAGCGCGACCGCTTCGCGTTCGATGATGGAGGCCGATCCGCGCAATCTCGTCTTCTGTCCCTATACGATCGCGGTCTACACCCTGCCCGGGAAGCCCGGCGAAGTTTATCTGGCGCACCGGAAGTATCCGCAGAACGCGGCGTTGAAGCCGGTTACCGACTTGCTTCAGGGCATCATCGCCGACGCGTCGAAATAAGCCGGCGGCGCATGCGCGCCGGCCAAAGTGCCGCTAGGCGCGGATGAATTCCCGGATCAACTGGTTCAGGCGTTCCGGTTGTTCATGCATTACCCAGTGCGATGCATCGGGCAGGCGCTCGATGCGCAAATCGGGCACGCAGGCCGCGAGGCCCTCCAGATTCCCCGGCAGCAGCGCCTGGTCGCGCATGCCCCACACGACCAGCGTCGGCACGCGCACCATGAAGTTGGCGGGATCGAGCCTCAGCGCTTTTGCACCGGGATCGTCTCCAATCGGCGGATACAGCGGCGAGGCGCGGTAATAATTCAGACTGCCGGTGAGCGCGCCCGGCTGCGACCAGGCTTCGATATAAGCGGCCTTCTCTGCCGGTTCGACGGCGCCGCCCCGACCCCAGCCTTCCAGCGTCATTTTCACCAGGCGTGCGTAATTGTTCTCCGACAGCACGCGCTCGGCCTTGTCGCTGCGCAGCAGATTCATGTACTGGCTCGCCGCCGCCTGCGCCGGGTTATGCGCCAGTTCGCGCGCGAACGGCACCGGGTGCGGCGAATTGACGATGACGAGTTTGCTCAGGGTGTGCGCATGCGCCATGGCGTAGCCCCAGGCGACTGCGCCGCCCCAGTCGTGCGCCACCAGCACGAACTTCTCCTGGCCGAATTGCGCCGCCAGGGCGCGCACGTCCTCGATCAGAATGCGCGCCTTGTATTGCTTTACTTCGGCCGGCCGGTCCGAGAGGTTGAATCCGCGCAGATCAGGCGCCACAGCATGGTGGTCGCGGCCCAGATCCTCCAGCTGATGCTTCCAGCAATACCAGAATTCGGGAAACCCGTGCAGGAACAAAATTAATGGTCCCTTCCCTGCGTGCGCGTAGTGCAGGCGCACGCCATTGACGCTGGCATAATCGTGTTGAATGTCGGTCACAGCGACTCCAGGAATTCTGCGGTGAGGACAAACGGTAACGCGGGGCCATGGCCGGCGTCAACGGCACGCCGCGCGCGCACGGCGCGTCACCCCCACGGGTTCAGCGCTTGTTCAATTCCTCCAGCGCGCGCTCAAGAACAACGCGGTCGAGTTTGTCTTTGTCGCGCTCAGTCTGCTTGGTCTTGAGCAGTCCTTCAAGATTCAGCGTACGCACGCTTACGCCGTCGAAATCGATGCTCACTGTGTAAGGCTGCAGCGACGCGTACGTTTCTCCGCAGGCGTTGAACATAAGGTCGACGACAAAAGCATCGGCCACCCTTATAGTTTCGCCCTCTGTAAACCACTCCGGCATTAACGCCTCGGACACCTTGTCCGGCAGCAGCAATAGCGCCTGCTTGACGCGCTCTCCCTGCTCGCGCGTGGGCCGCAGCAACACATCGATATCGGTGGTACCGCGCTGATAGCCCAGCGCGTAAAGGGCGTAGCCGCCGATGAGCAGGTAGTCGACGCCATGCTCGTTGAGGGCGCCCAGGAGCAACTTCAGGTCATCGACAGTTGCAGGCCGAGCGTTCCTTTGCTCGGTGCCGTCCATCAGCGTCGTCCGCCCGCTACGGCGCGCTGCCGCACATTCGCCGCGATCGCGCGCGCAAGAGCGTCTTCGCAGTGGCGATTCATCTCGGCATGCGTAGCGAAACGGTAAATGCCTTTTGCCACGCCTGTGGTTGCCAGCGCGGCCAGCGCATGGCCGGTACTTTGGTGGATCGCGGCCAAACGTAGAGCATCCTCCCTGGGGACGAGCCCGGGCTGGCCTTGGATTCGATTGCCGATTTGACGCATTACCTGATTATGCGGGCTGATGCCCGTTTTTCCAAGTCGGGAGGCGGTCGCCCGCCGGCCGCGAGCGAAGCAAGCAGCGGCCTGTCCCTGCCGCTTCCGGGGAAATCGACAAACCTCAGCGCCAAACACTGGAAATCCAATAGGGGTGCGGGTTTTTGGCCTATTTCAACTGGTGCGCCGCAATCGCGCACTCATTTCCCCGACGACGTATTGGTCCTGGTCGCATCGATCGAGTTCGAGCGCAAGGCAAACCCTGCCCCCGGTGTCCCTCAGAGCAAGGGATAGACCTCCAGCGGTGCTTCCTTGCCCTTGACCACCAGCTGGCGCCGCACGCCGACTGCGGCGGCCGGATCGAGCGCGGCACACAGCGACTCCGACGCCAGCACTTCACCACTGCCGGCGGCACCTTCGATCCGTTTGGCTGTGTTCACCGTGTCGCCGATGACGTCGTAACCTTTGACGCCGGAACTGCCGAGCAGCCCCTCGACTACCGGCCCGAAGTGCGCGCCTATGCCCGCGCCCAGGCCCCAGGGCGCCAGCGCGTCCCGCGTACACCGGCGCAGTTCCAGCGCACAGGCCACGGCTTGGCGCGCCTCGGGAAACACGGCAAGGATTTCATCGGCGGAAAACTTGAGCTTGATCGCGCCGTGGCGCCACACCACCGCTTCGCTGGCCTGGTAATAATCGTTCAAGGCCTGCACCACGGTCTCGGGCGGGCAGCGCTCGCTCCAGGAGGTGAAACCGCGTATATCCATGAACAGGATGGCGCGCTCGCGCCGCACCATCGTCAGCGCCTCCGGATTCGCAATCACGCGCTCGAGCAGATCCTTACCCAGTAGCCACTCGGAATAGCGCTGCAACCGGGTCGAGGTTTCGCGCAGCAGCGCGAGGAAGCCGTATTCGGACAAAGCCGCCAGGCCGACCGAAATCCCGAGGATCAGCGTGGCCAGCGCGATGAACATATGCGCGCGGTCGGCGAAGAACACTGCGGCCGAAAACCGCGTTCCGTCGATGAGCGACTCGAAAATGGCGTACATCACGAACAGGATTGCCGCCCGGGCCACGTTCTCCAGCACGATCAGCAGCCCTGAGGCCGTGCCTGGTCCGGCGCGCGATCTCGCCGCCTGTAGCACACCGACGGCGGCGGCAAAAATCCAGTAGGCGATATGGTTGGGCATGGCGAAGAATGTCCATCCTTCGAGAAACGCCTCGATCGCCGTATACACGGCCGGGCCGATCAAATTGCCGAGGAAGCGCCGCGGTGCCGGCGTGTTCTCCCAGCGCGTCAGCGCCCAGGCCTGAAACAGAGTGGCGCCGATCAGGGTATAGATGTCGGGCGCGAGGAATATGGCCGGTCCTTCGAGCAGCAGCTCCAGCAGCAGATTGGCGATCGGAAACTGCCCGCTGTTGCGGAACAACTCCTGTTCGTAGCGGTTGCGAAACGAACCCGAGATGCGCGAATCGAGCGCGGACGCCAAGGCGACCTGGGGATCGTTACGGGTAGCGTCTGTCTTCACGCTTGCGCTTACCAGGGCGGAACCGCTGTTGCACTCAGTTGAATTTCGAGAAATCCGGTTTGCGCTTTTCCAGAAAGGCGCTGAACGCTTCCTTCGCCTCGGGCGAGTTCAGCCGTTCGCCGAAGTGGCCTGATTCCAGTTTTATGTGCTGCGCGACCGCCGCCGCCTGCCCCTGTTTCATCAGCTGTTTGGTGAGGCGCAGCGACGCAGCCGGCTTGCCCGCGAGCTTCTTCGCCTGGTTCATTGCAGTTTCGAGCAGCTCGCCTTCAGGCACCACTTCGGTGACCAGACCGAGTTCTTTCGCCTTCTGCGCCGAAAATGGCTCCCCGAGCAACAGCAGTTCCGCCGCGCGCTGATAACCGATGAGCGCGGGCAACAGCAGGCTGGATGCGGCTTCCGGCACCAATCCCAGATTGACGAAGGGTAATTGCAGGCGCGCATTGGGCGCCGCGTACACCAGGTCGCAGTGCAGCAGCATGGTGGTGCCGATACCTACGGCCGCGCCCGCCACCGCGGCAACAATGGGCTTCTGCGCCTGGCTGATGCCGTAGAGGAACTGGAACACCGGCCGGTTGTCGTCGCGCGGTGGATTCGCGAGAAAATCCTGCAGGTCGTTGCCGGCGGTAAATAGATCCGCCTTGCCGTGGATCAGCAGCACGCGCACCTTGGGGTCGGCCTCCGCCGCTTTGATTGCGTCGGCCATCGCCTGATACATTGCCGCGGTAAGCGCGTTTTTCTTTTCCGGGCGATCGATCTCGATGCGTGCGACGCCGTCGCGGGTCTCCGTGAGGATATTCTTCATTAAACTGTGGGCAGCTTGTGCCCTTTGAAGTCCTCGCGCAGCTTGGTCTTCAGCAATTTGCCGGTAGCGGTGTGCGGCAGCTGTTCGACGAACGCCACATCATCGGGCATCCACCACTTGGCGACCTTGCCTTCGTAGAACTTGAGCAGTTCCTCGCGCGTGACCTCGGCGCCTGGTTTTTTCACCACTATCAGGAGCGGGCGTTCGTCCCATTTCGGATGAGCGCAGCCGATCACCGCGGCCTCGGCGACCGACGGATGTCCGACCGCGATGTTTTCCAGATCGATGGTGCTGATCCATTCGCCGCCGGTCTTGATCACGTCCTTGGAGCGGTCGGTGATCTGCATGTAGCCGTCCGCATCGATGGTGGCGACGTCGCCGGTGGGGAACCAGCCGTCGACCAGCGGGTCCCCGCCCTCGCCCTTGAAGTAACTGCTGGTGATCCACGGTCCGCGCACCAGCAGGTCGCCGAACACCTTGCCGTCCCAGGGCAGCTCCTTGCCTTCGCCGTCGACGATTTTCATGTCCGCGCCGAAAATATTGTGGCCCTGCTTGTTCTGCAGCGCGAGCCTCTGTTCGTTCGACAGCTTCAGGTGCTTGGCCTTGAACGTGCACACGGTTCCGAGGGGGCTCATCTCGGTCATGCCCCAGGCGTGCAGCACCTGCACGCCGTAGTCCTCCTGGAAACTCTTGATCATGGCTGCCGGCGCGGCGGAGCCGCCGATCACCGTGCGGTTCATGGTGCTGAATTTGAGCTTGTTCTGGCCCATGTGCATCAGCAGCGCCAGCCATACGGTGGGCACGCCCGCCGACACCGTCACTTTCTCGGTCTCGAACAGTTGATAGAGGCTCTTGCCATCCAGCCCGGCGCCGGGGAACACCAGTTTCGCGCCGACCATGGCGCAGCCATAGGGGAGGCTCCAGGCGTTGGCGTGGAACATCGGCACTACGGGCAGCATCACGTCGCGCGCGGATATGTTGAGCGCATCGGGCAGCGCTGCGGCAAATGCGTGGATCACGGTCGAGCGATGCGAGTACAGCACGCCTTTGGGATTGCCGGTCGTGCCCGAGGTGTAGCACAACGACGAAGCCGTATGCTCGTCGAATTGCGGCCATTCGTAGTTGCCGTTCTCGGCGGCGAGCAATTCCTCGTAACACAGCATGTTCGGAATGCTGACCTTGGGCATGTGCGCGCGGTCGGTCATTGCGATCCAGCCTTTTACGCCTTTGCATACCGGCGCGAGCTTTTCAATCAGCGGGGCCAGGTTGATATCGAACAGCATATAGCTGTCTTCGGCATGGTTGACGATATACACCAGCTGCTCCGGGAACAGGCGCGGGTTGACGGTGTGCATCACCGCGCCCATGCCCGAAATGCCGTAGAAGGCCTCGAAATGCCGGTACCCGTTCCATGCGAGCGTGCCGACGCGGTCGCCGTCCTTTACCCCCAGCCGGGCGAGCGCCTGCGCCAGCTGGCGCGCGCGCTGGTGCGCGTCGCGGTAGGTGTAGCGGTGGATGCCGCCCGAACCGTCCGCCGCCGGGCCTTCGATCGTGCGCGACACGATCTCGGTGTCGCCGTGGTGCCGGCTGGCATGGGTGATGAGCGAAGAAATAAGCAGGGGAACATCCTGGATCAGGCCGCGCAGCATGGTTTTTCTCCGATGAAAACAGAAAACAGCAACAGGCTGAGCAAGTTACCCTGCCACCGTAGTGGTGTCAATCGAGGCTGGGCAATCGATCCGGCCTTGAACGTTTGATCTTAGTCAAGACATCATGTAACCTTCAGGCTGATACTTGCCACTCGCCGCTTGCCCCGTCGTGACCTTTGGGCCGACCGTCGCCTCCAGAGACACCAGGGTAGTTCGAAAAGCCAGCAGCAAGATTTGTCAGTGCCTTTTTTCCCATACCTAGGCCATACAAGAGAGGAGTAGCCATGAAATTTACTTTTTCCCGAGTTTCCCTTGCCAGTCTGGTCGCCTCCGCCCTGATCGCGCCCGCCGCGATGGGCGCCGAAACCGTCAGGATCGCTTACATCGACCCGCTGTCCGGTGCGTTTGCCAACGTGGGCGAGAACGGCTTGAAACAGTTCCAGTTCCTGGTCGAAGACATCAACAAGCGAAACCTGACCGGCGGCCCGAAGCTGGAGATGGTCCCTTTCGACGGCAAGGGCGCTCCGCAGCCCAGCCTGGACGTGCTGAAGAAAGTGATCGACAGCGGCATTCGCATCATTACCCAGGGCAATAGTTCCGCGGTCGCCGGCGCCCTGATCGACGCAGTGAACAAGCACAACGAGCGCAACCCGGACAAGACCATCCTGTATCTGAACTACGCCGCGGTGGACCCGGATTTCACCAACTCGAAATGCAGCTTCTGGCATTTCCGCTTCGACGCCAACAGCGACATGAAAATGGAAGCCTTGACCGACTACATGGCCAAGAATCCGAAAATCAAGAGCGTCTATCTGATCAACCAGAACTATTCCTTCGGTCAGGCGGTCAGCCGGGCCGCGAAAGCGGACCTCGCGCGCAAGCGCCCCGACATCAAGATCGTCGGCGACGACCTGCACCCGATCGCACAGGTGAAGGATTTCGCGCCCTATGTAGCCAAGATCAAGGCTTCCAATGCCGACGTCGTTATCACCGGCAACTGGGGCAATGACATCACGCTGCTGATGAAGGCCGCCAAGGACGCCGGTCTGGAAACACCCTTCTATACGTACTACGGCGGCGGCCTGGGCGCGCTGCCGACGATGGGCGACGCGGGCGAAGGTAAAGTGAAGCAGATCACCGAGTGGCACATGAACATCGTGCCGAACAAGACCGAGAAGTTCGCCAACGCGTTCAACAAGAAATATGGCGGCCCTCCCGAGTATGTGACCTACTACTACCTGCGCGTCAATAACCAGATGTACATGCTCGCCGAAGCGATCAAGCAGGCGAAATCCATCGATCCGAAAGCCATTGCGCTGAAGCTCGAAGGCATGAAGTATCAGTCCGACACCGGCGAAGTCGAAATGCGCGCCACCGATCACCAGCTGATCCAGCCGCTGTACATTTCGACCGTGGCCAAGGCCTACCACGACCCGAAAGATCCGGCCACGGCCAAGTTCAAAGGCAAGGACAAAGAGGTCAAGTACGACGTCGAGGGCAGCGGCTATGGCTTCAAGACCGACGCCCGCATCGAAGCCTACGTCACCGCGCAGCCGACGTCCTGCCAGATGAAGCGGCCCTGAGCGGTCTTGATATTGTTCGTTAGTTGAACCGACGGCCGGGCGCAACTGCCCGGCCGTTGTTTGTGCGGTTGGTTTTTCCCGAACTGGGGCCCCTGAATCCCGCGCCATGGAATTCTTCCTGATATCGATGCTGAACAGCGTCTCCTACGGGCTGCTGCTGTTCATGCTTTCGTCCGGGCTCACCATCATTTTCAGCATGATGGGAGTGCTCAATTTTGCGCATGCGAGCTTCTATATGATCGGCGCCTATTTCGCCTATCAGATCAGCGCCTACATCGGTTTTTGGCCGGCGCTTGTGTTGGCGCCGCTGCTGGTGGGCGTAGTGGGCATGTTGGTCGAGCGCCACGGCCTGCGCACCGTGCACAAGTACGGGCACGTGGCCGAACTGCTGTTTACATTCGGGCTCGCCTACCTGATAGAAGAATCCGTGCATTTGATCTGGGGACGCGCCTCGGTGCCGTACAAGGTCCCGAAACTGCTCGACGGTTCCGCGTTCACGCTGTTTTCAACCGACTACCCGATGTACCGCGTATTCATGATGGCGGTGTCTGTGGCCATGCTGATCGGGATCTACCTGACGCTTACGCGCAGCCGCATCGGACTTGTCATCCAAGCCGCGCTTTCACATCCGCAGACCGTGGAAACCCTGGGCCACAATGTGCCGCGCGTGTTCATGCTCGTGTTCGGCGGCGGCTCGGCGCTCGCTGGACTGGCCGGGGTCATCGGTGGCAACGCATTTGTCACCGAGCCGAACATGGCGGCGGCGGTCGGGCCGATCGTGTTCGTGGTGGTGGTGGTGGGCGGTATGGGCTCGCTCGCCGGCGCCTTCCTCGCGTCGCTGCTGATCGGCGTGCTGCAGACCTTCTCGGTCGCCCTCGATTACTCATTCGTCGACCTGTTCGCGCGCCTGGGCGTAACCATAGGTCCGAATGCGCCATTGGCGGCGTTATGGGATCTCACCATCGCGCAGACGGCGCCGGTGCTGCCCTACCTGCTGATGGTGCTGATGCTGATCTTCCGGCCCAAGGGCATCATGGGCACGCGCGAGGGTTAGCGCGCGCAGCGCGGGCACCCACGGCAGTCCACCCCAATGACAAGACTAAAATATTCGCCGCTCAACCTCGGCCGCTGGCTGGTCTGGGGCGGGACTGCGCTGCTGATGATCGTGCTGCCGCTGATTCTGACGGCGGGCTTCACACTGACGCTGTTGAGCCAGATCGGCATCGGCATCATTTTCGCGCTGTCGTACAACATGCTGCTCGGACAGGGCGGCATGCTTTCCTTCGGACACGCGGTGTATTCCGGCCTGGGCGCGTATTTCACCGTGCACGCGCTCAATCTCATCAGCAAAGGTTCGTTCTATTTCCCGGTGACCCTGGTGCCGCTGGTCGGCGGGCTGGCAGGCATCGTCTTCGGCGTTATTTTCGGCTACGTCACCACCAAGAAATCCGGCACCACGTTCGCAATGATTTCCCTGGGCATAGGCGAAATGGTGGCGGCCTGCTCGCTCATGTTTCCCGGCTTTTTCGGGGGCGAGGGCGGCGTTACCACCAACCGCGTCATCGGCCAGCCTTTCTTGGGCATCACCTACGGACCGTCGATCCAGGTGTATTACCTGATCGTCGGCTGGGCACTCGTCTGCATGGTGGCCATGTTCGCCTGGACGCAGACTCCTCTCGGGCGCATGGCCAATGCCGTGCGCGACAATCCGGAGCGCGCCGAATTCGTCGGCTACGACACGCATATGGTGCGCTTTCTGACGTTGGTGATCGCCGGTTTTTTTGCCGGCATCGCCGGCGGACTGAATTGCCTCAATTACGAAATCGTCACGGCTGAGAACGTCGGCGCCCTGCGCTCGGCGGGCGTTCTGATCGCGACCTTCATCGGCGGCGCCGGATTCTTTTTCGGCCCGGTCATCGGCAGCATCGTCTTCTTCACCATGGTCACGGCCGTCGGCGCCGTGACCAAGGCCTGGGCGTTCTACCTCGGACTCATGTTCCTGCTGATCGTTCTGTACGCGCCCGGCGGCTTTGCCAGCCTGATCGCAATGCACGTGCCGGTGATCAAGGCGCGCCTGATGCGCAGGCTTTGGCTGCCTTACGCAGCGACCGTCGCTACCGGAACGGTATTGCTCATCGGACTGATCAGCCTGGTTGAAATAACCTACCACTATTCGCTCGAAGCGGAAACCGCGCCAGAAATGAAATTGTTCAGTTTCGCTTTCAAGGTGACTGACGGCGCGCCCTGGGCGATTGCCGCCGGATTGCTCGTCGGCGGCTTCATCATTTCACGCTTCGCCTGGAACGCGGTCGGCCGCGCCTGGGGCGAGATCGTCCACATCCTGCAGGACCGGGCGGCGGCATGAGCGCCGCGATCGAACTCAGGGCGGTAACCAAGAGTTTCGGTAATACCGAGATCATCCGCGGCGTCGATCTTGCCATTCCGCAAGGCGAACGCCACGCCATCATCGGCCCCAACGGTGCTGGAAAGTCCACCTTGTTCAATCTGATCAGCGGGCGCTATCCGCTGTCGCGCGGCGACATTCTGCTGAACGGCGTGAGCGTAAGCGGCCTGAAGCCGTTCGAGATCAACCGCAAAGGCCTGTCACGCAGCTTTCAGATCACCAACATTTTTCAGCGCATGTCGGTATTTGAGAACGTGCGCTGCGCCGTGCTCTGGTCGCTCGGCTACAAGTATTCATTCTGGCACCGGCTGGGCGGCCTGAAGGATGCGAATCTGCAGGCCGAAGCGGTAATGGAATCGATTGGACTTAAAGCACGCCGCGACACGCCGGCGGGCGTACTCTCCTACGCCGAGCAGCGGGCGCTCGAAATCGGCATCACCATCGCCGGCGGCGCGAATGTGATCCTGTTGGACGAACCCACCGCAGGTATGAGCCGCACCGAGACCGCCGATGCGGTCGAACTGATTCGCAAGGTAACCCAGGGCAAGACGCTGATCATGGTCGAGCACGACATGGGCGTGATATTCGATATCGCCGACAAGATATCGGTGCTGGTATATGGCGAAGTCATCGCCAGCGACATTCCGGCGAACATCCGCGGCAACAAGGCGGTGCAGGAAGCGTACCTGGGCACGGAGAGCCACTGACTATGCTCGAAGTCAAAAACCTGCACGCTTACTACGGCGAAAGCCACATCCTGCACGGCGTGCATCTGCAGGTGGGCCACGGCGAAATCGTCAGCCTGCTCGGCCGGAACGGCGTCGGCCGCTCCACCACCATCAAGGCCATCATGGGCCAGGTCGACGCCGAAGGTTCGGTGATCTTCAAGAACGAACAGATGCTGGGGCTCAAAGCGTTTCAAATCGCGCACAAGGGTCTGGGCTATGTGCCGGAGAACCGGGACATATTTCCCACGCTCACGGTGGAGCAGAATCTGCTTCTCGGAATGAAGGGTGCGAAACCCGACAAAGCGGCGCGCTGGAACATCGCCGACATGTACCGCCTGTTTCCACGCATCCAGGAACGCGCTCAGGTCGAGGCCGGAATGATCTCCGGCGGCGAGCAGCAGATGCTGACGCTGTGCCGCACCCTGATGGGCGACCCGGACCTGATCATGATCGACGAACCCACCGAGGGCCTTGCGCCGAAGATCGTCGAACTGGTGGCCGAGCTGTTCAAGGAAATCAAAAACCGCGGCGTGTCCATCCTGCTGGTGGAGCAAAAGCTGGCGATTGCGCTCAACATTTCGCAGCGCCTCTACGTCATGGGTCACGGCCGCATCGTATTCGAGGGCACGCCGCAGGAGCTGCGCGAAAATAGTACAATTCGCAGGGAGTGGCTCGAGGTTTGAGCATCTAGTCCTAATCACCGAATTCCACCGCCAGGGGCAGGACGCGGAGAGTTTTTCCAAACTCTTCCAGCGCCACCGCCCCCTCAGCGGTTCAAGTTTTTTCTCAGGAGCCTCCATGAGCGCAAACTACGAAATCAAAGGCAGTATCGCCGTCATCACCCTGAACAATCCGCCGGTCAACGGCCTCGGTCACGCGACGCGCGCCGGCATTTTCGACGGCCTGAAAAAAGCCATGACCGCGCGGGCGGTCAAGGCGGTCGTGATCACCGGCGCCGGCAGGGCTTTCTCCGGCGGCGCCGACATCAAGGAATTCAACAGCCCCAAGAGTTCGGCCGAACCGACGCTGCACACCGTCATTGCGGCGATCGGGGCGGCCGACAAGCCGGTGATCGCCGCGGTGCATTCGGTGGCCATGGGCGGCGGTCTGGAACTCGCACTCGCCTGCCACTATCGCGTGGCGTCGCCCGGCGCGCAGATTGCACTGCCTGAAGTGAAACTCGGCCTGCTCCCGGGCGCGGGCGGCACGCAGCGGCTACCGCGCGTGGTCGGGGTGGAAATGGCGCTCAACATGATCGTCTCCGGCAATCCGGTACCCTCGGAAAAGTTCGCCGGAACCAAGTTGTTCGACCAGATGGTCGACGGCGATCTGATGGCGGGCGCCATCGCCTTTGCCGAAAAAATGGCCGCGGTCCGGCCCCTGCCCAGGGTGCGCGACATCAATGTCGATTATCCGAACCATGAAGCATTCTTCCAGTTCGCGCGCAATACCGTCGGCGCCGTGGCGAAGAACTTCCCGGCGCCGCTGAAATGCGTCGACTGCGTGGCTGCGGCCGCGAGCAGGAAATTCGACGACGGGCTGAAAGTGGAGCGGGACAATTTCCTCGCGCTGATGCAGACCACGGAGAGCAAGGCGCTGCGCCATTTCTTCTTCGGCGAGCGCGCCGCCTCGAAAATACCGGATGTACCCGAGGACACGCCGAAGCGCCCGATCAAGTCGGCCGCGATCATCGGCGCCGGCACCATGGGCGGCGGCATCGCCATGAACTTCGCCAACGCCGGCATCCCGGTCACCGTGCTGGAAATGAAGCAGGAAGCGCTGGACAAGGGCCTCGCCACGGTGCGCAGAAACTACGAAAACACGATGAAAAAAGGCCGTCTGACGCAAGCCAAATTCGACGAGCGCATCGGCCTGATCAAGGGCACCCTGTCCTACGACGACCTGAAGAACGCCGACATCGTGATCGAAGCGGTATTCGAGGAAATGGGGGTAAAGGAGAAGGTGTTCAATAAATTGGACGCGGTGATGAAACCCGGCGCCATCCTTGCGTCCAACACCTCCACCCTGGACTTGAACAAGATCGCCGCCTTCACCAAACGGCCGCAGGACGTGATCGGCACGCATTTCTTCAGTCCGGCCAACGTGATGAAGCTGCTGGAAATTGTGCGCGGCGAGGCAACTGCCAAGGATGTGCTCGCCACCACCATGGCGCTGTCGAAGAAGATCAAGAAAACCGGCGTGGTTTCGGGCGTTTGCGACGGCTTCATCGGCAATCGCATGATCGAGCAGTATTCGCGCCAGGCCGGATTCCTGCTCGAGGAAGGCTGCCTGCCGGAGCAGGTGGACAAGGCAATCGAAAAATTCGGCTTCGCCATGGGCCCGTTCCGCATGGGCGACATGGCCGGCAACGACATCGGCTGGGCAATCCGCAAGCGCCGCTATGCCGAGCGCCCCAACATGAAATATTCCAAGACCGCCGACCTGCTGTGCGAACTGGGTCGTTACGGCCAGAAGACCAGCGCCGGCTGGTACGATTACAAGCCGGGCGACCGCAAGCCTTACCCGTCGCAACTGGTGAACGACATGATCATCAAGCACTCCGCCGATATCAAGGTTAAGCGGCGCAAAATCAGCGACAAGGAAATCGTCGAGCGCCTGGTGTACGCAATGGTCAACGAAGCCGCCTATATTCTCGAAGAGGGCATCGCGCAGCGCGCTTCCGACGTCGACATGGTGTACCTCACCGGCTACGGCTTCCCGCTGCACCGCGGCGGCCCGATGTTCTACGCCGACACCGTGGGACTTCCCAACGTGGTCCTGGCGATGAAGAAATACTCAAAGGGACGCCATGGCGAATTCTGGAAGCCGGCGCCGCTGCTGGCCAAGCTTGCAAAGAAGGGGAAGACATTCAATTGAGCACTGTTTTGAAACGTGCCCGTTGCTGCGGCGATGCATGGATCTTGCGCGGACGGCGACCCGTCCGCGCGGATCGTCGATTGTGCATGGAGGAAAAGGCCCTCCATGTCGCTACGAAAGGCGCCGAGTACCGTAGTGATACTTGGATCTTGCGCGGACGGCGACCCGTCCGCGCGGATCGTCGATTGCGC
>QYQC01000171.1 GCA_007280315.1 Betaproteobacteria bacterium | reverse complement strand
TCGCACAAGGCACAGCTGCTCAAACACCATATGGAGGCGCGCGGGCTGGGTGATCAGTTCAGCTGTCCGGCATTGCCGACTCTGGGCAGGTACGCCATTGCCGCAATCGAAGCCGAGGTGTCACTGCACGCGGACGAATCGATCACTTTGGTCGGCAGTTCGCTCGGTGGTTTCTATGCCAGCTACCTTGCCGAACGCCATGCGCTTCGCGCGGTCCTGATCAATCCGGCGGTCTACCCGCATGAGGATCTACGCGCCTATCTTGGCGTACAGAGCAACCTCTATACTCAGCAGCGGTACGAACTTACTGAAGAGCATCTGCGCCAATGGGAACAGCTCTACCTGCCCAGCGTCCTTGCCGAGCGCTATCTGTTGATCGTTGAAACCGGGGACGAAGTACTCGACTTCCGCCAGGCGGTAAGTAAGTATGCGGGCGCGCGCCAGGTCGTCATCGACGGCGGAGATCATAGCCTCGCGAGTTTCCCCGAACATATCCCGCTGATCCTGGAATTTGCCGGTTTGGCGCATATCTGAGCCGCGACCGGATCGGCCACTCCTTCAGACTGGAATCGCGCGACGCGTCACGCCGCGAGCGACAAGGGTCGAAATCCCTTGGGCAGTCCGGCCTTCGAAATATGACCATAGAGCTCGGCGTCGGGAAGGGCGGCGAAAACGGTGTTGCGCACCTCGATCAGCTTGTTGATATCGACGCCGGTCCTGACACCCATCGACTCGAACATGAACACCAGGTCCTCGGTAACCACATTGCCGGACGCGCCGGGCGCCCAGGGACAACCGCCCAGACCGCCAAGGGTGCTGTCGAAATTGCGCACGCCGGCTTCGTAGGCGGCGAGCGCGTTGGCCAGACCCAAACCGCGCGTATTGTGAAAATGCGCTTCGATGGCGAAATCCTCGCCGATCGCCTTGCGCACACTGCCAAACAGGCGCTTCACCTGTTCTGGATTGGCATAGCCGACAGTGTCGGCCAGACTGATTGAATCTGCGCCTGCCGCGCGCAGCGCAAGCGCCACCCGAAGTACGTCCTGTTCCGCCACCACGCCCTGCAGCGAACAGCCGAACGCAGTAGAACAAGCGCCGACCAGCTGCGGCCGTTTGCCTTTCGGTTGCGACCGCACCAGATCGGCCATGCGCACGAATTCCTCGATCGCCTGCGCCGTAGTTTTGCGCACGTTGCTCATGCTGTGCGCTTCGGATACGGATACGGGCACGGTAATGCGGCGTGCGCCGGCGCCTATGGCGCGTTCGCAACCCTTCAAGTTGGGCACCAGCACCACCGCGGTCAATCCATCGACGGAGTTGGCGTGCGCAAGAACTTCCTCGGCATCGACGAACTGCGGGATCAACTTTGCCGGAACGAAAGAGCAGACCTCGATCTCGTGTACGCCGGCTGCCGCCTCGGCGCTGATCCAGGCCTTCTTCGCCGCAGTCGGCATGAAACTCTTGGTGTTCTGCAGCCCGTCGCGCGGGCCCACCTCGGATATGGTTACCTCGACTGCGTCCATAGGATTCCTTCCTGTTGCGCGAACATGATTTCCGCCGCGATCGGCTGAATTCTACCAAGTATTCCATATTGAACTCATGCGGCGATCGCTGCGATGCCGCTGTATGCGAAGCGCTTCTGCGGGTGCGTCATCGGCCTCCGCGCGGTGCGGCTAGCGTATAATTTGGACCTGCAACATCTCGCTGGACGATGCGCGGAGGCCGTACCTCGGCGCTTGACCGACTGGCGTGGCGGCGTTGCCCAAGCATACTTTTTCCTTCGGCTTTGATCCCATGAACGTGCTGTACGAAGAGACCGGCAGCTTCAAGGTCGGCGCAGTGCTCGCCGAGAGCGACACCTCGCTGCAGGTGGAAGCGACGCACGGCAAGCGAAGCAAAATCAAGGCGGCGAGTGTGCTGTTACGCTTCGACGCGCCCCCGCTGGGGGAGTTCATGGGTAAAACCGAAACCTTGGCCGAGGACATCGATACCGAATTCCTGTGGCAGTGCTGCGGCGAAGCGGAGTTTGGTTTCGCCGACCTGGCGCGCGAATATTGCGGACACGCGGCGAGCGCAGTGGAGGCGGCGGCGATTCTGATCAAACTGCAGACGGCGCCGATGTATTTCTACCGCAAGGGCAAGGGGCGTTTTCGCGCCGCGTCCGCCGACACGCTCAAGGCGGCGCTTGCGAGCGTGGAAAAGAAAAAAATACAGGAGAAGCAGATACTATCCTGGTCGGGTGATCTGCAGCGCGGCACCGTACCGGAGGCCCTGCGCGCCATTTTGCCGCAGTTGCTGTACCGGCCCGATCGCAACCGCATCGAGACCAAGGCGCTGGAGTTGGCCAGCGAATCGAGCGGGCTGTCGCCGGCCAGGCTGTTCGAGCGCGCCGGCGCTCTGCCCTCCAGCCATGACTACCATCTGGGCGCGTTCCTGTTCGAATACTTTCCTAGGGAAAACGGCGTGTACGAGGAGATCGCCGCGGACGAGCCGCCCGATATGCCCTTGGCGAACGTCGCGGCGTTCAGCCTGGATGACGCCAGCACAACTGAAATCGACGACGCCTTTTCCTTGACGCGGCTTGCCAATGGCCGCTATCGCGTCGGCATTCACATCGCAGCCCCGGGGCTGGGGTTCGTGCCGGGGTCCGCGTTGGACAAAATCGCGCGCGCGCGCCTGTCCACCGCCTACATTCCCGGGCAGAAGATCACCATGCTGCCGCCGCAGGTGATCGAACGCTACACTCTAGCCGAGGGAAGCGAGTGCCCAGCGGTGTCGCTCTACCTGGACATCAATCCGCTGTCGCACCTGATCGAGGGACAGGAAACCCGCATCGAGCGCGTGCGCATCGCCGCCAACCTGCGCCACCATCAGGTGGAAGCGCTGGACGCGGCGTTTCTTGCCGGCGAAGAACGCGGTGACCTGCCGTTCGAGGCAGAGCTGTTTTTCCTGTGGCGGCTCGCGCTCGAACTAGAAGCGGCGCGCGGCAAGCCGGCGACACAGCAGGACCGCGTCGACTACAACTTTTACGTCGAGAACGAGCGCGTCAGCATCGTCGAGCGCCGGCGCGGCGCGCCGCTGGACAAGCTGGTGGCGGAGCTGATGATCAGCGTCAACAATAATTGGGGAAGGCTGCTCGCAGACCGCGGCGTACCCGCCATCTACCGCACCCAATCGAACGGCAAAGTGCGCATGACTACGGTGGCGTCACCGCACCAGGGCCTGGGCGTATCGCACTACATCTGGGCCAGCTCACCGCTACGCCGCTATATCGATCTGCTAAACCAATGGCAGTTACTCGCGTGCGTCTCGGGCAGGGCGCCGCCATTCGGAAAAAATTCCGCTGACCTAATGGCGGCGATGCGCGAATTCGAACTGACGTTTGCGGCTTACGATCAGTTCCAAAACAAAATGGAGCACTATTGGTGTCTGCGCTGGCTGCTGCAGGAGAGGATTACGCTGGCGAAGGCGCAGGTGCTGCGCGACAACCTGGTCAAATTCGAAGGCATTCCGCTGTATGTCCGCGTGCCGTCACTGCCGGATCTGGAAATGGGCAGCCGCGTATTGCTTGAAATCGAAGGGATAGATCTGATCGACAACTCGGTCAACGCCCGATACAAGGGCGCGGTTGAAAGCTAGGGGGCGAAGCCAGCGACGTGAGCTCTGGAAATAGTTAAGATAAATTCTCCCAGAAAGCATAGAATACACTGATTTCACTAGTGTTTGAGGTCTGATTGCGCAGCGCTTATCCGCTCGGCTCCATGCGCCTGCGCTGGCCTGAATTCATGGCCGGCATGGACGCTTCGTCGCGCAGCTTTTCCGTCGCGCTGGCCCTGTCCATTTTAATGCACGCGGTAGTGCTGTCGGTTCATTTCAAGCTGCCCGATATCGTCTTCGACAGATACGTTGCCCCGACACTCGAGGTTGTCCTGGTCAACAGCAAGACCAAAGCAAGACCAGTTAAGACGAACGTATTGGCGCAGGCAAATCTCGATGGCGGCGGCAACACCGACGAAAACCGGCGCGCAAAGACACCTCTGCCGTTACTGAAAGAGGCTGAATCCGGCGCCGATGCCAAGCGCGCGGCGCAGCGCGTAAAGGAACTGGAGGCGCAACAGCTGAAAATGATGACTCAGCTGAAGGCCGAGAAGAACGTGACGCCCACGGAGCAACCGAAAGCGGCGTCCGCAGCGGAGGCACCGCAGCCGCGGGTGTCGGGCCAGGACCTCGCCACCAGCGCGCTCGCCATTGCGCGTATGGAAGCGCAGATCTCGCGCCAGCTGGAGGAGTATCAAAAGCGCCCGATCAGAAAATTCATCGGTTCCAGCGCGCAGGAGTTCCGCTACGCGCAATACGTCGAGGACTGGCGCCTCAAGGTCGAGCGCATCGGCAACCTGAACTATCCGCAGGACGCGCGCGGCAGGCTCTATGGCAGCCTGGTACTCTCCGTTTCGATCAAGGCCGACGGCAGCCTTGACAAAGTCGAAGTGCTGCGCTCCTCCGGACATCAGATTCTAGACCGGGCGGCCGAGCGCATCGTAAAGATGGCCGCGCCCTACGCCAACTTCCCGGCAAACATAAAACGCGACGCCGACATTCTCGACATTACCCGTACCTGGACCTTCGCGCCGGGCGACAAATTACTGGGAGAATGATTTCACACCATGCCGGACCAGTATGCCGTCATCGGCAATCCTGTCGAGCACAGCAAATCTCCGCTGATTCATGCCGCGTTTGCACGCCAGACCGGGCACGATCTGGCATACGACTTGCTGCTCGCGCCGATACATAAATTCGTTGTGACCGCGGACGCGTTTCGCGCGCGCGGCGGGCGCGGTCTCAACGTCACGCTGCCGTTCAAGGCCGAGGCAACGCGCTACGCCACGACGCTATCCGCGCGCGCGCGCGCGGCGCAGGCGGTCAACACGCTCAAATTCGACCATGAGATTATTTTCGGCGACAACACCGACGGCGCGGGGCTGGTACGCGATCTGATAGACAATCTTGGCTGCGCCATCGCCGGCCAGCGCGTTCTGCTGCTGGGCGCGGGCGGCGCGGCGCGCGGCGTAATCGATCCCTTGCTGCAACAGCACCCGGCGCAGTTCGTACTCGCCAATCGTACGCTGGACCGAGCGCAACAGTTGGCGCAAAGCCTCCATGGTGCACTGGAAGCCAGCAGCTACGCGGCACTGGCCAATAGACAGTTCGACCTCGTCGTCAATGCCACGTCGGCCAGCCTGGCGGGGGAGCTTCCCCCATTGCCGCGGGGAGTCTACGCCCCCGGCGCCCTCGCTTACGACATGATGTACGGAAAAGGTGAAACGCCGTTTCTCGCATTCGCCCGCGGCGAAAGTGCAGCGCTCCTGGCCGACGGCCTGGGTATGCTGGTGGAGCAGGCCGCAGAATCGTTTTTTGTCTGGCGCGGCGTGCGTCCGGAAAGCGCCCCGGTGTTGAAGCTGCTGCGGGAATCGGGCCATGTTTAAGCTGCTAACCCGAACGCTGGCGTCGCTGTGGAAAGTATTCTGCTACACGCTGGGCGCCCTTTTCATCGTCCTGCTGCTGTACCAGAGCTGGTTTGCGGCGCACATCTGGTACTGGGTCGAACACAACCCGGAAAACACAAGCTTCATGCAGGCGCGGTTGGAGCGCCTGCGCGTCAAGAACTCCAATGCGACCCTGAAGCAGCGCTGGGCCAGCTACGCGCGCATTTCCGACGAACTGAAGCGCGCGGCAATCGTGGCTGAAGACGCCAAATTCTCCGAGCACGACGGTTTCGACTGGGCGGGCATCCAGAAAGCAATGGAAAAGAACCAGAAGCGGGGTAGGGTAGTGGCCGGCGGTTCTACCATAAGCCAACAGCTGGCCAAGAACCTGTTTCTTTCCGGCGAGAAGAACCTGTGGCGAAAAGGGCAGGAGGCGGTCATTACCTGGATGCTCGAAATGATTATGGACAAGGAGCGCATTCTGGAAATCTATCTTAATGTCGCCGAGTGGGGGGAGGGCGTGTTCGGCGCCGAAGCTGCCGCGCGGCATTACTACAATGTCAGCGCCGCCAGCCTTAACGCCGAGCAGGCAGCGCGCCTGGCAGCAATGCTGCCCCGACCGCTCTATTTCGAACGCAACAGGGATTCCGAATTCCTGCAGCGCTACAGCGATACCATCCGCGCGCGCATGCCGTCGGCCCAGCTTCCGTAGGATTCCGTTACCCGGTTCCTTGCCGGTTTTCAGCGCCGCCCGGCGCAAGGCGTCGCCAAAGCGCGCAGACCTCTGCCATTGGCGAAAAAATGCATAAACCGGTTTTGCAAACATACCCCGGCTGCTAGAATCGGCTGCGGTTGCGCAGCCGCGTTCCCACCCCGGCCGAGGCGAATTTGACCGACACCAGCCAAAAGAAAGAGCTCGAGGACCTGCAGGAAATTCTGCGCGAGTTGCGTGCGCTTCTGCGCCGGCTCCAGGACCTGGAAGAGCCACCCGCTCGCAATGACGTCGTCGGCGCCCCGGCTGCCGCCCGCCCGCTGCTGGACGTGCTGCGCGCCAGGCTCGACGCCTTGCATCTTGCTGACGTCGCCTTCGTGCTTGAAGCGCTGCCGCTCGAGGAGCGCCTGATCGTCTGGGATCTGGTGAAGGCCGAGCGCGACGGCGAAATCCTGCTCGAAGTTTCCGATGCCGTACGCGAAACGCTGATTGAAAGCATGGACGATGAGGAGCTGGTCGCAGCGACCGAGCAGCTCGACACCGACGAAATCGCCGATCTCGCGCCTGATCTGCCCGAAGGCGTGCTCGAGGACGTGTTCCAGTCGCTGCCCGAGGAAGAGCGCCTACAGCTGCGCGCGGCCATGTCCTATGCGGAAGATTCAGTAGGCGCACTGATGGCGTTCGACATGGTCAGCGTGCGCGAGGACATTACGCTTGAGGCGGTGACCCGCTATCTGCGCCGCCTGGACGAGCTGCCTGACCATACCGATCTGGTGTTCGTGGTCGACCGCGGCCGGCACCTGAAGGGCGCCCTGCCAATCAGCAAGATGATCGTAACCGATCTCGATGTAATGGTAAGCGCGGCCATGTCGACCGAGGTGGTAAGACTACATCCCGACGACCCTGCGCAGGAGGCGGCACAGACGTTCGAGCGCTATGATCTGGTGTCGGCCGCCGTGGTGGATGATGCCGGGCGACTGATCGGCCGGGTAACTGTAAATGCCGTTGTCGATTACATCCGCGACAGTACCGAAGCAGAACAACTAGCGCAGGCCGGCCTGCGCGAAGAAGAGGACATTTTTTCCTCGGTCTGGGACAGCGTAAAGAACCGCTGGGCCTGGCTGGCGGTAAATCTGGTTACCGCATTCATCGCTTCGCGCGTGATCGGCGCCTTTGAAGGTTCGATCGAAAAGCTGGTGGCGCTGGCGGCACTCATGCCCATCGTCGCCGGCATCGGCGGCAACTCCGGCAATCAGACCATCACCATGATCGTGCGCTCGATTGCGCTGGGCCAGCTGCAGAACGCGCGTATGCTTTTTTTCAAAGAGATCAGCGTTGCGTTGCTAAACGGCCTGATCTGGGGCGGTATCCTCGGCCTGGTCGCATACTGGTTATATGAAAATCCGGAGCTGGGCCTGGTAATGACTGGGGCGATGATGCTCAATCTGGTGCTCGCAGCAATGATGGGCGTGTTCATCCCGCTTGCCATGGACAAGCTGGGACGCGACCCCGCGCTGGGCTCAAGCGTGATGATCACCGCGGTGACTGATAGCGGCGGATTTTTCATTTTCCTGGGCCTGGCAACGCTGTTCCTGCTCTAGGCTTCAAAGCGCGCAAAGGCAGAATACGCCGTGTGGCATATCGATTGAGTTTGCAGTTTCGTAACCGGAAAGGAGACAAGATCATGCTCAGGGAGTTCAAGGAATTTGCACTGAAAGGCAATGTGATGGACCTGGCTGTAGGCGTGATTATCGGCGCAGCTTTCGGCAAGATTGTCGATTCCATCGTAAACGACCTGATCATGCCAGTGGTGGGACGAGCGCTGGGCGGATTGGATTTTTCCAACTACTTCATTGCGCTCAAAGGCATTCCGCCAGGCACGTCCATGACGCTTGATGCAGTGAAGAAGGCAGGCGTACCTGTATTCGCCTACGGTAATTTTCTTACCATCGCGATAAACTTTACCATTCTGGCGTTCATTATTTTCATGTTGGTACGCTGGATCAACAAACTGAAACGCGCCGAAGCGGCCGCACCGGCCCCCGCGCCGGCAGAACCGCCGGAGGAAGTGAAGCTACTGCGCGAAATTCGCGACAGTCTGAAGTCGCGCTAGGGGGCAGTCCCAGGCCCGGCGCGTCCGCGCTTGCGGGCTATTTTTGCATGGTCGCGAATACGGCTGCGGCTGCGTTGATCGTTGCCGCAATATCCTGCTCGCCATGTGCCGCGGAAACAAACCCCGCCTCAAACGCCGAAGGCGCGAAATGCACGCCGCGAACCAGCATGGCGTGAAAGAAGCGGTTGAACGCGTCTTTGTCGCATTGCATGACTTCGGCGAAACTCTGTGGCACGCCGGCGCGGAAATAAATGCCGAACATGCCACCGACTGCCTGCGCCGAGAACGCCACGCCGTTTTCTTTCGCCGCCGCAACCAGGCCTTCGGTCAACGCGCGCGTGCGGGCGCTGAGTTTTTCGTAGAAACCCGGCGCCTGCACCAGTTTCAACGTCGCCAGACCGGCCGCAACCGCCACCGGATTGCCTGAGAGCGTGCCTGCCTGATACACCGGCCCCAGCGGGGCAATTTTCTGCATGATCTCGCGCCGCCCGCCGAACGCTCCCACAGGCATGCCACCGCCGATGACCTTGCCCAGGGTGGTGAGATCGGGCTGGATCCCGTAGAGTCCTTGCGCACCGGTCAATCCAACGCGAAAGCCGGTCATCACTTCATCCAGGATCAGCACTGCGCCGTATTTGCTGCAAAGTTCACGCATGGCGCGAAGGAATTCCGGTTTGGGCGCGATCAGGTTCATGTTGCCTACCACCGGTTCTACAATGACCGCAGCAATATCCTTGCCGCTTTCGGCGAAGCTGCGCTCCAGCTGCCCCGCATCGTTATAGTCGAGGACCAGGGTATGCGCGGCAATTTCCGGCGGCACGCCGGAAGAACTCGGCTGACCAAAGGTGAGCGCGCCTGAGCCGGCTTTCACCAACAGGCTGTCGGCATGGCCGTGATAGCAGCCCTCAAACTTGATCACGCGGCTGCGGCCGGTATAACCGCGCGCCAGGCGCAACGCCGTCATCGTCGCCTCGGTGCCTGAACTGACCAGACGTACCATGTCCATGCCGGGAAGCAGCCTGCACAACAACTCCGCCATCTCTATCTCGGCCTCGGTCGGCGCCCCAAAAGACAGGCCTTTTTTCGCCGCCGCACACACAGCGGCGACGACTTCCGCGTGAGCGTGGCCCGCCACCATCGCCCCCCAGGAACCTATGTAATCGATATAGCGCCGGCCTTCGGTGTCCCACATGCACGCACCTTCGGCACGCGCGATGAAACGCGGCGCGCCGCCCACGGCGCGAAACGCCCGCACCGGGGAATTGACTCCGGCGGGAATGTACTGCTGGGCTCTGGCAAACAGAGATTCGTTGCTCATTGCTGCATCCGCTGTTGTTGGTAAAGTTGGGTGAAACCGGCCGCGCGCGCCGCGACGTCCTCAGCTTCGAACAGCGCGCTGATAACGGCCACGGCGTCTGCCCCGGCAGCAAACACCTGGGGCGCATTTTGCAAGGTTATGCCGCCGATTGCCACTAGCGGCAACCTAAGGCTGCGGCGCGCGTCGGCGAATATCGCCAGCGGCGCGTGTACCGCGCCGGGTTTGGTCGCAGATACGAACACGCTACCGAATGCAACATAGTCGGCGCCCGCCCGCGCCGCCGCTTCGCCCAGGTCAATGCGGTTATAGCAGGAAGCGCCAAGCAGTCGGTCTTTCCCAAGGCGCCGACGCGCCTCGGCCAGATCGCCGTCGGTTGCGCCCAGGTGCGCGCCGTCGGCCCCCAGTTCCAGCGCAAGTGCGACATCATCGTTGACGATGAAAATCGCACCGGCTTGCGTGCACAATGCGGCAAGCGCGCGTCCTTGATCCATCCGCAGCGCGGCGTCGGCGGTCTTGTTGCGGTATTGCACCACCGTCGCACCGCCGCGCAGCGCTTGACCGGTATTGCGCAAGAGGATTTCGGTACGCGGTTCATCCGGCGTGATCGCGTGAAGCCCGGAAAGCCTGAGTTTCACGCCTCACTCCTCCGGCTTCGTTTCATCATCTTCGGCTTCGCGTGCCCAAAAGAAGCGGTCAGGGATATGCTGCCCCATGCCAGGACGAAAACCCGCTTTCAGTGTCTGCCAGGTGTATTCCTGCGCCTCCCGCACCGCTTCAGGAATGTCCAGCCCGTTGGCGAGCGTGGCGGCGATCGCCGAGGCCAGCGTGCAACCCGAGCCGTGATAGGTCCCGGGCAGACGCTGCCAGCTGTCGCTGCGTATCACGCCCTGCTGGCCGTAGAGCGTGTTGACTACCTGCGGCGTATTCTCGTGCGTGCCGGTAATGAGCACATATTCGCAGCCCATCTCCAGGATGCGCTTGGCGCAGTCCTCCAGCGAGCGTTCTTCGTCACTGCCGTCGTCAGCCAGTCGCCGCGCTTCCAGGCTATTGGGCGTGATGATGGTGGTCTGCGGAATCAGCATTTCACGCATTGCTTCGATCAGGTCGTCGGCCGCGAGTTCGTCGCCGCGACCGGAGGTCAGAACCGGATCGAGAATCAGCGGCACCTCCGGGTAGTCCGACACTACTTCGGCGATTGCCGCGCAATTCTCGACGCTGCCCACCAGACCGATCTTGAACGCCGCCACAGGCATGTCTTCCAGCAGCACGCGCGCCTGGTCGCTTACCCAGTCGGCTTCGATCGGCAGGACGTCTTCGACGCCCGCAGTATCCTGCACTGTGATCGCGGTCACCACTGAGAGCGCGTGGCAACCCATGCTCGAAAGGGTGAGCAAATCTGCCTGGATGCCGGCACCTCCGGTTGGATCGGTGGCGGCAAAGCTGAGGACAATCGGCGGCAGGGACGCTGGCATGGTGGACGCCATGCTGGAACAAGACATGGCAACAGGGTAAGATGCGGCGCTATTTTAACTCAAAGCCCGCCTCTGGATATGACCGCAGCATCGACCAGCACCGAATTCAAGACGTGGATGTGCCTCATCTGCGGCTACCTCTATGACGAAGCCGCAGGGGTTCCCGACGAGGGGATCGCCCCGGGCACGCGCTGGGAGGATGTACCGATCAACTGGACCTGTCCCGAATGCGGCGCGCGCAAGGAAGATTTCGAGATGGTCGAAATCTAGTCATCCGTCGCAACTTTGCTCACCGGTTCGCGCCGATTTACCTGGTCGAGCCGATTCGGCAACAGTGGAAATTGTGATTGTTCCGCCGGAGGGTTAAAATGCAGATGTGGCGATCGATCTTACCCACCATTTTCTTATCGCGATGCCGAATATGGTGGATCCGTACTTTGCCAAGTCGCTCACCTATATCTGCGAGCACAACGACCGGGGTGCACTGGGCGTGGTGGTCAACCGCCCCATCGACCTGAGCCTGCAAGCGCTGTTCGAGCGCATCAATCTCCGGCTTGAGCCGCACCAGCTGCACGATATCCCGGTCTATTTCGGCGGCCCAGTACAGACCGACCGTGGCTTTGTTCTGCATCAGCCGGTAGGCGAATGGGATTCCACGCTGAATGTGCGTGACAGCCTCGGCCTCACCACCTCTAAAGACATTCTCGAAGCAGTAGGCAAGGGTAGTGGTCCATCCAAAATGCTGGTAACCCTGGGCTACTCCGGCTGGGCAGCCGGACAACTCGAACACGAACTGGGACAAAACGCGTGGCTCACCGTGGAAGCCGGCGAACAGATCATCTTCGATCTGCCAGCGGAGGACAAACTGCCGGCGGCGATGGAACTCCTGGGCGTGGATTTCGCCAGCCTGTCCGAGGATGCCGGACATGCGTAACTGCTTCCGGTGCGAGACGGATTACCGCTGGTGACAAAGAACGGTAGCAGCTTGGCCACACAGGATGCGTCGGCCGCGTTTCATCCCGCCATGACCGGTACGGTACTCGCTTTCGATTTTGGCGCAAAATATACCGGTGTTGCTGTCGGTGAATTCAGCATGGGCGTGGCACATCCGCTGGGGTTGATCGTCGCGGAAGGCAGCGCTGCACGTATGAATGAAGTCGCGGGACTGGTCACCGAATGGAAGCCGCACTTACTGGTGCTGGGGCTGCCGCTTACCATGGACGGCGCGGAACATGATTTAACGCGCCGCTGCCGCCGTTTTGCACGCCAGCTGGAAGCCCGGTTCGGGATTCCGGTCAAACTGGTGGACGAGCGCCTGAGCTCGGCCGCGGCCGAAGAAGCGTTAAGAGCCGCGGGCAAGGGAGGGCGCAAACACAAGCTGCATGCGCATCAGGTGTCGGCACAAATTATTTTGCAGAGCTATTTCGATGACCCCTATTCTTCCTGATCCGGAATCCCTGTGCGCGGAGCTGGTGCGTCAGCTCCAACCCCAGGTCACCGCTGATACTGCGCTGGTAGGTATTCATACCGGCGGCGCCTGGCTGGCGGAGCGACTGCATTCGGCGCTCGGAATCGCGCTGCCTTTGGGACTGCTCGATATTTCCTTCTATCGCGACGATTTCGACAAGACCGGGCTGCATCCGCAGATTAAACCGACGCAGATACCGTTCGAAGTCAACGGCCGCCACATCGTGCTGGTCGACGACGTGCTCTACACCGGTCGCACAGTGCGCGGAGCGATGAATGAATTGTTCGATTACGGCCGACCCGCTTCGATCAGCCTCGCCGTACTGATCGACCGCGGCGGACGCCAACTGCCGGTCGCCGCGCAGTTCGTGGGCGCCAGACTGGAGGTGCCGCCAGCGCGCATGCTGGTGCTCGAGCGCGACGAGAACGGCAAACTCAGGCTGAAACTAGATGCGTAATCCTCAATTAGACGAGAAGGGTGGTCTGCAGCACCTGCTTTCGATAGAGGGCTTGCCGCGCGAAATGCTGACCCATATCCTCGACACGGCTGCTTCCTTCGTCGGCGTGACCGCACGCGAGGTTAAAAAAGTACCGCTGCTGCGCGGCAAGTCGGTGTTCAACTTGTTCTTCGAACCGTCCACACGCACGCGTACTACATTTGAGATCGCCGCCAAGCGTCTTTCGGCCGATGTCATCAACCTCAATATCGCGGTGTCGTCGCACACCAAGGGTGAAACCCTGCTCGACACGGTGGACAACCTGTCCGCCATGCATGCCGACATGTTCGTGGTGCGGCACGCGGAAAGCGGCGCACCGCATCTGATCGCGAGCCATGTTGCCAGTCACCTTCACGTGGTCAACGCGGGCGACGGGCGTCATGCACACCCGACCCAGGGGCTGCTCGACCTGTACACCATCCGTCATTACAAGAAGGACTTCAACCGGCTGTCGGTGGCCATCGTCGGCGACGTGCTGCATTCGCGTGTGGCGCGATCGCTGATCCACGCGCTGACCATCATGGGCACGCCGGATCTGCGTGTCATCGGACCCATGACCCTGATTCCGGCCGGCGCGGAAAAACTGGGCGTCAAGGTCTACTACGACCTGGAACAGGGCCTGCGCGACGTCGACGTGGTGGTGATGCTGCGCCTGCAGAGCGAGCGCATGCGTGGCGCGCTGCTGCCCTCGGCGCAGGAATTCTTCAAATACTACGGCCTGACGCCGGAAAAACTGGCGCTGGCCAAACCCGACGCCATCGTCATGCATCCGGGGCCGATGAATCGCGGCGTGGAAATTGACTCCGCGGTCGCCGACGGCTCGCATGCGGTGATCCTGTCGCAGGTGACGTTCGGCATTGCCGTAAGGATGGCGGTAATGAGCATACTGGCGGGCAATTGATGGGAGAGCCGTTTCAGATTCATGGAAGCGGCCCTGACATAAGGGAGTATGAGGGGAGATATCCCCTCGTTTCGTACCGAGCGAATTCATGAAAATTCACATAAAGAATGGCCGACTGATCGACCCGGGCAATAACATCGATACCCAATCGGATCTGTTTATTGCCGCCGGCAAGGTCGCCGCCGTGGGCAAGGCGCCGGGCGGTTTCAATGCCAACCGGGTGATCGACGCCACCGGACTGGTGGTGTGCCCGGGCCTAATCGACCTGTCGGCGCGCCTGCGCGAACCCGGCTTCGAATACAAGGCGACGCTGGAATCGGAACTGCTGGCTGCCGCCGCGGGCGGCGTGACCAGCCTCGCCTGTCCGCCCGACACCGAGCCGGCGCTGGACGAACCCGGCCTGGTGGAAATGCTCAAGCACCGGGCGAAAACGCTCAACCTGACACACGTCTATCCGATCGGTGCACTCACCGTCGCCCTGGCGGGCGAACAGCTAACTGAAATGGCGGAACTGCGCGACGCCGGTTGCGTCGGTTTCTCCCATGCCGACGTGCCACTGCAGAACAGCCAGGTACTATGGCGTGCGCTGCAATACGCCGCCACCTTCGGTTTCAGCGTCTGGCTGCGACCGCAGGATGGCTATCTGGGTAAGGATGGCGTAGCCCATGATGGCGAAGTGGCCACGCGCCTGGGACTGCCCGGAATCCCGGCCTTTGCCGAGACCATCGCCATCGCAACCATCGTCGAGTTGATGCGCGCAACCGGTGCGCGTGTGCATTTGTGCCGCCTATCTACCCGCGAGGGAGTGGCCATGGTGCGCGCCGCCAAAACAGACGGCCTGCCGATCAGCTGCGACGTCGGCATCCACCACGCCCACTTGTCGGAAATGGACCTGGGTTATTTCGACGCACATTGCCACCTTAAACCGCCGCTGCGAAGCGCACGAGATCGCGACGCGCTGCGCCAGGGGCTGAAGGATGGCACCGTGGACGCGTTGTGCTCCGACCACGCACCGGTAGACGAGGATTCGAAGCTGCTGCCGTTCGCCGAATCGGAGGCCGGCGCCACCGGCCTGGAGCTGCTGTTGCCGCTGACGCTGAAATGGGCACTCGAAATGAAGGTGCCGCTGGCGCAGGCCCTCGCGCGCATTACGCGCGAACCGGCACGCATCCTCGGTGTGGATGCCGGCCATCTATCCGAGGGTCATACGGCCGATGTATGCGTATTCGATGCCGAGCATTTCAGCAAGGTGAGCGCCGCCACGCTCCGAAGTCAAGGCAAGAACACCCCTTTCCTCGGCATAGAACTGCCTGGAAAGGTGCGCTATACGCTGCTGCAAGGCCAGGTAGTCTACGACGCCGGAAACGGCACGACGCGCTGACGCGCGCGCCCTGCACAGCGCTTCCCGACGTTCCTGCGCTGATTCAGCTTTGGTTTGATTCGTGTTCGAGCAGAACTGCAGGCTGCAG
>QYQC01000041.1 GCA_007280315.1 Betaproteobacteria bacterium | reverse complement strand
CGCGCGCTCGTTGTCGGTTGTGACTTCCATGCCGCTTGCCGGGTGCCGGCAGCACGAGGGCGCCAGCACCCGTTCACCCTTGATCTCGACCACGCAGGCGCGGCAGTTGCCGTCGGGGCGCAGGCCTTCCTTGTAGCAAAGATGCGGAATGTCGATACCGTGCTGTTTGGCCGTCTGGAGAATGGTTTCGTCGGCGCGGCCGACCACTGTCCTGCCGTTGAGTTTGAATTCCACCGGCAGTGCGGCGATCTCTTGTCTGGTGATTGCGGTCATCGGTCTTCCTTCCGGCATTTCATCACGCCAGCTCGTGCGGAAAATATTTCATCACGCACAGCACCGGGTTGGGCGCGGCCTGGCCCAGGCCGCAGATCGAGGCGTCGATCATCACCTGCGACAGTTCGTTCAGCAGCGTCTGGTCCCATTTGGGAGCATCGAGCAGCTTCACCGCTTTGGCCGTGCCCACGCGGCAGGGCGTGCACTGGCCACAGGATTCGTCGGAGAAAAACCGCATCATGTTGCGCGCCGCATCGGTGGCGCGATCGTGATCCGACAGGATCATCACCGCGGCCGAACCGATGAAGCAGCCGTGGGGTTGCAGCGTGTCGAAGTCGAGCGGAATGTCGCCCATGGACGCGGGCAGAATTCCACCCGAGGCGCCACCCGGCAGATAGGCGTAGAACGCGTGCCCGTCGATCATGCCGCCGCAGTATTCCGCTATCAGTTCCTTCACCGTAATACCCGCCGGCGCCAAATGCACGCCGGGCTTGTTCACGCGCCCGGAGACGGAAAACGAGCGCAGGCCGTGGCGCGCGTGACGGCCGTGTCCGGCGAACCAGGCCGCACCCTTCTCCAGGATTTCGCGCACCCAATGGAGCGTTTCCATATTGTGTTCCAGCGTCGGCCGGCCGAACAGGCCGACCTGGGCCACATAGGGCGGTCGCAGGCGCGGCATGCCGCGTTTGCCTTCGATCGACTCGATCATTGCAGATTCCTCGCCGCAAATATAGGCGCCGGCGCCGCGGCGCAAATGTATCGGCGGCAGCGCACAGGGTGGATCGGCCTTGAGCGCGGCGAGTTCGGTCTCGAGAATCGCACGGCAACCGGCGTACTCGTCGCGCAAATAGATATAGACCTCGGCTATCCCGGCGGTCCAGGCTGCGATCAGCGCGCCTTCGAGAAACCGGTGCGGGTCGCGCTCGAGATAGTAGCGGTCCTTGAACGTACCGGGTTCGCCCTCGTCGATATTCACCGCCAGCAGGCGCGGCTCGGGCTCGGCGCGCACGATCTTCCATTTGCGACCGGCCGGGAAACCCGCGCCGCCCAGTCCGCCCAGACCGGAATCGTCCATCGCCTGCGTCAACTTGCGGTAATCGCGCTTGCCGGCCAGGCATCGCTGCAACAGCGCGTAGCCGCCCTGCCTGCGATAGCTGCGGTAATCGATGTACGTTCCCGGGCGATGTTTGACCGCCTTCGCCGCCACCAGCTTTTTCACGCCGTCCAGAGTTGCGTGGGGCAGCGGATTCTGCCCGATCACCACCACCGGCGCGGTGTCACAGCGGCCGACGCAGGGCGCGGGAATGACGCGCACGTCGCGCCCGAGAATGCCGGGCAGCCTGGAAAGCAATTCCTTCGCTCCGGCCATTTCGCAGGAGAGCGATTCGCATACGCGCACGGTAATCGCCGCCGGCGCCGCATCGCCTTCCTTCACCACGTCGAAATGATGATAGAAGGTCGCGACCTCGTAGACCTCGGCCAGGGACAGTTTCATTTCCGCCGCCAAAGCGACAAGATGCGCCGCGGACAGATGGCCGTAGCGATCCTGCATTTTGTGCAGGTGCTCGATCAGAAGGTCGCGCCGTCGCGGCGCAGCACCGAGAAGCGCCCGGACCTGTTGCAGCGCCTGCGCATCGGGAGTGCGGCCCTTGATCGTTCCGCGCCGCTTGCGCTCGGCAATGATCGGGATGATGACTTGGCTCACAAATGTCCTTTAAAAAAACGCGTTCGCGTTCGAGACACTTGCGATCTGCGTAGCTGCAAATCACATCGGGCGCGGGTTCCTGGATAACACAGGCTCTCCTGCCCCCGTTCTTCTGTCTAATCCAAATTTGCGTCTATTTCAATAGCGCCTTCAGTGTCTCGCCCATTTCCGCGGGATTGCGCGTGACCTTGATGCCGCAGGCCTGCATTACTTCCAGTTTTTCCTGCGCCGTGCCTTTGCCGCCGGAGATGATGGCGCCGGCGTGGCCCATGCGTTTGCCCGCGGGTGCGGTGACGCCGGCGATAAAGCCGACCACGGGCTTTTTCATATGGTCCTTTACCCACAGCGCGGCGGTCTCTTCGTCCGAGCCGCCGATCTCGCCCACCATGATGACCGCATCGGTTTCGGCGTCGTCGTTGAAGAGTTTCAACACGTCGATGTGCTTCATGCCGTTCACCGGGTCGCCACCGATGCCGACGCAGGTGGACTGACCGATGCCCAGTTCCATCAACTGGCCCACCGCCTCGTAGGTCAGCGTTCCCGAACGCGAGACCACGCCGATCCGGCCTTTCTTGTGAATGTGGCCGGGCATGATGCCGATCTTGATTTCTTCCGGCGTGATCACGCCGGGGCAATTCGGGCCGACCAGAATGGCCTTCTTCCCTTGCTTTTGCATGCGGTCCTTGATCTCGACCATGTCACGCACCGGTATGCCTTCGGTGATGCAGATCACCAGATCCAGATCGGCGTCGACTGCTTCCCAGATCGCGGCGGCGGCGAACGGCGGCGGCACGTAGATCACCGAGGTGTTGACGCCGGCCTTCTGTTTCGCCTCCTTGACGCTGGCGTAGATCGGGATGCCTTCGAAATCCTCTCCGGCTTTCTTGGGGTTTACGCCGGCGACGAAACAGTTCCTGCCGTTGGCGTAGTCGCGCGACATGCGTGTGTGAAACTGGCCGGTCTTGCCGGTGATGCCCTGGGTCACGACGCGGGTGTTCTTGTTGATCAGGATAGACATTGCGTAGTTTTCCTATTTTCCTGCTACTGCAGCGACTATTTTCTGCGCCGCGTCGGCCATATTGTCGGCTGAAATGATCGGCAGCCCGGAATCCTTGAGTATCTGCTTGCCCATCTCGTCGTTGGTGCCCTTCATGCGCACCACCAGCGGCACGGACAGGTTGACCTCGCGCGCCGCCGCCACCACGCCCTTGGCAATGGTGTCGCATTGCATGATGCCGCCGAAGATATTGACGAGGATCCCCTTTACCTTCGGATTCTTGAGCATGATCTTGAATGCCTCGGTCACCTTTTCCGCCGTGGCACCGCCGCCGACGTCGAGAAAATTCGCCGGCTCGGCGCCGTACAGCTTGATCGTGTCCATGGTCGCCATCGCGAGTCCGGCGCCGTTCACCAGGCAGCCGATGTTGCCATCGAGCGAGATGTAGGACAGGTCGAATTTCGACGCTTCGATTTCGGCCGCGTCTTCCTCATCGAGGTCGCGCAGCGCGACCAGGTCCGGGTGGCGGAACAGCGCGTTCGAATCGAAATTGATCTTGGCATCGAGCGCCACCACGCGGCCGTCGCCGGTGAGCACCAGCGGATTGATCTCGGCCAGGCTGGCGTCGGTGTCCCAGAACGCCTGGTACAGCGCCTGCAGCACCGCGCGCGCCTGCGGCACCGATGCCGGGGGGATGCCGATTTTCGCCGCGACCTCGTCGGCTTCGGCGTCCTTCAGACCGGTTTGCGGATCGACGTACACCTTGTGGATTTTTTCCGGCGTGTGCGCGGCGACTTCCTCGATATCCATGCCGCCCTCGCTCGACGCCATCAGGCACACCTTCTGCGTCACCCTGTCCACCACCATGCCGACGTAGAGTTCCTTCTTGATGTCGGCGCCCTCTTCGATCAGCAGCCTCCGCACTTTCTGCCCTTCGGGTCCGGTCTGGTGCGTCTTCAGCTGCATGCCGAGGATCTGACTGGCGTAGGCTTTGACCTCGTCCGCCGACTTCGCCAGCTTGACGCCACCGCCTTTGCCGCGGCCGCCGGCGTGTATCTGCGCTTTTACGACCCACACCTTGCCCGGGATCGCCGCCGCTGCCTTGACCGCCTCTTCGACGGAAAAGCAGGGTGTGCCGCGCGGCGTCGGCACGCCGAACTTGCGCAGCACTTCCTTTGCCTGGTATTCGTGGATCTTCATCTCAAGTTTCCTGTTTGAATCGTAATGGAATGATCACGCAGACTGGCAGCCAGGCGCATTGACCAAAGTCAATCGGCGTCAATCGGTCGCGCTCGCCGCACCGAGCGCCCAGCGCGGATAGTACAGGCGCACCGCTTCACCGCCGGTGTCGAGTGCGTGGCAGCGGTCGAGCTGGAACGGCTTTCTGCCATTGTCGTGGTTGTCGCGCTCCTCTCCCGCGAGCACCTGGATTGCGGCGGATGGAAACTGGCCGAGAAGCTCGGTCAGATGGGTGCAGCCGCGCACCAGACCGAAGCGCTCATGCACCGCCTGGCGAAATCCGCGCATCAGATTCAATCCCGACAACGCGGCGTAATCCGGCGCAATCGCGGCACAGTAGGGCGGATAGGGCATGGCATCGGTCGAGGCCTCCGCGCTTACCACGTTCAACTTCCGGTCTATGGTGAGGCGGATCCACATGTCGTGCACTGGACTGCCGGCCGGGCGCACGCCGGGCGCGAGCATATAGTCGTCGGGTTTGAGATCGGTCAGATGCGCTTCGATGTCCCACAGTCCGTCGGCCCGCGCATAGCCGTCGAAGCGGACGCTGCGGGTATGTTTACGGACACGGGGAATTGAATCTGCGGACAGCGGCATTGCCTGGAAAACATTTCAACGATACCAACGTCGAATGGTAACACACTCGACCGTCCCAAAAATGACCTGACCCCGCCGGAATCTCCGACTACAGCGACTGCCGCAAAGCCTCTTCGCAGTTTCACACTTCGTGCGCTACTCGATTAGAATCGCCTGTATCCACCATCGGGGAAAAACAAAGTATATGAAACATATCCTCGCGCTCGACCAGGGCACCACCAGCTCCCGCGCCATCGTGTTCGCCGAGGACGGCAGCGTACGCGCCCAGGCGCAACAGGAATTCCGCCAGATCTTCCCTCATCCCGGATGGGTCGAACATAATCCGGAGGACATCTGGACCTCGCAGTTGCGCGTCGCCCGGCAGGCGCTCGCCCGCGCGGGACTCAAGGCGGCCGACATCACCGCCCTTGGCATCACCAACCAGCGCGAAACCGCCATCGTGTGGGAACGCAAATCCGGCCAACCGGTGCACAACGCCATCGTCTGGCAGGACCGGCGCACCGCCGACCTGTGCGCGAGCCTGAAGCGGCGCGGCAAGACGCCGGCGGTGCGAAGCGCGACCGGTCTGGTGCTCGACCCGTATTTCTCGGCCACCAAAATCGCCTGGCTGCTCGACAGTATCCCGGGACTGAGGTTGCACGCCGAGCGCGGCGAACTCGCGTTCGGCACTGTGGACACCTGGCTCGCGTGGAAGCTTACCGGCGGGGCGTTGCACATAACCGATGTGTCGAACGCCTCGCGCACCATGCTCTATAACATCCACAGCGGAGACTGGGACCCGGCGCTGCTCAAGCTGTTTCGCATTCCGCGCGCGCTGCTGCCGCAGGTGCTGCCGTCGTCGCATGTCTACGGCGAAAGTTCGAAGAAGCTTTTGGGCGCATCGATCGCGATCGCCGGCATCGGCGGCGACCAGCAGGCGGCGCTGTTCGGCCAGGCCTGCCACAGCCCGGGCATGGCCAAGAATACCTACGGCACCGGCTGCTTCATGCTGCTCAATACCGGCGCAAAGGCAGTCCCATCCAGGCATGGCCTGCTCACCACGCGCTGCGCCCAGGCAGGCCCGAAGGCGCAGTATGCGCTTGAGGGCGGCGTGTTCATTGCCGGCGCGGTGGTGCAGTGGTTGCGCGACGGCCTGGGTTTCTTTCGTAAATCGGCCGACGTAGAAGCGCTCGCGGCGAGCGTGGCGGACGCCGGTGGCGTCTACCTGGTGCCGGCGTTCGCCGGACTGGGCGCGCCGCACTGGGACGCGTATGCGCGCGGCGCCATGCTCGGACTGACGCGCGGGACCACGCGCGCACACATCGCGCGCGCGGCGCTCGAAGCCATTGCCTTCCAGTCGGCAGAAGTGCTGCTGGCGATGCAAAAGGATGCCGGCATCCGTTTGAAGGAGCTGCGCGTCGACGGCGGCGCGGCGGCGAACGACACACTGATGCAGTTTCAATCCGATATCCTCGGCGT
>QYQC01000010.1 GCA_007280315.1 Betaproteobacteria bacterium | reverse complement strand
GTTATAGGCTTTGAACCCCATTTCCTCCGGCGCGGCCCCAACCGCCGGCGCTGCACCGGCGCCGATCAGGTACACCGGCCGTTCGCCGCCCTTGCTGCCCTTTTGCTTCCTCCCAGCGGCCATGGTCAGCTCGCTGCCACCGCGCCCATGACATGGTCGCGCAACACCAGGCCGCTGTGCATCAGGGCGTCGGCCGCTTCCTCCAGATTGCGCGCGACTTCGGCCACGACGAACAGGCCGCGCGCATCACTGTCGGCCGCCAGCAGCGCCGATTTGATCGAGCGCTGCGCCTGATCGCTTTCGTGCTCGACCGCGGTGATGCGATGCACCGCCTCGAGGAAATCGCGCATGTCGTCACGATCGCCACCGCGGTGCACGTAGCGCGCGGTCGTCAGCGCTTTCAGATATTCCTCGGCCCCGCTCACCAGCAGGCTGGCGAGCGCGCGCAGGCGACCCTGGGCGTCCTCGGGCGCGCTGCGCGGCGCAAACAAGGTGAAATGAAACGCAGCTTCCTCCAGGCTGTCGGCGACGTCGTCGGCCGCCTCGAGGAGCACTTTGAAGAACACCGCGCCGGCGGAATGATCGACTGCAGAACGCACCCGGTTGAGCAGGCCGTCGGCTGCGGATTCCCAGCCTTTGGCGCGCTCGGCGATGCGCTCGAGCATGCCTTCGGCGCCAGCCAGCTGCAGTTGCAGCACGCCATCGCGCACGCCCGAAGCCAGCTCGACCAGCAGCGATGCGTGCTCGCAGGCGAGTTCGAACAGGTCGCGCTCGGCACTGTGGAAATAATTCGCAAGCTCCGCCCGCACTTCGTCGCGGATCAGAGAATCGGGCTTGGCGCTGAGCACGCCCTCGGCACAGGTGCGTACGACGAACTTGAGGAATGCCAGCGCGCGCTCGCGTCCGAGCATGTCACGCAAATCCTCGCCGAAGCGCGGCGCGCCCTTGATCGCGAACTGCATCGCGTCGTAGATCAGCACATCGCCACCGACCTTGAGAAAGGCCATGTGGCCGAGGTTGTTGTCTGCGGCCCACTTGAGCACCGCAATGCCGTCGCGCTTGCGCGTGAACGCCCGCAGGCGCTTGCGCGCGCGATTCCAGTCGATCAGAAATACCAGGCGCGATCCGAGGAACGCCAGGTATTGCGCCAGTTGCTCGCGCTCGCGCGCCTTGAAACTGCCGATGCACAAATGGTAGATGCCGCCCTGGTTCAGCGCGCTTTCGCGGCGCGATCGGGTCTCCTCCCAGCTGACTGAAAATTTTTCGAACAGGCTCTGGAAGAACAGCAGCCGCTCCAGATGCACGTCGGAATAGGTCAGGGTGGCGCTCAGGTTCTCGACGTGCACGACCAGCACATGCGCATCGGTGGTGCCGATGTCGTTTTGCAGCACCAGTTGCCGGCCGCTCAGGGCGGCCGTGGTGCCCAGCCCCGGATGATCGAGTTTGAGCGCCTGGGTAGAATTCAACCCGCGCATGAAAGCGCGCACCAGTTCCTTGTCCTGCGCGCGCAGACCGTAGACGCGCGCGCCATCGACGCTTTCGCTCGACAACTCGCCCTGCAACCGATTCAACGCCTTGTGCAGATCCATCACCAGCAGGTGTGCGCTATCGCCGCGCTTGCGCTCGCCCGAGGTCAGCGCGCAAATCAGCGCCGCCGGCACAAGATCCCTGCGAACCAGCCGCGCGGACCGGGCTGCGGCCGTGAAACGTTTGCGATAGTCATCCCCGCCGCCGTCCAGCCCCAGTTCCTGCGCCAGCTCGACCGGCGCCAGCATCTCATTCAGGCAACCCAGGACCTGACCGAAGAGCGCCGCGGCGCCGGGTATGCGGCAGCGTCCTCCGGGTGCGCCGCGGCTCGCCGCGATCACGCCGTCGAGTCCGGCATCGGCCACGCCGCTGGCTTCGCGCTCGCGCTGCAGGTCAGGCGGATTCGATGCCGGCCGCTCGCACTGTTCCTGCGCCAGCTGCAGCAGGGTGAAAAAATACTTCACCCGGTCGTTCGCCGCGAGCCCGCTCAACACCAGGCCTGGCAGGAGCAACTGCTTCTCGCCCAGCGAACCGATGATTTCCTGCTTTGTGCTCATGTGAAGGTCGCATTCCCGCGTGGGGACTACGACATTGCTGCATTGACACATGATGCCGCCGCCTTGATTACGGCGATTGATTAAAGTCAAACAATGCGGACCGGACAGGCGCGCACGCTCTCCTAGCGGATGCCGGCGCGCATGAAAGACTGCACGAATTGGCGCTGAAACAGCAGAAAACCGAGCAGCAGCGGCGCCGAGGTCATGAGTGTGGCCGCGGTAATGATGGACCAATCTATGCCCTGGTCAGTGGAGGAGAAAATCTGCAAACCCACGGTGAGGGGGCGCGAGCTGACCGAATTGGTGACAATGATCGGCCAGAGGAAATTGTTCCAGTGATAGCTCACCGATACCAGCGCATAGGCAAGGTAGGTAGGCCGCGCCAGAGGCACATACACCTTCCACAGCACCTGCAGCGCGCTGGCGCCCTCGACCCGCGCTGCTTCGTCCAATTCCTTAGGTATGGTTTTGAACGTCTGGCGCAGGAGGAAAATGCCGAATGCCGAAGCTATGTAGGGCAGGCCGATCGCCGGGATGGAATCGAGTATGCCGAGCGCGTTCATGGTGCGATAGTTCTCGACGATCATCACGTCCGGCATGATCATCAGCTGCACCAGCACCAGCATGAACATCAGGTCGCGCCCGAAAAATGCGAAGCGCGCGAAGGCGTAGGCGGCGAGCGTGCAGATCACCAGCTGGCCAACGAGCACCATGGTAACCAGCGCGATGGTATTGACGAAATAGCGCGCGAACGGCGCCGCGTTCCAGGCATTCACAAAATTGACCAGCGTGAGCGGCGCGGACAGCGCGAACCGGGTGGAAAACTCGGGCGGATGAAAGGCGGTCCAGAAGGCGTAGATCAGGGGCGCAATCCATAACAGCGCGAGCACCCACGCGCCCAGCGTTTCCAGGGCGTGGGCGTAGCCGTCGTGCCGGTAGGCAGCGTTCATCGATCGGCGCTCATTGGTAATGGGTGCGCTTGTCCAGAAACACGAACTGGCCGATCGCGAGCAAGCCCAGCAGCGCCAGCAGCACCATAGTCAGCGCTGACGCATAGGCCAGGTCCCAGAATTTGAAGCCGACGTCATAGATGTAGTACAGCAGCAGCGAGGTCACGTTGTCCGGTCCGCCTCGGGTCATGACCACGATGTGGTCCACCAGTCTGAACGAGTTGATTACGGCGTTGACCAGCACGAACAAAGTGGTCGGCATGAGCAGCGGGAAGGTCACGCGGCGGAAAAAATACCAGCGTCCGGCACCCTCGATCGCCGCCGCTTCGGCCAGGTTAGGCGACATGCCCTGAAGCGCGGCGAGATAGAAAATCATGAAAAAGCCCGCCTCTTTCCAGATCGTCACCACAACCAGGCAGGCGAGCGCGGTATCGCGGCTGCCAAGCCAGTTGTGGCTGGGCAGCCCGGCCAGGCTGGTCAGTTGCTCCAGCAGGCCGTACTGCGGCGTGTAGAAAAACAGCCAGATATTGGCGACGGCAATCATCGGCAGCACGGTCGGCGTGAAAAAAGCGATGCGCAGGAACGCCTTGCCGGCGATCCTCCCGTTCACCCACACCGCCATCAACAGCGCCAGCGCGATCGACAGCGGAATCGTCCCCAGCGCGAACCACAAATTGTTGGCAAACGACTGCCAGAACACCGGGTCGTCGATCATGACGCGGTAGTTCTCCAGTCCGACCCACGCCGCCTCCCTGCCCTTCCTCGGGTTCGAGAAGAAGCTGTGGTACAGGGTCGCCACCGCCGGAAAATGGGTGAACAGCGCCAGCAGCGCCGCCGCCGGCAGCAGCAGCAGCCAGCCGTGGATATGGACGCTGTATTTGTTCATCGCTTGCCGCCCGTCTGCAGCTTCGCGACGCAATACGCGCAATACTTCAGGGAGTTTCCAGAAAACCTGTTTTCTGTACGGATGGTTTGCATCCGTACAGAATGCAGGGTTGATTCCCATCTCAAACCGGCCATCGAGAATGCCGAAGGCACTGCCTTCGGCGGCAGACCGATTTGATCCCCGATCGCGCACGGATAAAAACCATCCGTACGCGATCGGGGATCTCGAATAAATTCAAAAGCAGTCAAGCTGGCGCGCGCTGCTACTTCTTATAAGGCCGCAGGATGCGCTCAGCCTCGCGCTGCGCATCCTTCATCGCCTGCTCCGGCGTTTTGGCGCCGGTGAGCGCCGCCTGCAATCCATCGTTCAGCACCTTGGTCACGCGCTGGTTCTCGTGCGTGGACAGCTCGGCCACCGAGTACTGCAGCTGGTCGCGCGCGACCGCCGCCACCGGGAAGCCCTTTACATAGTCTTTCATTTTCGGCGTTTCCCAGGCATCGGGGCGCACCGCGACATAGCCCGTGTCCATGCCCCACTGCGCCGCGCGCTCGGGACTGGTGACCCACTTGATGAACTTGAGCGCGGCCTGCTGCTGCGCCGGCGTGCTTTTCTTGTAAATCGAGAAATTGCCGCCACCCGTGGGGCTGCCGCGGCGCTTGTTCGCCGGCAGCATGGCGACGCCGAAATCGAACTTGGCATTGTTCTTGACGTTGGTCAGATTGCCGGTCGTGGTCCAGATCATCGCCGCTTTTTTCTCGAAAAAATCCTTGGGCGTCGTACCCCATTCGATTACGCCCGGCGCCATCACCTTGTCCTTGCGCGACAGATCGACCCAGAACTGCAGCGCTTCGATGACTGCAGGATGGTCGTAATGGGTCTCGGTGCCGGTCGCGTTCATCAGCTCGACGCCGTTGGTGGTGGTGAACCCCTGGAACAACCAGTAGGGAAACCCGGAAGAAGGCACCTGCACGCCCCACTGGACGGTATTGCCGGAGGCATCGCGCTTGGTCAGCTTTTGCGCGTATTCCAGCATTTCCTTCCAGTTCGCCGGCGCACGGTTCGGGTCCAGCCCGGCCTCTTTGAACAATTCCTTGTTCCAGTACAGCACGATGGTGGAGCGCTGGAACGGAATGCCCCAGGTTTTGCCCCCGGTCTGGCTGTTGGCCATGAACGCCGGATAGAAGCTTTTGATCCACGCCTTGTCCTCGGCGCTCGTCGCCACGTCATCGAACGCGACGATCGCGTCTTCGTCGATCAGCGTGTACATGTCGGTCGACAGCAGCACCGACGTCACCGGCGGAGTGCCGCTCTTGTGCGCGGTGAGGGCCTTGACGATGGATTCCTGGTAGGTCCCGGAATAGATCGGTTTCACCTTGATGCCGGGGTTGTCTTTCTCAAAATCGGCGGCGTAGCCGTCGATGATCTTGGTGATCGGCCCGCCCACCGCCACCGGGTAATAAAACGATATTTCCGTTTGCGCCTGCGCGCTGCCTAGCGCGAGGGCGGCCAATACTGCAACGAAGCATTGCGTCACTCGTTTACCTAACATGGTCCACCTCCTGGTTGAAGAACAGCCAAAATCCGAACTTAATGCGCTATCGCCTGCCACTCTGTCACGCCGCCACCCCTGCGGCGACAAGAACATCGTCACGCCGCGCGCCGCTCGCCGCCTCAAAAATATGCATCGCCTCGCGCGGCCAGGCGAGTTGCACCGCGGTACCCGGCGCCCGCGCCACTTTGCCCTGCGCACGCACGATCAGCGTCTCCGTCCCCGCCTTGCACACGAGGATGGAATCCGCGCCCAAATATTCGATCGCTTCCAGCTTGGCGGCGACGCCGCTTTCGACGAGTTGGATATCCTCCGGCCGCACGCCCAGCAGCATGCCGCCGCCCGGGCCGCGGTAGACCACGCCCTCCTGCGTGCCCTTGATCACGGCGCCCTGCGCGCCATCGGCCAGGGCGATGATGTTCATCGGCGGCGTACCGATGAAGCGTGCGGCGAAGACGCTCGCAGGGCGGGCGTACAGATCGGCGGGCGCGGCGTCCTGTTCCACGCGCCCCGCGCGCAGCAATATAACTCGATCGGCCATGCTCATGGCCTCGGTCTGGTCGTGGGTGACGTAGATCATGGTGACGCCCAGCGCCTGTTGCAGCGCGCGGATTTCACGTCGCATGTCGTGCCGCAACTGCGCGTCCAGGTTGGATAGCGGCTCGTCCATCAGGCACACCTGCGTTTCAGCGATGATGGCGCGCCCGAGGGCGACGCGCTGCTGCTGACCGCCGGAGAGTTGCGACGGTTTGCGTTCTAGCAACTGCGCGAGACCCAGCGTTTCGGCCGTTTTCGCGAGACGCAGGCGCTGTTCGGCGGCAGCGACTTTGCGCACCTTCAGGCCGAACAGGATATTTTCCGCCACCGACAGGTGCGGAAACAGCGCATAGGACTGGAACACCATGGAAATACGGCGCTTCGACGGCGGCAACGCGGTTACATCGACGCCGCCGATCAACACCCGGCCGGAGGTGACCGATTCCAGTCCGGCAATCAGGCGCAGGGTGGTCGATTTGCCGCAGCCCGATGGCCCCAGCAGAACAACAAACGCTCCTGCCTCCGCTTCGAAGCTGATGTCCTCCACCGCCCGGGCCGCAGCCCAGTGTTTGCTCACCTGCTGCACGGAAATGGCAGACAAATTTTCCCCTTTTTGCCGCTGTTTTATTGATTATGATGGACGGCGCGGATCGCGCTGGTGCGACGCCGCCGGTGCTGCCGGATTGTGACAGCATAAGCGGTGGAAATATAGCCCGGGATACCTTGGCCCGGGACCCCGGGCCAAGGTATCCCGGCGCAAACCTGCCTGCCCCCATACCAGAAAAAAATATTTTTTGCAGGGCTGCAAACAACCCCAATTTGTAGTATGCTGATCACACATTACCACAAGATTACATTATAAGGTATTGATAATATGGACATTATAAAAAAAGAAAACAAGGCAACCGGCATTACCGCTGTTCCCCTCCCCGATCAAATAATCAGCCGCGAAGTCCTGCTGGAGAAGTACGCCAAGGGTACTGAGACCAGCATTGATGATGTACGCGCACGCATCGCGCACGCGCTCGCCGCAGTCGAGACCGAGGACAAGCGCGCGCATTGGGAAAAGCGCTTTCTTCAGGCGATGGAGGCCGGCTTCATTCCCGCCGGGCGCATCATGTCGGCCGCTGGTATCCAGTTGCAGGCGACGCTGATCAACTGCTTCGTGCAGCCGGTCGGCGACTCGATTTCAGAAGTCGTCGACAACAAGCCCGGCATCTACACCGCACTACAACAGGCGGCGGAAACCATGCGCCGCGGCGGCGGCGTTGGCTACGACTTCTCCTCGATCCGACCCAAGGGTTCGGAAGTAAAGGGCACGCACTCGCGCGCCAGCGGGCCGGTATCTTATATGCGTGTGTTCGACCGCTCCTGCGAGACGGTGGAATCGGCGGGCTCGCGCCGCGGCGCGCAAATGGGCGTGCTGCGCTGCGACCATCCCGACGTGGAGGAATTCATCCGCGCCAAGGACAAGGGCGACCTGTCCAATTTCAACATATCGGTAGGCGTCACCGATGCCTTCATGCAGGCGGTAGAGGCCGACCTCGAGGCGGAGCTTGCGCACAAGGCGCGACCGCACCAGGATTTTCTGGATAACGGCGGTTATCAGCGCGAGGACGGACAGTGGGTGTACCGCAAGCTGCGCGCGCGCGAATTGTGGGACCAGATCATGCGCTCGACCTACGATCATGCCGAGCCAGGGATCCTGTTCCTCGATCGCATGAACCGCGACAACAATCTGAATTACTGCGAAACCATCGAGGCCACCAATCCGTGCGCCGAGCAGCCGCTGCCCCCCTACGGCTGCTGCTGCCTGGGCTCGATCAACCTGACCAATTTTGTCACTGCGCCGTTCACCGAAAATGCGGCGTTCGAATTCGAGCGCTTCGGCGCAACGGTCGAAACTTCGGTGCGCATGCTCGACAACGTGCTCGATGCGACTGCATGGCCGCTGCCGCAGCAGCAGGAAGAAGCAATGAACAAACGCCGCGTGGGCCTCGGCTACACCGGCCTGGGTGACGCCTTGATCATGCTGCGCCAGCGCTATGACAGCGACACTGCGCGCGCGACGGCGGCCAGCATATCCGAGGTCATGCGCGACTACGCCTACCGCGCCTCGAGCAACCTCGCGCGCGAGCGCGGTGCCTTTCCGCTGTTCAATGCCGATATGTACCTTTCGGGCACCAGTTTCGCCACGCGCCTGCCGCCGGAAATCAAGGCGCTGATCCGGAAACAGGGCTTGCGCAACAGCCACCTGCTGTCGATCGCCCCTACCGGCACCATCAGTCTCGCCTTTGCCGACAATGCGTCCAACGGCATCGAACCGCCGTTCTCCTGGACCTATACGCGCAAGAAGCGCATGGCCGACGGCACGCTGCAGGAATTTCCGGTCGAAGATTACGCCTGGCGCCTGTACCGACATCAGGTTGCCAATGGCGCCCTGCCCGCGCCTGCCGGCGGCGACGCCCTGCCCGACTATTTCGTCACCGCGCTCGCGATTTCGGCGGCCGCGCACGAGGCTATGGTGGCGGCGGTCGCACCGTTCATCGATACCAGCATTTCGAAGACGGTCAACGTGCCGGAGAACTATCCCTACGAAGAGTTCCAGGGGCTGTATATGGCCGCCTGGAAATCCGGCCTGAAGGGGCTGGCCACCTACCGCCCCAACAGCGTGCTCGGCTCGGTGCTCTCGGTCGACAGCCCGCAGGGCCGCAGTGGAACGGACGGGTCCCTCCCCCTCCTTCGGCAGCCGCAGGATTTTGTCAGCAGCGACGTCAACCGCCGCATCGAAATCAAGGCAGTGCCCGAGCCGGTGCTCGCCAGCCTGCGCTGGCCCGGCAGGCCCAAACTGGGCGAAGGCAATCCGGCCTGGACCTACATGATTGAACATCCGCACGGTCATTTCGCCTTGTTCGTCGGCCATGTCGAAAACACCCTGCACCCGCATCCGTTCGAAGTCTGGGTCAACGGCAGCGAGCAGCCGCGCGGTCTGGGCGCGGTGGCGAAGACGCTGTCCATGGATATGCGCGCCGACGATCCGGGCTGGCTGCGGCTGAAGCTCGACACTCTGTCAAAGACCGTGGGCGACGACGCATTCGACATGCCGTTTCCGCCGCACGGAGAAAATCTGCGCATGCCCAGCGTCACCGCCGCCGTGGCGCAACTGGTGCGCTGGCGCTGCGAGCGCCTGGGTGCGCTGTCCGAGGTGAAGACCGGGCAGGTGTTGGACGCGATGTTCAGCCTGAAGGAACCCAAGACCGGCGCCGACGGCACCATGTCCTGGACCGTGGACGTGCTCAACCCGGGCACGCGCGACGATTTCGTCTTGGGGCTGAAAGAAATTACGCTGCCAGACGGCGTCACCCGTCCGTATTCGATGTGGCTCTCGGGCGAGTATCCGCGCGCGCTCGACGGACTGTGCAAAATCCTGTCGCTGGACATGCGCGTGGTCGATCCGGCCTGGATCGGCATGAAACTGAGAAAACTGCTTAACTACCCCGAGCCGCTGGGCGACTTCATGGCGTTCACGCCGGGCAGCCGCAAGCAGCAGAACTGGCCCTCGACCGTGTCCTACCTCGCACGGTTGATCATTCACCGCTACGCCATGCTCGGTCTGCTTACCGAGGACGGCATGCCGGTGCAGACCATGGGCATCCTCGAAACGCCGCTGCGGGGCGCCGCACCGCGGATGAAGGGCGCGCGCTGTCCCGAGTGCGGCAATTACGCCGTGATCAAAAAAGATGGCTGCGATTTTTGCAGCGCCTGCGGGTTTGTCGGGGTGTGCGGGTAAGGGCGAAACGGAATCCCGCGCCGGTGCTGTTGCGCGGGTCGAAATTACTCAGTTCGGCGCAGTTCTGTGGAACTCTCAGCCAGCTGTCTTCGGACGGAAACAGTATTTTTCTGTTTCCGCGAATTGGACGTGCGCATCGATGGCTGAAAAAATCGTAGATTGGCTCAATACGCTGCCCGGCTGGGTGAAAGAGATGGGCGTCGTCATCCTCACCGCCTCGCCGGATGAGGTCACCTGCGAGTGGGAAGTAAAGGAGAAACACCACCAGGGCTACGGCATCGTGCACGGGGGCGTGCACTGCGGCGTGATCGAGACCCTGGCCTCGGTCGGCGCCGCGCTCGTCGCGCGCCCGCGCGGTCAGCGCATCGTCGGACTGGAGAACAACACCTCGTTCATCCGCGCGGTGCGCTCGGGCAAGCTCCATGCCCTGGCGCGGCCGGTTACGCGCGGACGTACGACCCAGGTATGGGAGGCGTGGATACGCGACGACAAGGAGCAGCTGGTGGCGCAGGGGCGCGTGCGGCTGCTCTGCCTGGACGAAAGCACCGCGCTGGGCTGATCGGTCGCCCCGGTCACGTTGCCGCAATACGCGTTCTATTCGGCGAGGCTGCGCAGAATCAGCTTGCGCGCAACCGACAATTCGTCGGGCAATTTCGCAAGTTCGCGCCTGAGCCTGGTACGCCAGGCGGCCGGCCGCTTGTTGAGCGCCTTGACGGCGAGCCCGAGATCGCCACGCCTATCCTCGTAGAGCGCGGCGATGATCTCCGCCGCCTGCTGCCGGTCCTTTCCCGCCTTGGTCTGCTCGAACGCCTGCCGGCGCCCGCTCACCATGAGCTTGTGCAACGCGAAGCGCGCGGGGTCGGGGACGTTGACAAGGGTCGCACCTCCATTCAACAGCGGAACCGGAACAGGCGCCTCGAGCAAATAGTCGAGCAATTCCAGCGGCTGCGCCGCGGCCTTGAGGCGTGCAATGTTGACCGGTTTGTCATCGCGTACGCCGCGTGCCGGAGTAAGCAAATCCACGCGCAGCGCCTGGCCGCGCACCTTGAATGAGGTTTCCGCTGATTTCGGATTGAGCCCGGGCACTGGGAGGAAGCCCATATTCAGCGCGTCCAGCGCCTTGGGCAGATCGGCCTCGGTCTGCGGCACGATCACGTGCAATACGCGGCTTGCGGCGAGATCGATATCCTGCGTACGCAGCGCCGACTCCCAGCGCACCCCGAGCATATTTCCCAGGGCGATGAATGCGTGAGTGCCGACCAGCACCGCGCCTACCCGAAACACGCCGGCGCTGGCGAGGCCTGCGATGACCCGCGCCGAGGGCGTATCGGTGAGCATGGCACCGCCCTGCCTCAGCATGGCACACAGGCGCTCGACCTCTGCCAGTGCGGCCTGCGCCTCCGCGCGCCCCGCGGAGTAGGATTTCATAACGGCGCGCGTCGCGCGATCATCCGCGCCGATGAAGTACTCGCGCTGCCCCGCGGCGCCTTCACTGCTCTTGAAGTACCAATAGTCGCCGTCGCTCACCTGCTTTTTCGCGAATGACCCTGAGAGGCTGGCGAACGAGCGCGCCGCCTCGAGCGCGCGCAAGCGCTCGGACAGTTCGGCATATAGCGTCTGCGTTTCGGCGGGCAGGCGGAGCATGCCCGCAT
>QYQC01000127.1 GCA_007280315.1 Betaproteobacteria bacterium | reverse complement strand
GCGTCCGCCAGCCAGTGGCGGCGCGCTTCGGCGTAGCCGATCAAGCCGGCGACGGCGTCGATCGCGGGTTCGGCGCCGCGCAGCACCGCAATGCCGCGTTGGCGCAGTGCCGCCAGCGCCGCTTCAGGCGCGGCGACCCAGCAGACGACGAAGGGCTTTTGCGCCGCTTCCTTGATCTGACCGAAAATATCCGCCAGCACGTCGACATAGGCATCCATCAACTGCAGCCAGACCACGGCCACGTTCACCTGCGGGTCGGCCAGCACGGCGATCACCGATTCGCGCAGGATTGACGGGTCGGCGATGAACTGCGCCGTCACGTCCACCGGATTGCCGAGGGCGCCGAAGCCGGGAATCACGGGTCTCAGCCGGTCCTGCGTTGCCGCGGCCAGCACCGGCACGCCCAGGCCCAGTTCTTCGGCGCGATCGGCCATGAGCACCCCCGCGCCACCCGACTGGGTGATGATGCCGACGCCGTTCCCCGCGGGCAGTTCGCAGCGCGCCAGCACTTCGACCAGGTCGAGCATGTGCTCTTCGTTGCGCGCGCGCAGCACGCCGTACTGGCGCGCGATGCCGTCGAACACTGCGTCTTCGCCCGCGAGCGAGCCGGTGTGCGACGCGGCGGCACGCTCGCCGGCGTTGCTGCGCCCGACCTTGGTCAGCACCAGCGGCTTGCCTGCGGCGAGCGCCGCCTCGGCCAGAGATAGGATGCCGGGCCCGTCCTTGAAGCCTTCGATATATGCCGCGCCGACGCGAATGCGCGGGTCGGCAATGATCTCGGCCATCACTTCGGCGAGCGAAATATCGGCCTCGTTGCCGGTGTTGACGAAGTAGCCCAGGCCCAGACCGCGCCGGCGCGCCAGTGCAGCGATCGCCGTGCCGAAAGCGCCCGACTGGGTGACAAAGCCCACCGGTCCTTCCGCTGTTTCGCCGTTGGCGTATTGAGAGAAGGTGGCGTGCACGCGTTCGAAAGCGTTGACGAGACCGAGATTGTTCGGTCCTAGCATCCGCACCCCGGCCGCGCGCGCCGCTTGCACCAGTTCTGCTTCGAGTGAGCGGCCCGCCTCGCCCGTCTCTGAAAATCCCGAACTGAACACAATGGCTGCGGGAATGCGCGCCCGCCCGCATTCGCGGATGGCACCAGCGACCAGTTTCGCCGGCAGCGCGATGATGGCGAGATCGACCGGTCCGGGCAGGTCGGCAACGCTCGGATAACAGGGCCAGTCGCCGATGTGCGCGTATTTCGGATTCACCGGAAACACGTGGCCCGGGTAGCCCTTGTCGCCAAGATAGGCGAGTACGCGCCCGTTGAGTTTGCCCAAATCGGACGAAGCGCCCAGGACCGCTATCGAGCGTGGCGCGAGCAGCGAGCGCAACGGCGGCAGCGTGCTCAATCGATGCGCACGTTCGCCGATTTCACCACCCGCGCCCAGCGCTCGAGTTCGTTCCGGGTCTGCGCTGCCAGTTGGTCCGCAGGGCCGCCGACGACGGTCCATCCCTGACTGGCGAGCCGGTCGCGAATCTCGGGCGTCCGCAGTGCATCGTTGAACGCCACGTTCAGCTTTGCCGTGATTTCCTGCGGCAGACTGGCGGGCGCGTAGATGCCGTACCAGGAACTGACATCGAAACCGGGAACGCCGGCTTCACCCAGCGTCGGCAACTCTGGTAGCGAGGGCGAGCGTTGCGAAGCGGTCACCGCCAAGCCGCGCAGCTTCCCCGCCTTGATATGTGGCAGCGGCAGCGGGATGTTGTCGAACATGATGTCGATGCGTCCGGCGATCAAGTCCATGAGCGCGGGTGCGCTGCCTTTATAGGGGACGTGCTGCATGTTTACCCCGGTGACCTGTTTGAACATTTCACCGGTCATATGGGCCGACGAGCCGTTGCCGGGCGAGCCGAAGTTCAGCTTTCCCGGCTGGGATTTCGCGTACTCGATGAACTCCTGGATCGATTTCACCGGCGTTGCCGGGTTGACTATCGCGACGTTGGTCATGGTTGCGAGGAACACCACGGGCGTGAAATCCTTGACCACGTCGTAGGGCATTTTTGCGTAGACGCTGGCATTGATCGCGTGCGTGCCGATGGTGCCGATCAACAGCGTATATCCGTCGGCGGCGGATTTCGCGACATAGTCGCTGCCGATGTTGCCGCCTGCGCCCGGACGGTTTTCCATGACCAGCTGCTGGCCCAGAAGCTGGCTTACCTTCTCCAGCGTAGGGCGCCAGTGCTCCATGTTGCCGCCCGGCGCGTAGGGCACCACGACCCTGATGGGTTTGGCCGGATAGGCCTGGGCAAATAGGGGCGACGCAAGCATGCACAACAATGCGGCCGCAGCGAAACGCAATGTTCGAATCATTTTGAGCTCTCCCATTTCTTGTCGTAAATCGAGAGTACGCATCCCCTCTCGGTTTGATAAACCATTGGCCGAACCGCCATTTCGTACAACAGTCTGTTATTGATTCGATCGACAGGGTAACACTGCTAGCGCAAAGACGCGGTAACCGCGCGCGTGCGCACCATCATTTCTTCCCACAGTCCGTCCATGTTCTTGCGAAACACGATATCGGGATCGGCGTTGAGCAGGTGCCAGCCGCCGCGCTCCAGTTCACGCGCGAGTTGGCCCGGCGCCCAGCCGGCGTAGCCGTTGAAAAAGCGCACCTGCTGCGGCGGGGCCTGCAGCAGGCGCTCGACCACTGCGGGGTCCAGCGCAAACGACACATCGTCTAGCACCCTCAGCGCGCCCGGCGGGTGTACCGGGGTGCGGAATATGGCGAATAGCCCCGCAGCTTCCACCGGGCCGCCGAGGTAAATCGGCTCGGTGAAGCGCTTCATCTGCTCGTTGTCGGGCAGGATCTGCGCGAGCGAGCGCTGACCGGGGCGATTGAGGACGAAGCCGACGCTGCTGCCATCAGCCCCCTGAGAGACCAGCACCACGCTATGGTGGAAATTGGGATCGAGCAATGCCGGCGACGCGACCAGGAACAGGCCGTTGGCGGTATCGCCCGATTGCGCCGATGCAACGGGCGTAATAACGAACAAGGCAAGGGCCAGCAGTCGCAGCAGCATTACTTTTCCTGCACCAGTTCGTGACGAAAGCATCGAACCAGATGGTCGTTGACCATGCCGGTAGCCTGCATGTATGCATAGCAAATGGTCGAGCCGACGAAGTTGAAGCCGCGTAGCTTCAGGTCCTTGCTCATGGCATCGGATTCGGGTGTGCGCGCGGGAACCAGTTTCATGCCGCGCCGCCGGTTCTGTTTGGGTTTGCCGCCGACAAAGCCCCAGATGTAGCGGTCGAACGATCCGCATTCACTCTGCACTTCGAGAAACGCCTTGGCGTTCTGGATGGTTGCCAGAATTTTGAGGCGATTGCGCACAATACCGGCATCGGCCAGCAGGCGATCGACGTGCTGGTCGGAGTAGCGGGCGATTTTTCGCGCATCGAAATTGTCGAACGCCCTGCGGTAGTTTTCGCGCTTGTTGAGGATGGTCAGCCAGGACAGGCCGGCCTGTGCGCCCTCCAGAATCAGCAGTTCAAACAGCATGCGGTCATCATGCACCGGCACCCCCCATTCGTTGTCGTGGTATGCCATATATGCATCGCTGGCGAGGCACCAGGGGCAGCGTTGAGGGAGGACATTGGCGCTCATGACCGCATCATAGCGTTGCGCCGCAGGTCCTGCCACGGCTCAACGCGGGGTGGAGTACCGCGGCGCGGAGGATGCTGCGTGGCGTGGCGACGCGTTTCGGCAACCGGCGGAAAACAAAGGAAAATAGGGCCGAATGCGCAAATTTTGATCTCGGTCGAAGTGCTTCCGCGTGCTTTGTGCTAGCTTAGGCCGTCGATCGCGCGCAGTGCAATTATCTGCGTGTGCCGGAGGCGCTGCTGCGCTGGGCGGTGGACTGATTGCAATTCACAACCGAACCAAATCGAGGGAGGAAAAAACATGGCAGATGTTCTGGCTCCGCTGGCGGGAAAAATCCTGGCCGTACTGGTCGAACCCGGTGCGAAGGTCGAGGAAGACGACGAGTTGCTGGTGATCGAAGCGCTGAAGATGGAGAACACGGTGTACGCGCCCAGCGGCGGCACGGTCAAGGAAATCAAAGTGAAGGTAGGCGACAGCGTCGAGGACGAGGACCTGCTCCTCGTGCTTGAGTGATAAACGACAGGTAACAGGCAAAGGCGAGACAAAGATGAATTTTGAACTTACTGAAGAACAGCGGCTGATCCAGGACACCGCGCGGCGATTCGCCGCCGAGGAAATCGCACCTACGCTGGAGCAGGAGGAGGCGAAACATGAATTCCGCGCCGATCGGGTCGCCAAGATGGGCAGCCTCGGATTTTTCTCATGCGCGCTGCCGGAGGAACTGGGTGGCAGCGGCATGGGCTACATGGAGTCGGTGCTGATGGCCGAGCAGATCGGCAAAGTGTCGGCATCCTGGCGGCTGCCGTTCAACATGCAGAATCTGGGACCGGCGCTGACGGTGAGCAAATTCGGCAGCGACGCGCAGAAGAAGAAATACGTTCCGGGCTGGGTGGCGGGTACGCAGCTCGGGTTTTTCGCCATGACCGAACCGAACACCGGCTCGGACGTGGCGAGCATGAAGACGCACGCTATCGACCGCGGCGATCACTGGGAAATCCACGGCAACAAAATGTGGATCTCGCAGGCGCACGTGGGCGACGCCGGGCTGCTCTATGCCTACACCGACAAATCCAAAGGTAACAAGGGTATTACCGCGTTCATCATCGAGCCGAAAAACATGAAAGGCTGCAGCGCGCGCGCGATCGAGACCAAGCTTGGGCTCAAGTGCTCGCCGACCGGAGAGTTCGTATTCGACGCAATGAAGGTGCCGAAGGAAAACGTGCTGGGCAAGCCGGGCGAAGGTTTCCGCATCTGCATGTGGCAGTTGAACCAGACGCGGATCGGCTGCGCCGCGGGCGCGTTGGGCGTCGCCGGCGGGGCGCTGGATCTGGCGATCAATTACGCCAACGAGCGAACGCAATTCGGCAAACCGATTTCGCAGCACCAGATGATCCAGGCGCAGATCGCGGAATTGGCAGTGGAGCACCAGGCGGCGCAGATGCTGGTGTACCGTGCGGCGTGGCTGAAGGACAACGCCAAGCCGAACCAGTACGAGACCTCGGTCGCCAAATATGCAGCGTCCGAAGCGGCGGTGCATGCGGCGAATGAGTGCATGAAGATTTTCGGCTCCTACGGTTATTCGACCGAGTATCCGGCCGAGCGCTTCTACCGCGACGCCAAGTCGCTGCAGATCGTCGAAGGCACGTCCAACATCCAGAAGATCCTGATCTCGGGCATGGCCCTGGGGTTCACACCCAACCGGGAGTAGGAAGACGCATGAGACCCTATTTCGAAAAAATGCCGGGCTTCGGCAAGGCGCTGAAGGAAAACCGCATCGCGCGCACGCAGGACAGCCGCGCCAGGCTCGAAGCGGTCGAAGCCGAAATCGCCGCAGCGAAGAACGCGGCAGAGGAAGTCGGCATACCCACGGCCAAGATCAACGAGCGCGGCGGACTGACGGTGTACCAGCGCCTCGACTACCTGGTCGATCCCGGCACCTGGCAGCCGCTGCACAGTCTCTACAATCCCGCGGACAACGAAGAGGGCACGACCAACGTGGTCGACGGCCTGGGCAAAATCGCCGGCCGCTGGGCGGTGATCATCGGCTTCGACAACAAGGTGCTGGCCGGCGCCTGGATCGCCGGGCAGCCGGACAACATCCTGCGCGTGACCAATCTCGCCAAGCGGCTGCACATTCCGCTGGTGTGGCTGGTTAACTGCAGCGGCGTGAAGCTGCCCGACCAGGAGAAGTTCTACGCCGACCGCCGCGGTTCGGGCGCGCCGTTTTTCCGCCATGCCGAGCTGGAACAGGCGGGCATTCCGGTGCTCGCCGGCATTTACGGAACCAATCCCGCCGGCGGCGGCTATCAGGCGATCAGCCCGACCATTCTGATTGCGCACAAGGATGCGAACATCGCCGTGGGAGGCGTCGGCATCGTTTCCGGCATGGCGCCGCAGGGCGGTTTCGATGTCGCGGGCTTAGAGCAGCTGATCGCCGTGACGCGCAATATGAAAGACAAGCCGCCCGGAAGTGCTTCCACCCATTACGATGTGACCGGATTTTTCACGCGCGTGTGCGACGAGGAAAAAGGCGTGCTCGACGGGATCAAGGAATACATGCGCATGATTCCGGCCTACGACCCGAAGTTTTTCCGAGTGGCCGAGCCGGCCGAACCGACGCTGGCGCAGAGCGACCTCTACCACCTGCTGCCGTTCAACCAGAAATCGGACTACTCCTTCGACGACATCCTCGCGCGCCTGGTCGACGGCAGCGAGCACATGGAATTTCGTCCGGGCTACGGACCTGAGGTGTACACCGGTTTGGTGAAAATAGACGGCATGCTCATCGGCGCCATCGGCAACCGCCAGGGGCTGCTACCCAAGGGCTATCCCGAGTATGCGGATTACCCCGGCATCGGCGGCAAGCTCTATCGCCAGGGGTTGATCAAAATGAACGAATTCGTGACGCTGTGCGCGCGCGACCGCGTGCCGGTGATCTGGTTCCAGGACACCACCGGCATCGACGTCGGCGACATCGCCGAGAAGGCGGAGCTGCTCGGCATCGGCCAGTCGCTGGTGTACTCGATCCAGAACGCCGACATCCCGATGATGCTGGTGGTGCTGCGGAAGGGCAGCGCGGCGGCGCATTACATCATGGGCGGACCCACGGCCAACCGGCAGAATGCGTTCACGCTGGGCACCGCGGCTACGGAGATCTACGTCATGCACGGCGAGACCGCCGCGGTGGCGAGCTACTCCCGGCGCGCGATCAAGGACAAGGACTCGGGCAAACCGCTCGAGCCGCTGGCGCAGAAAATGAACGAGATGGCGCAGAAATACTACGACACGTCGCGCCCGGCCTACTGCGCGCGCTACGGCTTTGTCGACGAGATCGTGAATCTTTCAGCGCTGCGCGGCTACCTCAAGGCCTTCGCCGGCGCGGTCTACCAGAACCCGAAATCGATCTGCCCGCGGCACCAGATGCTGTTGCCGCGGGTGATCAGGGGCTGAGGGCGGGCCCAGGCGGCGCTGGTCGAGCCGTTAATTTCAAGGCGACAGGTGATTCGGCCTTATCCGAATCATCCGGCGCAGCCGTCAATTCGCATAGGTAAGATTTTCGCCCTTGGATTCGTTGCGCTCGACCTTGTCGATGCATCGCACTACCAATTTATTTAACGCATCCTGGTTGAACGTCGTGATGTTGGATTTCTTCGAATGATGCATCAACGCTGACAAGGCCGCACCCAGCTCGGACGCAGCAAACGCGGCTGCCAGGCCGTCGTTCATGACATCAATGAAGTAAGGGTAGAACAGGTGCCCGGTAATACGCGCATCCCCGCGCCCAACCTGGTATTTTCCATTGTGCGCGGGGTCGACCAGGGCATCTTCGAATGTTTGCGCAATTTTCGTGGATTCCTGCGCATCCAGAGGAAGGTGGATCAGGTACTGCTTGTTCTGGTATTGGTAACAGGTCAATGACCCACCGTTGGAAAAGCCCAGCGCAAAGGTCATGCTGGGGTCCATGTGCGGGTTGTGGTTCTTGGTGAATCGTTCGGTGATGTTCAGCAGGACTTCATTCGACATTTCATCCGGGAAAATCTGCGTGCCGAATTTTTCGATCAATTCGTCATCGTTCAGGCAGACGATTACGTCGTTGTTGCCGACACGCGGCTTGATCGTGTCGAAGCCGATGCCCGTGGGTACGATGATCTGCGGGCCGAGGTAGCTGTTCAGGTATCCCGGGGTGACGATCGGAATGTTATCCGCTCTTCTGAACCTGGTCTTTATTTCATCATCCAGCGTGTCGATCGGAGGGTGCGGCGAGACCAGCAGGTAGGTTCGACCGTGTGCGTTGCCGTTGTAACATTCACGCGGACCCCAGATCGGCGTATGTACCTGGACGATGTTCACGTCGTTATAGACGTGGTTGTCGATTTCCTGCTGGGCGATGGACGAGCGGTCGTCGGGCAAAATGATCTTGAACTGGATGTTCACCTGCATCGCGGAGTAAAGCGCCACCAATCCCAGAAAAACATTTGTCGTGTTGCCGCCGGAATTCGGGGCGGAAACATCTTTCCTGGCGATGAAATATTCCGGGTGATCCTTTTCGTCGAGTCTCAGGCGAAAGCCGTCTTTGTCCTTGGTGACCGTCTGGAGCGGGATTTTGTTGTAACGAAATTTGGGAATATCCACAAATTCCTCGACGTAATAGTCGTTGACTGGCACGCCGATTGCGCGCATTTTTGGCATTAGCGTACTCACAGTCCAGTCCTTCTCGTATGTTTGATCGTTTCGATGGGGTAAACCGCAGGCGGGCTATCTTGCCAGAGATTAGGGGAAAAAATGGAGTTCCGGCGATAGAAGATTTATCACCGGGAGAAAGAAAACTAATGGGGAGAACGGCTGGAAACGACCAACGGCGTATGTGTCCGGCGGTACAATAGTGGCGGTCCATGCGGCGAGCAGGCTCGCCGGTCACGGGCTCAACACTACACCAAGAGGATCAGCATGAAAGTCAGCCAGTACATGAGCCGGTCGGTGCTTTCGATCCCGCCGCAGACCGAGTTTCACCGTGCATTCGACATGATGCATGGCCGCCGAATCCATCACCTGCCGGTGGTCGAGGGCGACCGCGTGGTCGGCATCGTCGCCGAGCGCGACTTGCTGCTGGCCGCTGCGAATTTCGGCTCCGCCGAGGTGCCCGTCGCAGAGATTATGCATGGCTCCCCGGTCTGCGTGTCGGAGAACGCCGACCTGAAGCACGCCGCTCAGCTGCTGGTGTCCAACCACATCGGCAGCCTCCCGGTTCTGAATAGCCGCAAAATTCTGGTGGGAATTATCACGGAGACCGACATATTCAAGATCGCTGCGGGGACCCTGCATGCCCGGCGGGAGCCGAAGAAGGTGGTGAAGAAGGTGGTGAAGAAGGTGGTGAAAAAGGCCGCAGGAAAGGCAGGCAACAAGGCGGGCGGGGTAACAGCCAAGAGCAAACGCAAGATGACGCTTAAGCCGGCCAAGAGAGGCGCCGCGAAGAGCAAGTAGAGTTCGAGTGCGCCGGGGACGAATTTCACACGCCCGTCGCGCGTACTGAATCATGCGAAAGAGAAACTGCACCTGCGGCGCCGAAGCCGATGTGCGTCGCGGCACCCGCCGCACGCCGGATGGGCGAGACGAAGATATCTTGCGTGTTATCTGTCCCGTCTGCGGACAACTCGGCCCCGCGATTCCGGCGGCGGGCAGGGACGAAGCCACCGCCAGCGCTGAAGCCGTTGCGGCGTGGAATGAAATGATCGCCCGTATCCGTCCGCTGGACGCCTGAAGCCCTGCTCAGTCGGCGAAGAATTCCGGCCAGATGCCGCGGACGTAATTCTGGAATTTGTCGGACAGGCCTTCGTCCTTCAGGTACTGGCGGGTCACCGGCATTTGGACCGGATTGAACGAGGGGGCCGCCTTGTAGCGATTCGGAAAATCATGCTGCAGCATCGCCGCGCGCCCGAGCATGATCCAGTCGGCACCGGCGGCAATGGCGGCTTCCGCTTCGCGCGGTGTGCGGATCTTGCCGGCAACACCGAGTCGCGTATTGCGACGGTCCAGTTCGGTGAAATAACTCATCAGGGTACGGCCCCGGTAACCGGTTTCCTCGGGTTCTTTGAATACATCCCACAGGGACATATCGAGAAAATCGACCTTGTCTTCGGCCATCACCCGCTGCGCAATCTGAATGGCTTCGCCCAGTTTCATGCCGAAGCGCTCCGGCGACAGCCGCACGCCCAGCATGAAATCCTTTCGGCAGCGGCTGCGGATGGCGTCGATGATTTCGAACAGAATGCGCGAGCGGTTCTCGAGGGCGCCGCCGTACTCGTCTTCCCTGTGATTCACCTCCGCGCTGAAAAACTGGCACAGAAGATAGCTGTGCGCGCCGTGCAGCTCGACGCCATCGAAACCGGCGCGCTCGGCACGCAGCGCGGCCGCGACGAAGTCCGCAATCAACTGCCTCACTTCGGCGTGAGTCAGCCCGCGCGCGCCGGTCTTCGCATTGTCGGAAGGACAAACCGGTGTGCCGCCGATCAAACGCGTGGGGGAGCGCATACCGGCGTGATGCAGCTGCACGATTGCAATGCTTTGCTGCGCCTTGATCGCACCCGCCAGACGCTGCAATCCGGGAAGGTGGTCGTCCGACCAGACGCCCAGCTGCCCGGAAAATCCTTTTCCGTTTGCCTGAACGTGCGCGGCACAGGTCATGGTCAGTCCAAAGCCGCCCTCCGCGCGCATGGTGAGCCAGTGGAATTCCTCTTCGGACAGGCGGCCGTCTTCATGGCTTTGTTGGTTTGTCAGGGGGGCCAGCATGAAGCGGTTCTTCATGGCTGGTCCGCGGCTGAAACTTAGCGGGTCGAGCAGATGATTCATAGGGGGGCGTCGGTGGATGGTCGTAATTGTTGCCGGAATTCAATGGCGCAGCATGATGCTGAACCGGCCGGGCAAAAATTCGCCAAGCCATGGGTGCGATCTAGGTCAAATCAACCCCATTCCCTTGAGCACCGACAGCATCACCGCCGCCGCTACGACCGAGCCGATCTGCCCGCCGGTGTTGACGCCGGCGGCGTGCATCAGCAGGTGGTTTTTCTTGTCGTAGAGTTGCCCCTGGGCTTGCACGACTCTCGCAGCCATCGGAAACGCGGAGATTCCCGCGGCACCGATCAGCGGGTTGACCTTGCCACCGGTCAGCTTGCACACCAGCTTGCCGAACAGGACCCCGGCGATGGTGTCGGTGCAGATGGCGATGAATCCCATGCCAAATATGGCAAGGGTCTGCGGCTTGAGAAACGCGTGGCCCTCCATGGTGCCGCCTATTGCCAGGCCCAGAAACAGGGTGACGATATTGGCGATCTCGTTTTCCGACGCCTTGGTCAGGCGCGCCACCACGCCGCACTCGCGCATGAAGTTGCCGAGCATGATGGTTCCCATGAGGGGCAGACCCTTGGGCGCAAGCAGACCGGTGACCAGGGTGACAACGATGGGAAAGAGCAGCTTGGTCTGCTGCGACACGCTGCGCTTGATCGGCGCCATTTTGATCACCCGTTCCGCCGGTGTGGTCAGGGCGCGCATGATCGGAGGCTGAATGATGGGGACCAGCGCCATGTAGGAGTAGGCGGCTACGGATATTGGCGCCAGCAGTTGCGGCGCATATTGCGAGGCGACGTAAATAGCCGTTGGCCCGTCGCATGCGCCGATGACGGCGATACTGACCGCCTCCAGTGCAGGAAAACCCAGGGCCAGAGCCAGCAGCAGAGTGAGAAAAATGCCGAATTGCCCGGCTGCGCCGAACAGCAGCATCTTCGGGTTTTCCAGCAGCGAGCCGAAGTCGATCATGGCACCGATGCCGACGAAAATGAGCAGCGGGAACACTTCGTTGGAGATCCCCATGTCGTAGAGAATTCGCAGCAGGCCGCCGGGTTCCATCAGATCGGAAAGGGGAATGTTTACCAGCATGCAGCCGAAGCCGATGGGCACAAGCAGCAGCGGCTCGACTTCCTTCTTCACGCCCAGATAGAGCAGAGTCGCGGCGATCAGCAGCATGATCACATTTGGGCCGCCGGAGGTGAACAGATAGCTGGTGCCGGCACCCAGCCCGGACAAGCCTTGAACTACGGTATCGAGCATGTGTTCTCCCGGGCGGTGAGGATTCGTCAGGTGGACGGTTGCCCCGGATCAGGCGCGGCCGTCGATTTGGTGTTTCGTGTTATTTCTTGTCCTGAGTTGCGGCCTTAGGGGCCAGCGGAAATATCTTTTTCAACAGGTCCATCACCAGGCTCAGGATCCACAGGGTCAGAAAAGTCCCTCCCATGCCGACGATCATCATGGTGAGTCCGAAGGTCCATTTTGCGTTGTCCATGGGGTGCTTTCAGTGAGCGCAGGGCGGCGAGCGTACCCTGCGATTATATTGGACCGGGGATGCCAGTGTCCAACGCAACAGAGCCTGGCGGCAGGCACGAACTCCTTGCCAGCTTCCAGCGCCGGGACGATACTAATGCCGTGACGGCGTTGAAGGCTCAGAATAGGGCCGCGGTTCAATAACGGTATCCCGTGAAACAGCGGTTTTTGGAGGAGGGTTGGTAGCCATGTACAAGAAAATCCTGATGGCGTTCAACGGATCGCGCGAGGGACGCACGGCGCTGCTGGAAAGCGCCGAAATCGCGGAATTCATCAAGGCCGAAACGCATTTGCTGGCGGTGGCCGGGATGCCGCCCAGCCTGTTCCTGACCGAGGGCTTTCTGCCCGAAGAACTGCTGGAAGAAGAGAAAAAGCGCACTCAGGAGATACTCGACGAGGGGATCAAGCTGCTCAAGGACCAGGGATTCAATACCATAGGCCACCTGACAGTGGGCGAACCCGTAGAGGAGATCTGCCGCGTCGCTTCCGATCTCGGCGCCGATCTTATTGTTCTCGGACACCGGCAGAAACTCTCGTTTGCGGCGCGCTGGTGGAAAGGCTCGGTCGGGGCGTCGCTTCTCGACTACGCGCCCTGCAGCATTCTCATCGCGCGCGGGTCGGCATAATTTATTTTTCCCGGCGCTCAACCAATTCACGACTCGTACGTTAGCCAGGTTAGGGCGGTGTGTTTCCGCCTGTTCCCGGAGAGGATGAGTCGTGAGTTTGTTAGGCTGGTTTATGGCAGGCGAGGAATCGACCGAGCAACCCTATAGCGCGGAAGTCCTGTGTTCGAACTGGGTGGCGCCCCAGTCGGAGCAGCCTGTCGCGCCAGGTCGCGCCGCCGCGCTGGAGCGCTTGCGCGAAGCCGATACCGTGACCTTTCTCGCCCGGATCTACGCCACTCAGCGCTGCTAGCGTCTATTTCAATATGAGGGGCGACATCCCCCCATGCGCCCCTGGATAGGCCGTAGCAAAACCTGTTTTGCTACGGGTCCTAGATCGAAGTGCCGGCGCGTCTTGCGCTGCGTTTCTCTATAATCGGCCACTTGCGAGCGAAATCGCGTGGATCGATGAAACCGCCTGTTCCTGCTTCCCGATTGCTGTTTCAAGTTGTCGCTGCCGTGCTCGCCCTGGGCGTGGCGCTGTCGGCCTTTGGACAGGAGAGGCAAAAACAGCGCCAGCCGGCGCAGCGAGCGGCGCCACAGGCGAAGCAGGTCGACGACCGCCACTGGCAGGAACTGATGGATCAGGCCGAGGCCAGGATTGCCAAGGGTGAGTACGCCGGTGGTGAAGAAATTGCGCTAAAGCTGGTCGAGGAAGCGAAGAAGTTATTCGGTGACGGCCACCCCGATACCGCGACCAGCCTCAATGTCATCGCCGATGCGCAGATGCGCCAGGGAAAGTACGCCGATGCGCAGAAAAATTTCAGTGCCGCGCTGGCTATTTATGAAAAGCGGCTGGGACCGGAGCACGTGAATACGGCGGCGGCGCTGAACAATCTGGCGTTGGTGCTGGAAAAACTGGGCGATTACCCCAGCGCCGAAGCGCTATTGCGCCGCTCGCTGCGCATCCTGGAAAAGAGCCTGGGAAAACAGCACCAGGACACCGCCACCACCCTGTCCAACCTCAGCCGGGTGCTGGACGTGCAGGGGAAGTTCGGCGAGACAACCGCCGGCGCGGCGGGCGAGGATACCAAGCAGCTGAGCGCGCGCGCGCAGGAGCTGATCGACCGCGGCCAGTATCAGGAGGCGGAGTCCCTGCATTACCAGGTGGTCGCGATTCATGAGCGCACGCTGGGGCGGGAGCATCCGACCACCGCGACCAGTCTATCCAACCTGGGCAACGTGCTCTACCTGCAGGGCAAATCGAAGGAAGCCGAAGCGGTCCACCGGCGGGCGCTTGCCATCCGTGAAAAGGTGCTTGGCGCGGATCATCCGGATACTGCGACCAGCATGAACAATCTCGCCAACGTGCTGCAGGAACAGGGCAAGGACGCGTTGCTGGCGCCGAGCGAGGGGCGCGCCCAGGCGCAATCCAATCTGCAGGCCTATACGGAAACGGAAAGCCTGTTTCGGAAGGCGCTCGCGGTCCAGGAGCGAACCCTGGGGCCGAGCCACCCCGCGACTGCCAATACGCTGAACAACCTCAGTACCTACCTCGACCGGCGCGGCCGCTCGCAGGAGGCCGAACCGCTGCAGCGGCGCGCGCTCGACATCCTGGAAAAACGGCTTGGGCCGCTGCACCCCAATACCGCAGCCATGCTGACCACATTGGCGCTGATGCTTGACCACCGCGGCGAAATCATCGAGGCTGAAACCCTGTACCGCAAGGCGGTCGAAATCGCGCGTCAGGCGGGCAATCCACGCATCCTGCTGCTCAACAGCAGCCGGCTTGGGTTTGCCCTCGCCAAGCGCGGCCGCTATCGCGAGGCGCTGCCGTTTTACAAGGAGGCAGCGGACACCCTCGATTACCTATATGTGCGCACCCGCGGGTTGTCGGAAGAGACGCGGGCGGCATTCCTCGGCCAGTACGGCAATATTTACCTCGAAACCATCAAGGTGTTGCTGCAGTTGCAACGGACCTCGCCCCAGGCCGGATACGACCGCGAGGTATTGGAAATCGCGTCGCGCAATCAGAGCAGGATATTTACCGAGATGATGCGCCAGGCCGATGTGGCCAAATTCTCCTCCGACCCGGCCTTCCTCGACGTGAAGCGCAAGCGGGAAAACCTGCAGGAGAAGATTGAAAACCTGCGACTTGCCATGGTGACGATGCCGTTGAACCAGGCCGGACTGGATGCGCGCCGCAGCGATCTCGCGGCTCAGCTCGCGGCTGCAACCGCGGGATTGACGCAAGTCGAAGATGCACTTTGGCGCGAATACCCGCGTTTCATGGAGCTGACCAACCCGCGTCCGGTCACCGCGCAGGAATTGCAAAAAAAGCTGTTGCGCCCGGATGAGGTGCTGCTCTCGTACGTGCTGTTGCCGCAGGAGTTGGCGATCTTCGCCGTAACGCGCGAGCGTTTCCAGATGGTGAATATTGCGATCAAACGCGAGGATGTGGCGCGGCGGGTGCGCGCGATCCGCCGCGCGATCGAAAAGGTGGCGGTGGGCGAATCGGTGCTGTTTCTGCGCGAGATCGAGCCGGCCAATCTGAATTCGCTGTACCGGGATCTGATCGCGCCCCTGGCGCCGGCGCTCGCGGGGAAGCGCAAAGTCATCGTTGTAGCCGATGGACCGCTGCTCACCGTGCCGCTGGAACTGCTGGTGACGCGCTTCGGTCCGGCGGAACAGCAGGCGTTCGAGTCCACGCGCGCGGCAAGCGACGGCAGTGCCGGCCAACCTTTCCTTGGCGAATACGGCGCGCTCGCATACGTCGGCAAGGATCATCGTTTCGCCTACCTGCCGAGCCTGTCGGCGCTGGCGTCGCAGCGCCTTTACCCGAAGGCGGTCACGCGGCTGCGGCAGGAATTCACCGCGTTTGCCGACCCCATTTTCACCCCGGCGGCCGGGCAGGGGTACTCCGCGGTGACGCGGACGGCATTGGATCTGTTGGCCAACAACTATCGCGTGGATCGCAACGGTCAACCCGACATTCCGCGTCTGAAGGAGACCGCGGACGAGGCGCGCAGCATCGCCCGCATACTCGGCGGCGACAGCCGCATGTTCATCGGCGACGCGGCGCAGGAAAGAATGGCCAAGTCAGGGGAGCTCAAAAACAGCCGCTATGTGTTGTTTGCCACCCACGGTTTTCTAGGCGGCGAATTTCTGCCCGGCACGGAGCCGGGAATCGATCATGCGGCCAGCGCACTTCGGGCAAAAAGCCGCGCACAGCCATCACTGGCATTGACCCTGGTCGGCGACCTGAACGGCGAGGACGGCATGCTGACCATGAAGGAGGTGATCGAAGACGTGGAACTGAATGCCGACCTGGTGGCTTTGTCGGCCTGCAATACCGCCGGCGAAACGGCGCAGGCCAACAACGGCGAGGGATTTGCCGGACTGACGCGGGCCTTCATGTTCGCCGGCGCCAAGAGTCTGCTGGTTTCGCACTGGAGCGTTGACAGCCTGTCGACCGAGGCGCTGATGACTTCGACATTTCAGAATATCAAGCGCGGTGAGACTGCGCTCAATGCCGTGAGCGACGCGCAGCAGGTGCTTCGCGGCGGCAGTTACGCCAACGGCCAATTTCATTTTTCACGCAGCCATCCATTCTTCTGGGCTGCGTTCGTCTACGTCGGCGATTGATGGCCAACGCGCCCAGCCTGTCGTTTCGCCTGCGCGGCTTCTGGCGCTTTGTCCTGGTGGTGGCTGTCGCCTTCGGCTTGAGCGAGGCGATGCTGCGGCTGGGGTGGCTGGAACCGCTGGAGAACGTCTATTACGACTACGCGCATCAGTACGCCGGCAAGCGCCGCGATGCGTCGCATGTGGCGGTAGTCGCGGTGGACGAACAGACGCTGGATCAATACAAGGATGATCCGCTTGCGTTCTGGCAGCCGCACTTTGCGCGCGCGATGGAAACGCTCACGCTGGCGGGGGTGAAGGTCATCGGGCTGGACTACCTGTACCAGGTAAGCGCCGAGGACTGGCTAAAGAAACTCAATCTGCCCGGATCCGACAGCAGCCGCAGCTATGACTCGCCGTTTCGCGCCCAGCTCGCCGCCGGCAACAAGATACTCATCACGCAGCTGGTCGAACTCTCCAGCGGCGAGGGCAGGCTGCTGCTCCCGCCGCGCGACCACCTGTACCTGCTGCCACAGGGCGTCAACGATCTGGGCATCGCCAACCTGAATCCGGACGACGACAATTCGGTGCGGCGCTTCCTGCCGGTGTTCGACCCTGATCCGGAAAAGCCGGCGATGGGATTCGCGACCCAGCTGGCACTGCGCGCGGCCGGTCTTGATCCCAATCTGCCGGAATGGGAAGTCGCCGGGGTGAAATTGAAGCGCGACGCGAAGCCCAGGCTGATCGGCTATGTCGGACCGCCCGGAACCATCCTCACGGTATCGATGAGCAAACTGCTGAAACCCGACGCGCTGGCAGATCCCGAAGTGCAGCTATTGAAAGGCCGCGCCGTGATCATCGCCGCCAACGACCGCGGTACCCAGGACCGCCACCCCAGTCCTTATTCGCGCGCGATTTTCAGCAAACAGAGCGACCAGATGATAGGTGGCGAGATTCACGCCAATATCATCGAGACCATCCTCTCCGGCCACTACCCGCGTCACTTGGCGACAGCGGTGGAGCTGATTTATGTGCTGGCGCTGGTCGCGATCGCGGCGCTGCTCTACCTGCGCCTGCATCCGCTGGGCGGCCTCGCCGTGGCTCTGGCGCTGAGTGTGCTCTGTCTCGTGCCCGCGTGGTTCATGTTTCTGGACGACTGGCTGTTGCCCGTGGGCAGGATGCAGATCGCCCTCGGACTGGGATTCCTGACTACGCTCGGACTGCGGCTGACCGGCGAAGAGCGCGAACGGGCGCGGCTGAAGAAGATGTTCGGCCGCTATGTTTCGGACGATGTGGTCAAGCTGCTGACCGAAGGCGAGCGGCCGGACCTCGCCGGCGAGTCGGTGCAGGTGACGGTGCTATTCTCGGATATACGCAATTTCACCACGATTTCGGAAAAGCTCAACGCGCACGAAGTGGTGGAAATGCTCAATGCCTATTTCAGCCGCACCACCGAGCCTATTCTGGTCGAGGGCGGGATGGTCAACAAGTTCATTGGCGACGCGGTGATGGCGATATTCGGTTCACCCGTGCGCCACCGCGACCACGCGCGGCGGGCGCTCAGGGCAGCGCTGCAGATGGCGCGCGAGGCCGAGGATTTCAAGCAGTGGATGCGCGAGCGCTTTCCCGACCGCGGACTGCCGGAATTTGGCATCGGCATCGGCGTGCATAGCGGTGAAGCGGTAATCGGCGATATTGGATCGGTCAAGCGTACCGAGTTCACTGCCATCGGTGATACCGTCAACGCGGCGTCGAGGCTGGAAGGCGTGACCAAGGAGATGCACTGCGTATTGGTGGCGAGCAAAGCCTGCGTCGACGCAGCGGGTGCGGGTGTCATCACCGGAAAACAGGAAACTCTGAAGGTCAAGGGCAAAGAGCATGCGATCGAGGTGTTCGAAATCATGGGCCTCGAACCTGCCGCAGACGTGCAATGAGCCGTGCCAACGCTGAAATGACCGCCGGTGCGACGGTCAGCGTGACAAAATGCCTGGGAAAAGTGTACAAAGCAGTCTAGAGTCCAATCTGGTAACTGAGCGAAGGGGGTTCCGATGAACAAATTTCAATCGATCTCGGTCGTTGCGCTACTGGGCGTGGCGCTGGGCGTGGGCGCCCAATCCAGCGACGTCGGCCTGGTCAACCAGCTTGCAGGCGATGTCGCCTATACCGCTCAGGGTGGGACGCAATCCAAGGCGCAAGCCTATATGAAGGTGCGCCAGGGCGACCGTTTTACCCTGCCCGATGGCGCGCAGTTGCGGCTGGTGTATTTCAACGGCAGCCGCCAGGAAACCTGGAAAGGCCCGGCGAGTTTCAAGGCGGGCAGCCAGCAAAGCGAAGCGCTCAGCGGCCAGGTCGCGAACGCGTCGCAGCTGCCCTCGGGTGTGGCGCAGAAAATCGCGCAGGTTCCGAATCTGGTACAGATCGCGAAGCTGGGGCGATCCGGCGGTATCGCAGTGCGCGGCGGCGGCAAGCCCGGGCGCCTGTCACCCGATCAGCAAGCCGAAGTGAATCAGGCCAAGGCTACCTACGCAGACATGCGCCAGAAGGCGTCGGCCGAGGACATTACGCCGGAACTTTACTTCTATTCAGTGCTGCAGGATCATCTGCTGTACGAGGACATGAAAACAGTCACCGACGAAATGCTCAAGCGCCAGCCGAACAACGCCGAGGCGAAGGAACTGGCGGCGTACGTGCAAAGCCGCATCTAGCAAATCAGAATATCGATGGATACAGGGGCGCGCGAGCGCCCCGTTTCTTTTGCACCGGGCGCATAATCGCGTCGGCCTAGGTTCACTCTCAATCTGATTCAGGGCGATGCGGTCCATGCGCAGCTGGGACATCTTCTGCACCGTCGTCGATAACTACGGCGACATCGGCGTTTGCTGGCGCCTGGCACGACAGCTCTCTGCAGAGCATGGCCTGCGCGTGCGCCTGTGGGTCGACGATCTGGCGAGCCTGCACCGGATTTGTCCCGACGTCGCGCCCGGCATTGATTCGCAGCGCAGCCATGGCGTGGAGATCAACCGCTGGCGCGAGCCGTTCCCGATGCTCGAGCCTGCCGAGGTCGTAATCGAGGCATTCGCCTGCAATCCGCCGGCGAGTTATGTGGCGGCGATGGCCGCGAAACAGCCGAAACCCGTGTGGATCAATCTCGAATACTTGAGCGCCGAAGCCTGGGTGCTCGGTTGCCACGGATTGCCGTCCCCCCATCCTTCGCTTCCACTGGTGAAGTATTTTTTCTTTCCAGGCTTCGTCGTCGGTACCGGCGGGCTGTTGGCGGAGCAGGGTTTGATCGAGGCGCGTGAGCAATTCCAGCGATCGGAGGAAGAACAGGCGCGCTTCTGGGCCGAACTGCGGATGCCCCAACCGGCCATCGGCGAACTGCAGGTTTCGCTTTTTTGCTATCCACACGCCGGGATTGGCTCGCTGCTCGAGGCGTGGGCGGCTGGGGATACGCGCGTGCGCTGCCTGGTGCCGGAGGGCACCGCGACCGCAGCGCTGTCGTCGGTCTTCGGCGGTCAGCGTTTCGCGCCGGGGGAGATTCTGCGCAAAGATTGGCTCGAAGTTCGAATCTTCCCCTTCCTCGATCAGGATCGCTACGACCGGCTGCTCTGGGCGTGCGATTTGAACCTGGTTCGCGGCGAAGATTCCTTTGTCCGCGCCCAATGGGCGGCGCAACCCATGCTGTGGCAGATCTACCAGCAGCAGCAGGACGCGCACCGGCCCAAGCTGAAGGCGTTCTTGGATTTGTATTGCGCCGGGTTGGCGCCGGAGTGCGCGCGGGCGGTCACGCGACTTTGGCAGGCGTGGAACCGGGGCGATACCGCCGCGATCGGATCTGCGTGGCGTGACTACTGGAAACATTGGCCGTCGCTGCAAGCGCACGCCCGGCGCTGGTCGGAAAGCCTGGCCGCAGAGGGCAGGCTGGCAAACAATCTTGCGAAGTTTTGCGAAAATTTGTTAAAATAGAAAGCTTTATAACGGGTCACAAAACTGTGGAGGGGATACCCCTTCGCGTACGCTCACGAATATTGGGGCGGTTTCAGAAATTCTGAAACAGTCCGACTGATAACTCAAACATTGTAGGACAACAGCCATGAAAATCGCACAAGAACTCCGCGCGGGCAATGTAATCATGCTTGGCAACGACCCGATGGTGGTGCAGAAGGCCGAATTCAGCAAGTCAGGCCGCAACGCATCCGTGGTAAAGATGAAGCTCAAGAACCTGCTGTCCGATTCGATCAGCGAAAACGTGTACAAGGCCGACGAAAAATTCGACATCGTGGTGCTGGAACGAAAGCAGTCGACCTACTCCTATTTTGCCGATCCGATGTACGTGTTCATGGACGCGGATTACAACCAGTTCGAAGTGGAAAAAGAGAATATGGGCGAGGGCATCAATTTCCTCGACGACGGAATGGAGTGCGAGGTCGTGTTCTACGATGAGCGCCCAATATCGGTCGAATTGCCCAATACCGTGGTGCGCGAGATCATCTACACCGAACCCGCGATACGCGGCGACACCTCCGGCAAGGTGCTCAAGCCGGCGAAAATCAACACCGGTTTTTCGGTGCAGGTTCCGTTGTTCTGTGCCACCGGCGACAAAATAGAAATCGACACTCGCACCGGCGACTACAAGCGGCGCGTCTAAGTCGCCGGTGCGATGTTGCGTGGCACACCACGCGGGCGCATCGCCGTGCCTGGAATTTCAGGCTGGTTCATGCGTTTGCGCTTGAGGGCACCCCACTTGACGGTTGGGCAATTAGCAGGTATAACGCCGACAAGTGTTTAGTTTCAAGTGCTTGAGAGCGGTTCCCTGAGCGGTACGTCCTTTTCACTCTTGAGATTCAAACATTGATCGGGCATGGCCCGAAATTCTCAACTCTTAAAGGAACGCGACATGGCAACCGGCACTGTGAAATGGTTTAACGACTCGAAGGGTTTCGGCTTTATTACCCCGGACGGCGGCGGCGAAGATTTGTTCGCCCATTTCTCGGAAATCAACATGCAGGGCTTCAAGACGCTCAAAGAAGGGCAGAAAGTTTCCTTTGACATCGTAGACGGCAAGAAAGGCAAGCAGGCGGCCAAGATTCAAGCAGCCTGATCTCACCAGTTTCTCCTTGAGAAAGCCGGGCACGCAGCCCGGCTTTTTTTATGCGCGAACTTACTTTGCGTACTTGCGGAACTCGGGCTTGCGCTTTTCGCGAAATGCCCGGCCGCCTTCCTTTGATTCCTCGGTATCGTAGTAGAGCTTGAGCGCCTGCATCGCAAACGAGGAGATGCCGCGGATCATTTCGGTGTCAACGTTGAATGAACGCTTGGCCAGCGCGATTGCGGTCGGGCTCATCTGCAGGATTTCGGCGCACCACTTGGCCACTTCGGCATCGAGCTGGTCGTGTGGCACGACAGCATTCACCAGCCCCATTGCCAGGGCTTCCTGCGCGCTGTAGCGGCGGCATAGATACCAGATTTCGCGCGCTTTCTTCTCGCCGACCACGCGCGCCAGCAGCGCCGTGCCGAAGCCGGGGTCGACCGAACCCACCTTGGGACCCACCTGACCGAACTGCGCCTTTTCCGAGGCGATCGCAAGATCGCAGAGGGTCACCAGCACATTGCCGCCGCCGATGGCGTAGCCGTTGACGCGCGCGATCACTGGCTTCGGAATATCGCGAATGACGCTTTGCATTTCCTCCACCGGCAGTCCGATCGTGCCGCGACCGCCGTAGCCGCCGCCTTCGGCGTCGGAGCTTTGGTCACCCCCGGTGCAGAACGCCTTGTCTCCGGCGCCGGTCAGCACGACCACGCCGATGTCGCGGTTCCAGCCGGCTTTGCCAAATGCCCGAATCAGTTCTTCGCAGGTATTGCTGTCGAAGGCGTTATACACCTTGGGGCGATTGATGCTGATGGTGGCGACGCCAGCCTGTTCGGTGTAGACGATGTCCTTGAAGTCCATGATATGCATTTCTCCTTCGGGTTTGTCCTGGGTCATTGTCTGGGTTGGAATGGTTCGGTATTATGAATAGCACACAACCTTGGCGCAATCGAGGTTCGCGCCGGGGACACCAAGAAGCAGCCGGACCGTGGGAGGTTGCGTCTTTTGCCCCCGGAACGCTGCTGATCCGGTTGCCGCTGAATTGCCAGACCAAGCCTATCCGGAGAAAACAACATGGACATTCCCGCGCCCGATCAGCACCAGGAGTTGCGCGAAGCGCTGCGCGATCTGTGCCGGGGTTTTCCCGACGAATATTGGCGCAAGCTCGACTACGCGCGCGAATTCCCTGTGGCGTTCATCGACGCCCTGACCAAGGCCGGCTGGCTGGCGGCGCTGATTCCGCAGGAATACGGCGGCTCCGGCCTGAGTCTTGCACAGGCGTCGGTGATCATGGAAGAGATCAACCTGTGCGGCGGGAACTCCGGCAGTTGTCATGGCCAGATGTACAACATGGGCACGTTGCTGCGCCATGGCTCGGAAGCGCAGAAACGGAAATACCTGCCCGGTATCGCGTCCGGCGAACTGCGACTGCAGTCAATGGGAGTGACCGAACCGACTACCGGGACCGATACCACCAAGCTCAAGACTACGGCAGTTAAAAAGGGCGACCGCTACGTCGTCAACGGGCAGAAGGTGTGGATTTCGCGCATCCAGCATTCGGACCTGATGATCCTGCTGGCGCGCACCACGCCGGTCGCCCAGGTCAAGCGAAAGTCCGAAGGCATGTCGATATTCATCGTCGATCTGCGTGACGCGATCGGCAACGGACTTACGCTGCAGCCGATACGCAACATGGTCAGCCACGATACCTGCGAGTTGTTCTTCGACAATCTGGAAATTCCGGCGGAGAACCTGATCGGCGAGGAGGGCAGGGGGTTTAAATACATCCTCGACGGCCTGAACGCCGAGCGCATTCTGATCGCCGCCGAATGCATCGGCGACGCCTACTGGTTCGTCAGGCGTGCGAGCGCCTACGCCAAGGAGCGGGTAGTGTTCGACCGTCCCATCGGCCAGAACCAGGGGGTGCAGTTTCCGATCGCGGACGCGTACATGGAGACGGAGGCGGCGAACCTGATGCGCTGGAAGGCGTGCAACCTGTTCGATCAGCACCAGCCCTGCGGTGCGGAAGCAAACATGGCGAAGCACCTTGGCGCCAAGGCTTCGTGGGAGGCGGCCAACGTCTGTCTGCAGACCCACGGCGGTTACGGCTTCGCCTGCGAATACGACGTCGAGCGCAAATTCCGCGAGACGCG
>QYQC01000060.1 GCA_007280315.1 Betaproteobacteria bacterium | reverse complement strand
GCGTTCAAGCGTCTCGCCGGCGCCAATCCGTTTCCTTCGGTAATGGGGCGGGTGTGTCCGGCGCCGTGCGAATCCGGATGCAACCGCAATGAAGTCGAGGATTTCGTCGGCATCAATTCGGTGGAGCATTTTCTCGGCGATGCCGCGATCGCCGGCAATTTCGCCTACGACAAACCCGCGCAGACGAGCGGCAGAAAAGTGGCCGTGATCGGCGGCGGGCCGGCAGGCCTTTCCTGCGCCTACCAGCTTGCGCGCAAGGGCCACGAAGTGACCGTTTTCGACGAGCACGAGGAACTCGGCGGCATGATGCGCTATGGCATTCCCGGATTCCGCACGCCGCGCAATATTCTCGATGCCGAAATTCAGCGCATCCTCGACCTCGGTATCGAAACCCGGCTCAAGTGCCGCGTCGGTGTCGATTTCACCATGGAGCAGATCCGCGCCGAGTTCGACGCGGTGTTCCTCGGCCTGGGCGCGCAGTCGGGACGGCCGCTTCCCTGCGCGGGCAACGACGCACCCAACCTGGTGACCGCCACCTCGTTTCTGCAGGCTTTCAACGACGGCCGTATGCGCCACGTAGGCAAGCGCGTCGTGGTGGTCGGCGGTGGCGACACCTCGATCGACGTGGTCACGGTCGCGCGGCGCCTCGGCCATATCGTGCATGCGCACGAGGCCGACCGCCCCGAGCGCGCCATCGCCAGCTATACGGCACACGACGTCGCCGAGATTTCGGCGCGGCAGGGCGCGGAGGTGGTGCTCACCTCGGTGTTCGCGGTCGATGGCATGCAGGCCAACAAGCACGAAGTCGAGCAGGCCACGGCCGAGGGCATCACCATACGCGGCAGCCTGGTTCCTGTTGCGATCGTGTGCGGCGAGGACGGCCGCGCCACCGCGCTGCGCGTGGCGCGGTGCGAAGCGAAGCTGGTCGGCGGCAGGCTGGAAGTCAGTGCCATCCCCGGCACGGAAGAGGAAATACCGGGGGACCTGTTCGTTTCGGCCATCGGCCAGGCAGTTGACTTCACCGGCCTGGAGGAATTCAACAACGGCAAAGGCGCGGTTGCCGCGGACAAGAACTACCAGGTGACGGGCATGCCCGGCGTGTTCGTCGGCGGCGATATTATTCGGCCCAACCTGTTAACCACGGCAATCGGCCATGGCTCGATCGCGGCCGACGGGATAGACCGGTTTCTGCTCGGCGAGATGCTGGAGAAGCGTCCCAAGATCGACGTCCACCATTTCGACATCGTGCGCAAGATGATGGAGAAGGGCCTCAAGGTGGAGGAAACGAAGGAACCGCTGCGCGGAACCGATGTATCAAGTGCCGCCGTTCACAATTACGACGACCGCTCGAACCGGCATGTGATCCCGCACGAGGAACTGTTCCTCGGCTACTTTCCCGCCGCGCCGCGCCTCAAGCGCCACACCATCACCCTGAACGCGGAAAGCGCGCTGGGAAATTTCGAGGAGCGCATCGTCGCGCTGGCCGAGGCGCAGGCGCAGGCCGAGGCCAAGCGCTGCATGAGCTGCGGGCAGTGCTTCGAGTGCGACAACTGCGTGGTCTATTGCCCGCAGATCGCGGTGAAAAAGGTTCCCAAGGCGCAGTCGACCATGGGGCGCTATGTGTACACCGACTACGACCGCTGCATCGGCTGCCACATTTGCGCGGATGTATGTCCCACCGGGTACATCAAGATGGGGCTGGGCGAATAGGAGGCAGGAGGTGAAGACCAACGGGACTGGAGCATTTACCGGCCGCATCGCGCGCGCGATCTGCCTGCTCGCGCTGCTGCTGCCTGTTCTCGTGTTCGCTTCGGAGCGGGTGCCCAAGCCCGTCATCAACATCGACAGGCAGGGCAAGTGCGTGGAAGACAGTGCGACCATGCGGCGCGAGCACCCGGACATGCTGAAGCACCAGCGCGACTTGACGATGCACGAGGGCATTCGCACGCGCAAGCACAGCCTGAAGGAGTGCGTCGAGTGCCATGCGAGCGCGAAGACCGGCAGTGTGCTCGGCGCGAAGGGCTTTTGCCAGAGCTGCCACGATTACGCCAGCGTTAGGATCGACTGCTTCAACTGCCACGCCTCCAAACCCAAGCTCGCCAGTGGAGTGAAGCCATGAGCGCAGACGCGAACGACGGCTTGAGCCGGCGCGGCTTCCTCGCCATTTCCGCAGCCACCCTGGGCGGCGTGATGCTCGCGCCGGGGATACGTTTGATCGAGATCGCGGGAGCACGCGCGCCCGAACAGTCGGTATCCAGGCAAGTCCGCTGGGGCCTCTTAATCGACACCAACAAGTGCGCGCCCGGATGCGACGATTGCGTCAAAGCCTGTGCCACCGAGAACGGACTGAAGGACACCGGGCACCCGCGCACCGATGCACAATGGATACGCAAAGTCGAACTGAAAGACATGCGCACCGGCCGTGCCAACTCGGTGCCGGTGATGTGCCAGCATTGCGAGCATCCGCCCTGCGTCGACGTCTGTCCCACCGGCGCTTCGTTCAAACGCGCCGACGGCATCGTGCTGGTCGACCGGCATATCTGTATCGGTTGCCGCTATTGCATCATGGCCTGCCCGTACAAAGCGCGCTCGATCGTGTTCGAGGCAATCACCGACCAGAATCCGGATGTGCCGCGCGGCAACGGCTGCGCCGAAGGTTGCACGCTGTGCGTGCACCGCATCGACCGCGACCAGCAGCCCGCCTGCGTCGAGGCATGCACCAAGGCCGGGCACAATGCCATGTTCTTCGGCGACCTGAACGATCCGCACAGCGAGATCGCGCAGCGCGTAGCCAAATATGCCAGCACACAGATCCGGGCCGATTTCAAACTCAATCCCGGCGTGCGCTATCAGGGACTATGATATGGCCGAATACCTGATCTATCACGAACTGGGTGGTCCCAGTCGCCGCTTCTGGAGCCTGCTCGGGCTGCTCGCCGTTCCGCTTGCGCTCGCGGCGATTGCCTACTTCTACATGGAGCACTACGGCCATATCGTCACCGGCATGGACAACCAGATTGTCTGGGGCATGCCGCATGTGTTCGCGGTGTTTCTGATCATTGCCGCGACCGGCGCGCTCAATATCGCCATGGCGGCCTCGGTGTTCGGCAAGGCGGTCTACAGGCCCGTGGCGCCGCTCTCTGCCCTGGTGTCACTGGCGCTGCTCGCGGGCGGCCTCGCGCTCGTGATGCTTGATCTGGGGCGCTCTGACCGCATGGTCGTGGCGGCGATGCAATTGAACCCGGAGTCGCTTCTTTCGCGCAGGGTCATCTTCTATGACGGCTACATGGCAAGCGTGGGTGTCTATATGTGGTTCCTGCTCGAGCCACGCATGAATCGCTATGTCAAGCCGGTGGCCATAGTGGCTTTCCTGTGGCAACTGCTCTTGATCACCAGTACCGGCCTGGAGTTCGGTTTCAATTTCCGCGCGGTCTACGATTCGGTGCTGTACGCGCCGATGTTCATCGCCTTTTCTTCGGCTTATGGCGCGGCGGCTTTGATTCTAATCCTGCTTGCCGCTTGCGGCTGGGAAGGAAGGGACGTTTCGGGGGAGTTATTGCGCCGGCTGAAAAACTGGCTGGGCGTTTCCGTTGGCGCTTCGCTGTTCTTCGCAATCCTGTTCCTGGGGACCAAGTACGAGCTTGTGCGTTCCCGCGACGTTGCGCGCTTTCTCCTCTTTGACGGCGGCGTGTACACCGCCTTGCTCTGGCTGGGCCAGATTGCGCTCGGCGGCGTGGTTCCGCTCGCGCTGCTGTTGCGCTCGCGGCTGTCGCGCTCCGGCATCGCCGCCGCGGCGGCAATGGTGCTGCTTGGCGGGCTGGCACAAATGTACGTCACCCTGATCGGCGGGCAGGCGTATCCGCAAATATTGTTTCCTGGAATGATCGAGTCCAGCAGTTACTTCGACGGCGAGATCCACCCGTATGCACCGAGTCTGGTGGAAGTGCTGCTCGGTTTGGGCGGCGTGGCATTGGCCGCGTCCATCGTCGCCATCGTTCTACGCGCGATTGCGCTGTTGCCGGAGCGTCTGGACCCGCCGGCGAAGCCGCAGGCCTGAGAGACCGGCTGCTGTCGCCCGACGCAACACGCATGCACCGCTTCCTCGTTTCAGCTGCGCACAAGTCTTCGGGCAAGACCACGGTCAGCATCGGACTGGCGGCGGAAATGTCGCGGCGCGGCCTTGGCGTGCAGACGTTCAAGAAAGGCCCGGATTACATCGATCCCATGTGGCTCGCGGCCGCGACCGGACGCAGCTGCCGCAACCTCGATTTCAACCTGTCCACGCCGGAAGAACTGCAACTCGAGTTCGCGCGCCACGGCGGCAGCGCCGACGTCTGTCTGGTCGAGGGCAACAAGGGCCTGTACGACGGCCTGGACCTCCGCGGCAGGAACAGCAATGCGGCGCTGGCGCAATTACTCGGTCTGCCGGTGGTGCTGGTGCTCGATGCGCGCGGGATGACCCGGGGCATCGCGCCGCTGATCCTCGGCTACCAGGCGTTTGATTCCTCGATACGCATTGCCGGGGTGATCCTGTCCAGGCTGGGCGGCGCGCGTCATGAAGCCAAGCTGCGCGCGGTAATCGAACACTATACCGACGTACCGGTGCTGGGCGCTGTGCACGAAGATCCGCGTCTTGCCATCGTCGAGCGACACCTCGGCCTCATCCCGGCCGGCGAAGACGCTGCAGCGCAAAGCCGCATCGCGCTGCTGGCCGCAGCCGTCGCCAGGCAGGTCGATCTGGCGCGCCTGCTCGAGGCTACGGTGAGCGCAGCGCCGCTGCCAGCGGGGCCGTCGCTGGCGTGGCCAATGCGTGCCGCAGCAGTGGTTCGCATCGGCATTGCGCGCGACCGCGCGTTCGGATTTTATTATCCCGATGATCTCGAAGCGCTGGAGCGTGCCGGGGCGGAACTGGTGTTTTTCGACACCCTGCGCGATGCGCGATTGCCACGGATGGACGCCCTGATCATCGGCGGCGGGTTTCCGGAAATATGCATGCACGAACTGGAGGCGAATGCCGCGCTGCGCGGCGATATCCTCGCCGCGATCGAAGCCGGCATGCCCGCCTACGCCGAGTGCGGCGGGTTGATGTACCTGGCGCGTTCGCTCAGTTGGCGCGGCGAGACGCGTCGCATGGTCGGCGCGATCGCCGGCGACGTGGTGATGCACGAGCGGCCGGTCGGCCGGGGCTACGTCAGGCTTGCTCCGACCGACGCCCATCCGTGGCCGCCGAACGGTGCGGATGGCGGGGAAACGCCGGCGCACGAATTCCACTATTCGAGCATCGAAGGCCTGGCAACGGATACGCGCTTTGCTTACCGCGTCGCGCGCGGATTCGGCACCGACGGAAGATCCGACGGCATCGTCATCAACAATCTCCTCGCCACGTACGCGCATTTTCGCTGCGCCGGCAGCCATGACTGGGCGGCGCGCTTCGTCGCTTTCGTGCGCAGCCGGCTTGGGCGGCGCGCGCTGGCGGCGGTAGCCTGAGGCCGGCTAGGGTTTGCGCGATTCTGACCGTTGTTCTACCGCAAACACGGCGGCCTCGACGCGCGAGGTGAAGTTGAGCTTCGACAGGATGTGGCGCACGTGCAGTTTCACCGTGTCGTAACTGATATCGAGCGCACGCGCGATCGCTTTGTTGGACATGCCCTGCGCCAGATGCCCGAGGATCTCACGCTCGCGTTCGGTGAGCTGCGCCAGCAGGTTCTCGCGCGTCTTGCTCTGCCGCCCGGGCTGCAGCAGATCGACCAGCTTCATCGTCATCGCCGGCGCAACCACGGTTTCGCCGCGTGCCGCGCGCAGCAGCGCATCGGTGACGTCCTCGGGCTCCATGTCCTTCAGCAGGTAACCGCGTGCGCCCGCGTGCAGTGCGTTAGCCAGGTCGTCTTCGGAATCGGACACGGTCAGGATCAGCGTCGGGCCGCTCCATCCGTAATCCTGCAGAGTGCGCAGCAGCGCCAGTCCGCCATGCGGCGGCAGATTGAGATCGAGTAACAGCACATCCGGTTTCGTCTCCTGCATCAGGCGAGCGGCTTCGGTGGCGCCTGCGGTGGCGGCCACCACGTCGATGTTGTTGCGCCCGTGCAGCAGCTCCGCCAGACCCTTGCGGAACAGCGTGTGGTCATCGACCAGCATCACGCGTATCGGTTTCATGTGCCTGATCCGCGCTCTGCAGGAAACACCAGGCTGACACGGGCGCCGCCCTGGGGCAGATTGACGATTTCGATCGAGCCGTTCAATCGCTGCGCGCGTTCGCGCATGATGTTGACGCCGAGATGATGGCGCAGGTGCGGATAGTGCTCGCTGCCGCCCAGACGCTGTCCGAAGGCAAAGAATCCCAGTCCGTCGTCCTCGACCGCGAAGCGATACTCGCCGCCGATCAGGTCCATGGTCAGGCGGGCATGCTTGGCGCCGGAGTGGCGTGCCACGTTGGCGAGCGCCTCCTGCATGATATGGAACACCTGGCCTTCGTCCTCAACGCTCAGGTCGAGGTCGGTGGTTCTGTCGTCAAACGCGAGCTCGATGCCGGTGCGATCGCGAAATTTGGTTTTGAGCTCACCAAGCGCATGCACCAGGCCCAGCGGATCCATTCGATTGCGAAACTGCAACAACAACTCCCTCAAGTCGGAGTAAGCCCCGTCGAGCGCCTGCTGCACCTCGCCGGCGTGTTTCAGCGCACGGGGCTGCTCGCTCGCCTCCAGCGCTTCCTGCATCATGGCGAGCCTGATTTTCATGTAGGCCATGGTCTGCGCCAGCGAATCGTGCACTTCGTTGGCGATCAGCTGGCGTTCGCTCATCAGCGTCATGCGCATGTTCTCGCGCAGCAGGCGCGTATTTTCCAGCGCCATGCCCAGGTGCTCGCTGATGCTGCGAAACAGCAAGCCCAGTTCCTCAGGTGTGTCGCGCTTTTCGCTAAAAAACAGGGTGTAGGCGCCCAGTACCCGGCCCATATGGCGCAGTGGGACCACCACCGCCGTACCGAGGCTGCGGAAGTAGTCCGAGCCGGTATGCGTGACGCAGTGCCGCAGATCGAAACTCTGGCGCACCGCGTCGTCACTCACTGCGGCGCCGCAGAGGCCGCAGTCCAGCGGTACCAACTCCTCCTGCGCGACCACTTCCGGCGTCAACCCTTGAGATGCGACCAGGCGCAAATGGACGCCGTCACTGGTCACCACGCGCACAGCGCCGGCCTGGGCGCCGGCGAGCCGGACCATGGTGCCGAGCGCGCGCTCTAGCAACTTCTCCGGGTCGTGCTCTTCGGCGAGCACGGCGGTGAGTTCGGACAGTGCGCGCAAGGCCTGCAGATCGGTTTCACGCGCGGGGCCGGTAGCTTGCACGGGGTGTATTCCCGGCTGGTTCATGCATCGCTCCGCTTGCGCCGGAATCAAGGTTCACCGGCGTCATGATTTTATTGCCTGGGAAATACTACCACGTGCGGCAATGCGCGAAATCGACGCGGCGGCGATGAAAAGGAAGCGCGTCTTTTAACGCTTGTGGTTTGCCGCGAAACTGCTAGTCTTTGTGCCGGGATTGTCGCCCTACCCACCTGCAGCTTCGGATGGGCGCGCGATCCGGTTCAGCATTAGTCCAAACTATAGAGCAATAAGATAATTCGGATGGATCATGGGCGAAATGTTCGTGCATGATTACCGGACATGCTGATAAGGTCTGGCAGGCTGCAGCCAGATAAAGAACGGAGGAAAAAATGGGTGCCACTCCTGATGTTGCATTGATCGAGCAAATCGTCCTGCAGCGGCTCGATGAAATCCTGCCGCGGAAAATCGAGGAAAAACTGGCGGAGCTGAAGGCGAACAAGACGCCTTCGATGACCATTATCGCCACCAAGGGTACGCTCGACTGGGCCTATCCGCCGTTTATTCTGGCCTCGACCGCCGCAGCGCTCGGGTGGAACGTGTCGATCTTCTTTACCTTCTACGGTTTGCAATTGCTGCGTAAGGACATTACGGATCTCAAGATCAGCCCGCTCGGTAATCCCGGCATGCCGATGAAAATGCCCTTCGGCCCGGATTGGTTCAAGGGCATCAATTGGAACATCCCCAATCTGATCCAGGCCGGCGTCCCCGGTTTCGAGTCCTTTGCCAGCACGCTGATGAAGCAGACCATGAGCAACAAAGGCGTGGCCAGCGTCACCGAATTGCGCGAGTTGAGCCTGGAGGCGGGGGTGGAGATGATCGGTTGCCAGATGACGGTGGACCTGTTCGGTTTCACTCACGACGACTTCATCCCGGAGGTGAAAGAATACTGCGGCGCCGCCACTTTCCTGCCGAAAGCGCAGGAGTCGGACGTCACATTGTTTGTCTAGAAATCCGTAACAGGAATAATGCTGTTGTAGACCATACAGTCGTAATAAGCGATGGTTGTAATTTCATAAGAAAGGGAATCGAAATGAAACGCTCACTACTAACATCGGTATTGCTTGCCGTATTTGCAATTCCGTCGGTTGCACTGGCGACGGACGGCTATTACCCACATGGCTATGGCATGAAGGCCAAAGGCATGGGCGGCGCATCGGTGGCGAGGGCGGTCGACGCCTTCGGCGGTGCGAATAACCCGGCGAGCATGGTCTGGGCCGGCGACCGGCTCGATATCGGCTTGGATCTTTTCAGTCCGAGGCGCAGCATTGAGCGCACCGGCGCGGCCGCGCCGGGCCCCGGCTTCGCGCCCATCAACGGCAGCGCGGACAGCGGCAGCAACCAGTTCTTCATCCCAGAGTTCGGTTACAACAAAATGCTGGGCTGGGACATGTCAGCCGGAGTCACCGTGTACGGCAACGGCGGCATGAACACCGATTATCCGGGCGGACAGCTTGGCGGGAATACCGCCTGCGGCGGCTTCAATCCGACACCGGCCGCTCCGACAACCCCAAACGCCTATAACCTGCTGTGCGGTACCGGACGGCTGGGTTTGAATCTGGAGCAACTGATTGTCGCGCCGACATTCGCGATGAAGGTGAACAAGGATCACTCCTTCGGCGTATCGCTGTTGCTCGCCTATCAGAAATTCAAGGTCGAAGGCCTGGACGGCATCTGGCAATTTACCCAATATGGTCCTCCGGGTACCGCAGCGAACTGGGCGGCGAACAACAACCTGACCAACCGCGGCAATGCGACCTCGACAGGCGTTGGCCTGCGTCTGGGCTGGATGGGCAAGGTTTCCGATACGGTGACCCTGGGCGCAAGCTACGCCACCAAGACCAGGATGCAGAAATTCGACAAGTACAAGGACCTGTTTCCGGGCCAGGGCATGTTTGACATGCCGAGCAATCTGACCCTCGGGATCGAGGTCAAGACGACGCCGAAACTGACGCTCGCCGCCGATTTCCAGCGCATCGACTATTCCGGCATCAGGTCGGTAGGCGCCGCCAGTACCAACCTTGGCAATGCCAACCCTGCGTTCGGCGGTATCACGGGCTCGCTGGGCTGCGACAGCTGCCGCGGCTTCGGCTGGAGCAGCGTCAATGTGTTCAAGCTTGGCGGCGAATATCAATACAACCCGAACCTTATTCTGCGCGCCGGCTACAACCATAGCGACAATCCGATCTCGGGCCGCGACGTGACCTTCAACATCATGGCCCCGGGGGTAGTCAAGGATCACGCGACCCTCGGATTCACCTATAGCCTGAGCAAGGAATCGGAACTGACCATGGCCTACATGCATGCGTTCAAGAACTCGGTGGAGGCTGCCAGTCTGTTTTCTAACTGGCTCGGCGCCGCCGGCGGGACCGAGAAGATCCAGATGTACCAGAACTCCCTCGGCATCGCTTACAGCATGAAACTGAAGTAAGCCGAAAAACTAGGGAACGCTGCACGTAGGGCTGAGGGCCGCGAGCCCTCAGCTTTTTTTTTGACCTATTTCCTTATCACCATCCACTCAACCGGGAGACAAGACATGTCAACTATTCACAGGACCCTGGGTACAGTATTGCTGGCGCTGAGCGCTACGCTGGCGTTTGCACAGGAAGCAGTGCTAAAGCCGTTCGTGCTGGCATCCAAGGGGCCGGGCGATCTGGCGCAGAAGCTGGACGCCACCAAGGCAGCGCTGACCGCGGCCGGGTTCACGGTCGCCGGCAGCTACTCGCCCTACGCTGGCGCGAACGTAATCGGAGCAACCAACGACGAACTGCGCAGCAACGCCGCCAAGTCCGCACACGGCGGGTTCGGTGCAGCGGTGCGCGTATCGGTAACCAAGGTCAAGGATCAGATTCAAGTGGCCTATACCAATCCTTCCTATATGGCCAACGCCTATCGCATGGCGGGGGACCTGAAGGATACCGCGGCGAAGCTGCAGGCCGCACTCGGAAGGATCGAGGAATTCGGCGCCGTAGGCCTGACTGCGGAAAAGCTGCGCAAGTATCACTACATGTTCGGCATGGAGTATTTCGACGAGCCCAATACGCTCGCGAGCTACGGCAGCCATGAGGAGGCGCTGAAAGCAGTCGAGGCCGGACTCGCGGCGGGAAAACAAGGCGTAACCAAGGTCTATCGAATCGATGTACCGGGAAAGAAAGAGACGCTGTTCGGTGTCGCGATGAAGGGCGACGGCGACAACAAGTACATGGACGACAAATACATCATGAGCGAAATCGACTTCAGGGACGTCAAGTCGACGGCGCACCTGCCCTACGACATCCTGGTTTCGGACAACAAGGTCTATGCGCTGTACGCGCGTTTTCGCATTGCCATTTCCTTCCCTGATCTTTCGATGATGGGCGCCAACAGTTTCATGAACATCATGAAAGCGCCGGAAGCCATGCGCGCCGCGCTGGCACTGACCGCGGGCGGCAAGGAAGACGCGCGCTGAACGTCAGCCGCGTCGCGCGCGTACGCGGCTATTTCACCACACCGAGGCGCTGATACACCGGCCGGATCGCGGCGCGCCAGGTCTCGATCTGCAGGGCGAAGGCAAAGGCTGCAACCGTGCACAGCGCGCCGAAAATGAGCAGCGTCAGCGGCGCGCCGATGCGGCTCGCGACCGAGCCGGCGATGAAGTTTCCCAGCGGCGGCGTGCCGAGAAAGCACATATGGTAGATGCTGACCACGCGGCCGCGCGTGCCCTCGTCGGCGATGGTCTGCAGGATGGTGTTGGTCGAGGTCGCGGTCACGATAAGACCGAAACCTATCGGCAGCATCAGTAGCAGCGACAGCCAAAGCAGGCGCGATTGGGAGAACAGCATCAGGCCCAGCCCGGCTGAGAATCCGGCGATCAGAATGATGCGCGACAAGCCGCGCAAGGAGGTGCGCCCGGCGAGATAGGCCGTGCCGGCAAAGGCGCCCATGCCGGCGCCGCTGATCAGGAGGCCGAGCGTGCGCGCATCGCCGCCGAACACTTCCCCGGCAAAAATAGGCATCATGTGCTGGTAGGGCGAGGTGGTCATACTGACTGCTGCCACCAGCAGCAGCAGGTGCCGGCTGGGAAGAAAGCCGAAGGCATAGCGAAATCCCTGCTTCAAATCCTCGAACCAGTGCGCGTTCATCGCGCGCGTCGCCGCGGGTTTGACGCGCATCATCAATAGCGCGACGATCAATGCCAGGTAGGAGAAAGCGTTCAACAGGAAGCACCAGCCTTCGCCCGCGAATGCGAGCACCGCCCCGGCGATGCTCGGTCCGACGAAACGCGCGCTGTTCATGATCAGCGAGTTGAGGGCGATGGCGTTGGGCAGATTTTCCCTGGATTCCACCATTTCCAGCAGGAATGTGCCGCGGGTCGGATTGGCGAACGCGTTGACTGTGCCGAGGAACAGGGAAATGACCAGGACATGCCACACCTGGATCAGGCCGGAGAAGGTGAGCGCGGCCAGCACCAGGGCCTGCGCCAGCGCCAGTGCCTGCGTCAGCATCAACAGCTTGCGCCGGTCGAAGCGGTCTACCCATACGCCGGCAAACGGCGACACCAGCAGAATGGGGATTTGCAGCGCAAACCCGGTCATTCCGAGCATGAAGGCCGAACCGGTGAGCCGGTAGATCAGCCAGGAAATGGCGATGTACTGCATCCAGGTGCCGATCATGGTCAGCGTCTGGCCGATGAAGAACAGGCGGAAATTGCGATGCTGAAAGCCGCGCAGGATCGGATGCATGTCTAACTTGGGGGACATAAAAGGGGCGCCGCTCCCTTTTTACATTTTGTCAGCCGAGTTTTGCGAGTTGCTGTTTCAGGTTTTTCAGCGTCGTAGCGAATCCTGTCAGCCGATCTTTCTCCTGCGCCACTACCTGCGCCGGCGCGCGGGCGACGAACCCGGCGTTGGCGAGTTTGCCCTCGGCCTTGGTGGTCTCGCCCTCGAGCCTGGAGATTTCCTTTTGCAGGCGTTCGCGTTCCGCCGCCTTGTCGATTTCAATCTTGAGCATCAGACGGCAGTCGCCTACCACGGCGACCGGTGCGTCGGCCTGCGGCAGCTCGGCGACCACGCTTACTTCGGATAGCCTGGCCAGGAATTTGATATAGGGGGAGAGCGCGTCCATCGTCGCTTTGTCGCCGGTGGCGAGCAGGGGAATGCGCTGCGCCGGAGAGACGTTCATTTCGCCTCGCAAGTTGCGGCACGCACCGACGATATCTTTCAACAGCGCGACCTGCGCTTCGGCCGCTGCATCGATGCGCTCGACCTGCTGCTGCGGATAGGGCGCGAGCATGATGCTCGCACCAGTGCGCCCGGCCAGCGGCGCGACCTTCTGCCACAACTCTTCAGTAATGAAGGGCATCACCGGATGGGCGAGCCGCAAAACCGCCTCCAGAACGCGCACCAGTGTGCGCCGCGTTGCGCGCTGCTCGGCTTCGCTTCCCGACTGCAGCTGTACCTTGGCCAGTTCGAGATACCAGTCGCAATATTCGTCCCAGACGAACTCGTACAGTGCGCGCGCGGCGAGATCGAAGCGATAGCTGTCGAAGCCGTCGCAAATCGCTTTCTCCGCGTGCTGCAGTCGGCTCACGATCCAGCGGTCGATGACGGAGGGGGCGAGCGGCAGCGATTCGTCGATGCCGCAATCCTTGCCCTCGGTGTTCATCAGTACGAAGCGCGTCGCGTTCCATAACTTATTGCAGAAATTACGGTAGCCTTCGCAGCGGCCAAGATCGAAGTTGAGCGTGCGAGCAAAGCTTGCGAGCGAGGCGAAAGTGAAGCGCAGTGCGTCGGCGCCAAAGGAAGGAATTCCGTTCGCATAATTCTTGCGTACGTATTTCTCGACTTTCTGCTTGTGGCTGGCAAGCATCAGGCCCTGGGTCGATTTTTCGAGAAGGGCATCGAAACTGACGCCGTCGATCAGGTCCAGCGGGTCCAAGGTGTTGCCCTTGGACTTCGACATCTTCTGGCCTTCGGCATCGCGCACCAGTGCGTTGATGTAGACATGCCGAAACGGCACTTTGTCGGTAAAGTGCAGGGTCATCATGACCATGCGCGCAACCCAGAAGAAAATGATGTCGAAACCGGTGACCAGCACCGAGGAGGGCAGAAACGCATTCAGGTCGTCGGATTGTTCCGGCCAGCCGAGCGACGTGAACGGCACCAGCGCCGATGAGAACCAGGTGTCGAGCACATCCTCGTCGCGCCTGAGCGTGCCTGAGTAGCCTTTGGCCGCGGCCTGTGTCCTGGCTTCGTCTTCGCTCGGCGCAACATAGGTATTGCCCTGGTCGTCGTACCAGCAGGGAATCTGGTGTCCCCACCATAGCTGGCGCGAAATGCACCAGTCCTGGATGTTCTGCAGCCAGTGGTTATAGGTGGTGGTCCAGTGATCGGGGTAAAACTTGATTTCGCCTTCCGTCACCGCCTGCAAGCCGCGCTTGGCGAGACCGTCCATTTTTACGAACCATTGGTCGGTGAGCATGGGCTCGACGATCACGCCGGTGCGGCCGGAGCGCGGCACGCGCAGTTTGTACGCCTTTTCCGACGCCATCAGACCCTGCTTGCCCAGATCTTCGAGTATGCGTTTGCGCGCCTCGAACCGATCCAGTCCGCGATAGGCCTCAGGGGCGTTGTCGTTGATGGTGGCATCGAGCGCGAGGACGCCGATCTGCGCCAGGCCGTGGCGCTGGCCGACCTGGTAGTCGTTGAAGTCGTGCGCCGGCGTGATCTTGACGCAACCGGTGCCGAACGCGGGATCGACGTAATCGTCGGCGATCACCGGAATTGTGCGGCCGGTAAGCGGCAGCACCACCTGTTTTCCGATCAACGCAGTGTAGCGTTCGTCCTTGGGATTGACTGCGACTGCGACGTCGCCGAGCATGGTTTCCGGGCGGGTGGTTGCGACCACCAAAGCGCCGTTTCCGTCCGAAAACGGATACTTGATTTCCCAGATCTTGCCGTCTTCCTCCTCGCTGTCGACCTCCAGGTCGGACACCGCGGTGCCGAGCACCGGATCCCAATTGACCAGGCGCTTGCCGCGGTAGATCAACCCTTTCCGATGCAGGCGTACGAACACTTCGACCACAGCGCGCGACATGCGCTCGTCCATGGTGAAGTAACCGGCTTGCTGGCCTTCGGTGTCGGCGTAGGTCCAGTTGGCCGAGGCACCCAGGCGCCGCATCTGGCGCGTGATGGTCGAGCCGGACGTCTGCTTCCACGCGCGCACACGCTCAAGAAATCTCTCGCGCCCGAGTTCGAGCCGGGTCGTGCCCTCGGACTGCAACTGCCGTTCGACCACGATCTGGGTGGCGATGCCGGCATGATCGGTACCCGCCACCCAGTTGGTGTTGAAGCCGCGCATGCGGTGATAACGCACCAGCGTATCCATCAGCGTTTGCTGAAACGCGTGCCCCATGTGCAGCGTGCCGGTCACGTTTGGCGGCGGCAGCTGGATGCAATAGGCCGGTTTGGCGCGATCAGCGGAATGCGCGAAATAACCGCGGCGCTCCCATTCCGGATACCAGTGCGCCTCGATGGCGTGCGGCTCAAAACTCTTGGCTAATTCCATTTCTTCTCTGGGGATGGCGCGTCGAGCGGAACAGTGCCAGAACGGCGCCCGGCTCGAATGAGCGAAACGCGAATTATAGCGGATTGAGGTTCCGGCCCAGCCTATTTGCGCCGCTCGATTTCCTGTTCCACGGCGGTGCGGGTGGCGTCATTCAGAATCTCGCGCGCGACCCGCTGCAACTCGCCGCGCAGATCTTCGAACAATTTTTCGACCAGCGGCGCGAGGCCATCTTTGAGGCGCTCCTCGATAAGCGCATCGATTCTGGGCTGCAGTTGTTCAAGCAGTGCTGCGCGAATGCGCGCCGCCATAGCCGCGGTCTGCGCCTGATCCGGTGCCGCGGGCAGGACAAACTCCATCAACAGCGGTAGATCGTCACTTTCGGCGGGGAAGTCCACGACTTCTTCGAGCACCGGGATCTCGCCGTAGGGTGTCGCCGCCGCGCGACCCGGGTGGTGGCGTGCCATCAGCGCGTCGGCCTTGCCCAGCAGATCCTCAGGTTCAGCCATCGGTTTTGGACAGGTCGTGCCTGGCGATCTGGTAGCCGCGATCGCGATAAAAGCGAAAGCGCTCGCGCGCTGCTTCGCGGTCTTCCTCGTCGCGGCCGACGATTTCCACCAGCCGGTGGAAACGGCTGAACGCGGGCGGCCAGACGGAATGCAGATTGAGCAACACCTCGTCGTGCGGCGTGTCCTCCGGGTCGCGGGTGATCAGCACCCGCGTTTCGGCGGCGAGCGGGCTGCGCGTCATGCAGTGCGGCACGAAGCCGGTCGGTTTCCAGGTCCAGAGCATTTTGTCAATCTTCTGTGCCTGGGCTTCGTTGGCAACGTAGATGAGTACCCGCAGCTTTTGTTGCGCTGCCTTGGACGACAGCCGGCAGGCGACCTGCAGCTTGTCGTCGGCCTCGAAATAGAAGTCGATACGCGTCATCGGCGATCAGAGCGCGGCGGCGACGGGTGAGAATGTTTTCCTCTTATCCCGTCATCAATCATCGGTTACCCTTTGCCCGCCCGTTTCATCAGGAAACTGACCAACAGTGGCACCGGCCGCCCGGTAGAGCCCTTGTCCTTGCCTGATTTCCACGCAGTGCCGGCGATGTCCAGATGGGCCCAGTCGAATTTCTTGGTGAAGCGCGATAGGAAGCAGGCTGCGGTTACGCTCCCGGCTGGCCGGCCGCCTATATTCGCCATGTCGGCGAAGTTGCTTTTCAGCTGCTCCTGATAATCGTCCCACAGCGGCATATGCCAGGCCCGATCGTGGGCTTCGTCTCCCGCTGCGAGCAGTTCGCGCGCCAGCGCTTCCTTGTTGCTGTACAAGCCACTGGCGACATGGCCGAGCGCGATGACGCAGGCGCCGGTGAGTGTGGCGATGTCGACCACTGCTTCGGGCTCGAAGCGCTCGGCGTAGGTCAGGGCGTCGCACAGGATCAGCCGTCCTTCGGCGTCGGTGTTGAGTATCTCGATCGTCTGTCCGGACATACTGGTGACGACATCGCCCGGCTTGCTCGCCGCGCCGTCCGGCAGGTTCTCGCTCGCCGGGATGATGCCAACGACGTTGATCTTGAGTTTGAGTTCAGCACAGGCGCGCAGCGCGCCGAGCACGCTCGCTGCGCCGCACATGTCGAATTTCATCTCGTCCATTTCCGGCCCGGGTTTGAGCGAAATGCCGCCGGAGTCAAACGTGATGCCCTTGCCGACCAGTACCAGAGGTTTGGCCTTCTTCTGGCCACCGGCGTAGTGAAGCACGATCAACTTGGGCGGCTGGCGCGAGCCCTGCGCCACCGAGAGGAGTGAACCCATGCCGAGCTTTTCCATCTCCTTGCGCTCCAGGACTTCCACCTCGAGCTTCCATTCCTTGCCGAGTTTCCTTGCCTGCTCGGCGAGAAACGCCGGTGTGCAGACATTGCCGGGAAGGTTGCCCAGGTCCTTCGCCAGGCTCACGCCGGCTCCGATTGCCTGTCCCTGGCTCAGACCGCGGACCGCAGCGCTGGCATCGCGCGCGGTAGCCAGCAACTCGACCCGCGCGAGTGGGCGCGGCTCGGCTTTCTTGCTTTTCATGGAGTCGAAACGGTAGGCGCACTCTGCTGCGATCAGCGCCACCTGGCGCGCCTTCCAGACAGCATCGCGGCGGCCGGCTTTGATCTCGCCGAAACACAGCGTAAGCATGCCGGCGCCGGTTTCCTGCGCAGCCTTGACCGCCGCACGCGTTGCTTCGCGGTATTCGCGCTCGCGCAGGTCCGCCTCTTCGCCGAGGCCGACCAGCAGCACGCGCTCTGCAGCGACGCCTGGAACCCGGTACAGAAGCAGCGTGGTTCCGGACTTGCCTTCCATGTCGCCACGACGCAGGATTTCCTGCAGCGCACCCTGGCCCGCCCGGTCGAGCGCGTTGGCGGCGCCGCTGAGTTTACGACCGGCATATACGCCCACGGCGATGCAGGGCGTGGCGCGCATCTCCGGCGCACCGCGTTTTGTGCTAAATTGCAATGGCTGCTCCTTCTCTCAAATCGAACGGTTAAGTCCGATTATCCCTGCTTTGTTCCCGTCTAGTCAAAGCTGTTGCACCGAGGCGCGGCGTCAAAGCGAAGCCGGGGTGCCAGCCCATAGTGTTTTGACGCTTGCAGCCTGCGGCTTGCAACCGGCCGATAATGGAAAACATGAGGGGGCGTACCCTCTCATGTCGCAATAGCAGGCTCATCGAGTGGCGATTTTTCAGCGATCCCTGCTGCGTGAATTCAGCAATCTCGCGGTTGCCGTTTTCGCCACTCTGTTCGCCATTACCCTCACGACGCAACTGATCCGCTACCTTGGCCAGGCGGCGAGCGGAAAGCTCCTGTCCGAAGCTGTGCTCGCGCTGCTCGGATTTACCGCGCTCAATTATCTGCCGGTTCTGCTGTCGCTGACCCTGTTCATTTCGGTGCTGATGACCATCAGCCGCAGCTACCGCGATTCGGAGATGGTGATCTGGTTCAGCGCAGGCCTTCCGCTCACGGCCTGGGTGCGCCCTGTGTTGATTTTCGCAACACCGCTGGTATTGGTAATCGCGCTGCTGTCGCTGTTCCTCGCGCCCTGGGCCAACAATCAAAGCGAGGAGTACCGGCGACAACTCGACAGCCGCGACGAGTTATCGCGCATCGCGCCTGGGGTGTTTCGTGAATCAGCCAATGCCGAACGCGTGTTCTTTGTCGAAGGCATTGCCGGCGATTTGCGCAGGGTGCAGAACGTGTTTGTCACGTCGATGCAGCATGGCAGGCTGGGGGTGATGGTAAGCCGGCACGGCTTCGAGGAAACCGCGGCTAACGGTGATCGGTTTATCGTGCTCGCCGACGGCAGACGCTACGAAGGGATTCCGGGCGAGGCAGAGTATCGCGTAATGGAATTCAAACGCTATGCGGCGCGCATCGAAACGCGCGAAGCCAAGGTCGGGCAGGTTCCGGCGCGCGCCCTGTCGACGCAAGAGCTGCTGAAGGATCCGCATCAAGGCAATCTGGCCGAACTGCTGTGGCGTATCGGTCTGCCACTGGCGGCGCTCAATCTGACGCTGCTCGCCATTCCGCTCGCGTTCGTCAATCCGCGCGCCAGCCGCTCCACAAATCTGATATTCGCATTGCTCACCTACATGGTGTATAGCAACCTGATCAGCGTAAGCCAGGCGTGGGTATCGCAGGGCAAGCTGTCTTTCCAAGTCGGTTGGTGGGCGGTGCATGTGGCCATGCTGCTCCTGCTGCTGGCGCTGTTCTATCGCCGCATGAGCGTGCATTCGGCGTTCAGGAGAGGGCGTTGATCGTCCTGCGCAAATATCTCGCGCGCGAGATCTATGCGGCGACGCTGCTGGTGCTGGTCGCGTTCCTGATGCTGTTCGCTTTTTTCGACCTGATCAACGAGCTCAATTATCTGGGCAAGGGCAATTATCGCCTGCAGCACGTATTGCTGTTCGTGCTGCTGTCCCTGCCCGGGCATGTCTACGAACTTGCTCCTATCGCGGTGTTGATCGGCACGCTCTATGCCCTGTCGCAGCTCGCTGCCAATTCCGAATACACTGTAATGCGGATTTCCGGCCTGTCGCCGTACGCGGCGGCTGCGGCGCTAGCGCGCATTGGCGCCATATTCGTGGTGCTGACGTTCGCCTTCGGCGAACTTGTCACGCCATTTGCGGAGCGCGCTGCGCAGCAGTTGCGTCTAGCCGCCATGAGCGCGGTGGTAGCGCAGGAATTTCGCTCCGGGTTGTGGGTAAAGGACGAATTCCGCTTTATCAACGTACGCGAGGTAAAGCCAGACAGCTCGCTTAGCGGCATCAAGATATACGAGTTCGACAGCGATTATCATCTGCGCTCGCTCAGTTTTGCCGAGGAGGGTGAGTTTCAGAAAGACAATACATGGCGCTTGAGCCGCGTGGTGCGTACCAACTTCGGCGACGCTGGTACCAGCGTGTCCAAATTCGCTCAGACCGAGTGGCGCTCGGTGCTGACCCCCGAACTGCTGTCGGTGCTGCTGGTGCAGCCGGAAAAAATGTCGGCCGTCAACCTGTACCAGTTTACCCGCCACCTGTCGGAGAACCGGCAACAGACCGAGCGCTACGAGATCGCGATGTGGAAAAAGCTGCTCTATCCTTTCGCCACGCTGGTGATGATGGCGCTGGCGCTGCCGTTCGCCTACGTGCATGTACGCGTCGGCGGCATGGGCGTGAAAATATTTTCCGGCATCATGCTGGGGATATTGTTCCACCTGTTGAACGGCCTGTCCTCGTCTGTAGGCATCATCCAGAACTGGACGCCGTTCTACTCCGCCGTCTTGCCCAGCGTGCTGTTCCTGCTCGCCGCGCTGTCGATGATGTGGTGGGTCGAGCGTCGTTAGGCGGCCGTGCTGGAGCCGGCTATTTCCGGTCGTCGGTCGCCACGATTTTCGTGCCCGCCAACCGGTCATGCAGAAACTGCCGGTCGCGATCGAATGGCGCGTAAAGGATGCCGATTCCGCCCAGCGCCAGACTGGGCCAGGCGCAGGCGTAGCGAACCAGCGCCTGACGCAGGGTGATTCTGGCACCGTTCGCGCCGACCACCTGAAGTTTCCAGGTCTTCATCGCCAGAGTTTGTCCGCGCCGGCGCCAGGATGCAGTGAAATACAGGCCGATCACCAGGAACATATAGATCTGGAATACGTGGCGCATCCAGCCGGCCGACGCGCCGCCTGCAACTGCGAGGAACAGCAGGCCGGCGATGCTGGTGACGCCAAAGAGCAGCAACGACTCATACACCAGGCTTACGACTCGCCGTTTGACGCTGGGGCCGATGTCGCGGGAGTGCGTGACTGCGCCGAGTTGGGCCGACACGTCAGCGCGTTGGACTTGAAGGCGCCGGCGTTGGTACGGATTTTTCGCCCCCCGTCGCGGCAGGCGCAGCCGGGATGTTGTTTGGTGTTGCTTGCTTCAGTTTCTGACGTTCGTGCCAGTTCTGTTTTACGACCTCGCGCTTTTCCGGAGGCTCCTTAGCCAGTTTCTTGTAATTCTCACGCGCGAGCCGGCGTTGTTCAGGAGTCAGCTTGGCCCAGTCGCGCATTTGCGTTTGCAAGCGCTGCTGTTCTTCCGGCTTCATTTTTGGATAGCGCTTGGCCGTCAGCAGCCATTTCTTGCGCCGGCGATCATCGAAATTATTCCAATCGCTGGCCAGCGGAGCGAGAACCTGCTGCTGCGCTTGCGTGAGCTGCGCCCAGTCGGGCTGTTTCTTGTCCGCGGCGGCGAAGGCGGGGAGCGCTGACAGCGCGATGCAAAGTCCCAGCGTCAGTGCTGCGAGCGTTTTAGCCATGAATCGAAGCCCTTGTCCAGATAGGCGTTGATCGGCAGGTCGCTGGTAAGCAGCGCTGAGTCAATTTCCTCGATTTCCTCCACTGTCGGCATACGCTGCCAGTATTGGACGCCGACGAGGGCGATGATCAGGGCTGCACCTGCCAGTGCGACTCCCGCCGACGCCGGGTTGCCGGATAACCGCCCGACAACAGCATCTACCCAGGCCAGCGCAAATACGGGTTCGGTCATGCGCTGGCGCGCCAGCGCGTGTTGGCGCGCGATTTTCAGCCGATCACGCGTGGCCGCATCGAGATCGAGCGCCAGGTCAAGTTGTTGCTTGATTTTATTGCCGAAATCTTGTTCATTCATAATGTAATCCCCTTGCGCTTGAGTGCGCTGGCCAAGGTGTGCGTCGCGCGCGAGCAATGGGTTTTGACACTGCCTTCCGAACAGCCCATGGCCTTCGCGGTTTCGGCAACGTCCATTTCCTCCCAGTAACGCAGCAGGAAGGCCTCGCGTTGACGCGGCGGTAATTTTCTCAATTCGCCCTCAATCGAATCAATAAGTTGTGATTTTTCAAGATGATCTGGCGGCCCCAATGCTTGATTGGAGTCCTCGGCCGGCGCTAAAGTTTCAAGTGGATCCGTTTCCTCTGCGGCATCCTTTGCCGACAACAGCGATGAAAGCTGGGTGGTCCAGGTTGCGCGCACCTTGTAACGACGGTAGTAATCGCGGATGGTGTTCTGCAGGATACGCTGAAACAGCATTGGCAGTTCAGTCGCCGGATTGGCGCCGTATTTTTCCGAAAGTTTGAGCATCGAATCCTGAACGATATCCAGCGCCGCCTGCTCGTCGCGCACGGCAAATCTCGCCTGTTTGTAGGCGCGCCGTTCAACTGCAAGCAGAAACTCGGAAAGTTCGTTGCGGGATGCCAGGACGATTTCCTCAAAGTATTTCCGGATTCTAGTGGTTTACCCGATGCCGCGCCGTGCTATCGCCGCACTCGTCTGGTTGCGCCGCAGCAAAAAAATCTTGACCAAACGTGGGTCAGGCATTAACGTTCAATGCTTTGGGCAAAACTCGGCGAAAATCATGGAATTATCGGGCGCAGAAATCCTCATCAAGTGCCTGCAGGCTGAAAAAGTCGAATATGTTTTTGGCTATCCGGGCGGTGCAGTCCTGTTCATCTATGACGAGTTGTTCAAACAGAACAAGGTCAAGCACGTACTGGTACGGCACGAGCAGGGCGCAACCCACGCTGCAGACGGCTACTCGCGCTCGAGCCGCAAAGTCGGCGTCGCATTGGTCACTTCGGGTCCTGGAGTAACCAACGCGGTAACGGGCATCGCCACCGCCTACATGGATTCGATCCCGATGGTGATTATTACCGGTCAGGTGCCGACGCATGCTATAGGGCTGGATGCGTTCCAGGAGTGCGATGCGATTGGCATAACCCGCCCCTGCGTCAAACACAATTTTCTGGTTAAAGACGTCAAGGATCTCGCGTTAACAATGAAGAAGGCGTTCTACCTGGCGACTACCGGACGCCCCGGACCGGTGCTGGTTGACATCCCGAAAGATGTAACTACCGACAAGTGCAAGTTCGAGTACCCCGAAACGGTTTCGATGCGCTCCTACAATCCGGTGGTGAAAGGGCATCCGGGGCAGATAAAGAAGGCCGCGCAGTTGCTGCTCGAGGCCAAGCGCCCGATGGTCTATGCCGGCGGCGGCGTGATTCTCTCCGACGCATCGCCGCAACTGACCAAGCTTGTGAAAATGCTGGGGTTTCCCTGCACCAATACGCTCATGGGCCTAGGCGGCTTTCCGGCAACCGACAAGCATTTTGTCGGCATGTTGGGCATGCACGGCACCTACGAAGCCAATATGGCGATGCAGAACTGCGATGTTCTGGTTGCAATCGGCGCGCGCTTTGACGACCGCGTCATCGGCGATCCGGCGCATTTTGGCCAGGTGCCGCGCAAAATCATTCACATTGACATCGACCCGTCTTCGATCTCCAAACGGGTGAAAGTGGACGTGCCCATCGTCGGCCATGTGCTGGACGTACTCGACGATCTGATCAGCCTGATCGAGGCCGGCAAGCAGCGCCCGGAACCGAAGGCGCTCAACGCCTGGTGGGAGCAGATCAAACTGTGGAGGACCAAGGACTGCCTGCGCTACGACCGCAAGAGCAAGATCATCAAGCCGCAATACGTTCTGGAGAAGTTGTACGAAATCACCAGGGGCGACGCCTTCATTACTTCCGACGTCGGCCAGCACCAGATGTGGGCAGCTCAGTTCTACAAATTCGACAAGCCGCGCCGCTGGATCAATTCCGGTGGTCTGGGCACCATGGGCTTCGGTCTGCCCGCCGCGATGGGCGTGCAGCTGGCCAATCCCGGTGCGTCGGTGGTGTGTGTCACCGGCGAAGCGAGTTTCCAGATGTGCATCCAGGAACTGTCGACCTGCAAGCAGTACCGTTTGCCGATCAAGGTGGTCAATCTCAACAACCGCTACATGGGCATGGTGCGGCAGTGGCAGCAGTTTTTCCACGGCAATCGCTACTCCGAATCCTACATGGATGCGCTGCCCGATTTCGTCAAGCTGGCCGAGAGCTACGGTCATGTCGGTATAAGCATCGAAAAACCAGCCGATGTCGAGCCCGCGCTGAAAGAGGCGTTCAAGCGCACGGACGAATTGGTATTCCTGGATTTCATTACCGACCAGACGGAGAACGTTTATCCCATGGTCGGCGGCGGCAAGGGTCTCACCGAAATGATCCTGGCCGAAGAATTGTAATCGCCCCCGTAACCAACCACCGACATCCATGCGACACATTATTTCTATCCTACTTGAGAACGAAGCGGGAGCCCTGTCACGCGTTTCCGGACTTTTCTCCGCCCGCGGCTACAACATCGAGTCGCTTACCGTTGCACCTACCGAGGACGAATCGATGTCGCGCATGACCATCGTCACCTCGGGTTCGGAAGATGTGATCGAACAGATCACCAAGCAGCTGAACAAGCTGGTCGAAGTAGTCAAGGTGGTGGACCTGTTCGAGGCGCCGCACATCGAACGTGAGTTGATGCTGATCAAAGTGCGCGCCGGCCCCAAGGATCGCGACGATTTGAAGCGCATGTCGGATATCTTCCGCGGACGAATTATCGATGTGTCCGAGGATACTTATACGATCGAACTTACCGGAACCGGACAGAAGCTGGATGCGTTTATCGAGGCGCTCGGCAAGACCGCTATCCTCGAGACGGCGCGCACCGGCGCCTGCGGTATTGCCCGCGGGCAGCGGGTTCTTAGAATTTAGCAAATAGAGGACAGGAACGGGAATCTGGGGCTATTCATGCGGTAGCGCAACTAGCTTCGAAGCACCGCTCCAATGCCTCGCAATCTGAGGGGAAACCATGAAAGTCTATTACGACAAGGACGCAGATCTTTCGCTCATCAAGGGCAAGAAAGTGACGATCGTCGGCTACGGCTCCCAGGGCCATGCGCACGCGCTCAACCTGCACGATTCCGGCATGAAGGTCACCGTCGGTTTGCGCAAGGCCGGCGCCTCCTGGGACAAGGCGAGGAAAGCCGGGCTCAAGGTTGCCGAGGTCGGTGATGCGGTGAAGGGCGCCGATTTCGTCATGATGCTGATGCCCGACGAGCACATCGCCATGGTCTACCAGAGCGAGGTAGAACCCAATATAAAGAAAGGCGCGACGCTGGCGTTCGCCCATGGTTTCAACATACATTACGGCCAGGTGGCCCCACGCGCCGACCTCGACGTGGTGATGATCGCGCCCAAGGCGCCGGGCCACACGGTGCGCTCGACCTATACGCAGGGCGGTGGCACGCCGATGCTGATCGCCGTGCACCAGAATCCGAGCAGGAAAGCGCGTGATCTGGCGCTGTCCTATGCCGCCGCCATCGGCGGCGCGCGCGCCGGCGTGATCGAAACCACGTTCAAGGAAGAAACCGAAACGGATTTGTTCGGCGAGCAAGCGGTGCTTTGTGGCGGCTGCGTCGAATTGGTCAAGGCGGGTTTCGAAACCCTGGTCGATGCCGGCTACGCGCCGGAGATGGCCTATTTCGAATGTCTGCACGAGCTGAAGTTGATCGTCGATCTCATGTACGAGGGCGGTATCGGCAACATGAATTACTCGATATCCAACAACGCCGAATACGGCGAATATCTGACAGGTCCGAAGATCGTCAACGACGAGACCAAAAAAGCCATGCGCGAGGCTCTCAAAAACATCCAGACCGGCGAATACGCCAAGAGCTTCATCCTGGAGAATCGCGCCGGTGCGCCGACGCTCCTGTCGCGCCGCAGGCTCACCGCGGAACATCAGATCGAAGTAGTAGGCGAGAAGCTGCGCGCGATGATGCCCTGGATCAAGAAGAACAAACTGGTCGATCAGTCCAAGAACTAGGCTGCGCGTAGTAGACTGGTGGCAATTCGTTGATGCCACCTGATCCTCTTCCACAGTCTACATCCTGCCGATGAATTATCCCCACCCTCTGATCGCCCGGGAAGGCTGGCCATTCCTGGCCCTCGCAGTCGCGCTGGCTGCGTTGGCGTCGTGGTACAGCCTCGCATGGTCGGTACCGCTATGGATCGTTGCGTTGTTCGTGCTGCAGTTTTTCCGCGATCCGGCGCGTGAAGTACCGGGGGACGCGAAAACGATAGTTTCGCCCGCGGACGGACGTATCGTGGCGGTGGAGAACGCGCGCGATCCCTACCTTGACCGGGACACCATCAAGGTCAGCGTGTTCATGAACGTATTCAACGTGCACTCCAATCGATCTCCGGTTGATGGAGAAGTAAAACAGATATGGTACAAGGCCGGCAGTTTTTTAAACGCAGCGCTGGACAAGGCTTCGACCGAAAACGAACGCAACGCGCTATGGATTCGCACCGACGCCGGCGCTGATGTCGTTTGCGTGCAAGTGGCTGGCCTGATCGCACGCCGTATCCTTTGCTACGTCAAATCGGCCGACCGGCTGCAGCGCGGACAGCGCTATGGTTTCATTCGCTTCGGATCGCGCGTCGATTTGTACCTGCCGCCCAACGCCCGCATCAAGGCGGCGCTGGGGGACAAGGTGTATGCTACCAGCACGGTCCTGGCCAGTCTGGAATAGAACAGTCGGGGGCGATTCAGAACTGCCGAAATGCACTCCGACCCAGAGGCCTACGCCGGGATGTGACCCGACAGTCTCGATCTCCCTTGAGCCGATTTCCGCCTCAATTTTCCAATAAGCGAGCGATGCCTGTGTACAAACGGAAGAAGCCGCTGATCAACGCCGAGATGCGCCGCCGCGGCATCTACCTGCTTCCCAATCTGTTTACCACCGCGGCGCTGTTTGCCGGTTTTTATGCGATTGTGCAGGCGATGAACCACCGTTTCGAGCAGGCGGCGGTGGCGATTTTCATCGCCATGGTGCTGGACGGCCTGGACGGGCGCGTCGCGCGCCTGACACACACGCAGAGCGAATTCGGCGCCGAGTACGACAGCCTCTCCGATATGGTGTCCTTTGGCGCGGCTCCGGCACTGGTGATGTACGAATGGGCGCTCAAGAGTATGGGCCGAATGGGCTGGATCGCCGCGTTTGTTTACTGCGCCGCTACGGCGCTGCGGCTGGCGCGATTCAATACCAATATAGCGGTAGTCGACAAACGCTACTTTCAGGGACTGCCCAGCCCGGCGGCGGCGGCGCTGGTGGCTGGCTTTATTTGGGTGGTCGACGATTTCAAGATAGACGCGGTAAGCACCATGCGCTGGCTTGCCTGGGTCATCACGCTGTTCGCTGGCCTGACTATGGTTAGCAACGTACCTTTCTACAGTTTCAAGGACATCAACTTTCGCCGCAGCGTGCCATTCTGGGCGATCCTGCTGGTGGTGTTCGCCGTGATCCTGATCTCTAGTCATCCGCCGACGGTGCTGTTCCTGCTATTCGTCGCCTACGCCCTGTCCGGTTACGTGGTGTGGGCGTGGAACTGGCGGCGCAGACGCTTGTAACGACGGATGGCGACGGATGGGCGACGGATGGGGCTATTGCCTAATATCGGTAAAGCCGATATATTGACTGCCATGATTTCCCGCAACACAGTATTAACTGCTCTCCTTAGCAGCCTGCCCCTGCCGGCCGGCCTGCTGCTGCGCCCCGCGCGCACATAACCTCCCTCACAATTCGAGTTTGTCTGAACCCTGCGCCACCCCGGCGCAGGCCGCTATTGTTCAATTCTTGATTGCGTTTTCTAACTGGAGACTGAGATGAAAGACCACTTGATCATATTCGACACCACCATGCGCGACGGCGAGCAAAGCCCCGGCGCATCAATGACCAAGGAGGAGAAATTGCGCATCGCCAGGCTGCTGGAAAAAATGCGCGTGGACGTAATCGAAGCAGGTTTTCCGGCGGCCTCGAACGGCGACTTCGAGGCGGTGCGTGCGGTGGCGGAAATCATCAAGGACAGCACCGTGTGCGGGCTGTCGCGCGCGAACGACAAGGACATAGCGCGCGCAGCCGATGCGATCAAGCCAGCCAAGTCCGGCCGCATCCATACGTTCATCGCCACTTCGCCTATCCATATGGAAAAGAAGCTGCGCATGACGCCGGACCAGGTATTGACTGATGCGGTCAACGCCGTGCGCTTTGCGCGAAAATTTACCGACGACGTCGAGTTCTCGCCCGAGGACGCGGGTCGCTCCGACGTCGACTTTCTGTGCCGCGTACTCGAGGCAGTCATAAGGGAAGGAGCGAAGACAGTCAATATTCCGGACACGGTGGGCTACACGGTGCCGGAACAGTTCGGCGCGTTGATCCGAACGCTGCGCGAGCGCATTCCCAATTCCGACAAGGCGATCTGGTCGGTGCACTGTCACAACGATCTCGGTCTGGCGGTAGCCAACTCGCTCGCCGCGGTGATGAACGGGGCGCGCCAGGTGGAATGCACGATCAACGGACTGGGCGAGCGCGCCGGCAACAGTTCGCTCGAGGAAATCGTCATGGCGGTGCGCACGCGCCGCGACGTCTTTCCATGTGACACGCGCATCGACGCAACTCAAATTGTGCCGGCGTCCAAACTCGTGTCCGGCATCACCGGATTCCCGGTGCAGCCGAACAAGGCCATCGTCGGCGCCAACGCTTTCGCCCACGAGGCGGGGATCCACCAGGACGGCGTCCTGAAAAGCCGCGAAACCTACGAAATCATGCGCGCTGAGGATGTCGGCTGGAACGCGAACAAACTGGTGCTGGGCAAGCACTCCGGACGTACCGCGTTCAAGGCGCGGCTGAAGGAATTGGGCATAGGACTCGAATCGGATCAGGCAATCAACGCCGCATTTGCCCGCTTCAAGGACCTTGCCGACAAGAAGCACGAAATATTCGATGAGGACATCCACGCCTTACTTGCAGGCGAGGCAATCGCGGCGCAAAGCGAACACTGGAAGCTGATCGACATGAGCCAGGCCAGCGGTACCGGCGAGCGTCCGCATGCCAAGGTGGTGTTGGCCGAAGGCGGGACAGAACGCCGCGCCGAATCGCAGGGGGACGGCCCGGTGGATGCAACCTTCAAGGCGATCGAGAGCGTTGCGAACAGCGGCGCCGAACTGATGCTGTACTCTGTAAACGCCGTTACGCAAGGCACCGAATCACAGGGTGAGGTCACTGTAAGGCTGCAAAAATCCGGACGTATCGTCAACGGCGTCGGTGCGGATACCGATATTGTCGTGGCGTCAGCCAAGGCCTATCTTGCGGCACTCAACAAGCTGCAAAGCAAGATCGAGCGTATCAACCCGCAGCTATAGGGGACGCGTTCGCGGAATCTATTTGAATTTGTAGTAATCGCGATTGAGATAGGCGGCGACCTGTTCCTCTTCTTCCGGGAACCAGCCGGTGTTGAGCTGGGTGTTGCACATCCGCACCTGCGCCAGCAACTGACCGGCCGTCTTCACCCGGTGGTCGGGGCGCGTGTACATTGCCGAGCCGTCGCCGCCGAATCTGGCGCTGTGGCATTTGGCACACTTGGCAGCGTCGGCAAGTTTCCTGCCGGCGGCAGGGTCAGCCTTGGGAAATGTTTCGGCTGCCGCGAGCAGCGGCAGTACTAGCAAAGCGGCGATGATGATGCGCATCCGAATCTCCCCGATCAATGTGGGCGGCTAAGGCGGACGTAGAATATGGCGCTAACGAAGAAGCCCGACGACAGCAGCAACTCTGCCAGCGCCAGCATGGCCGCCATACCGCTATCGCTCGCGGCACGCACCACGCCTTCGGCAACGTAGGCCAGAATCAACATAGATGACCATTGATAAGTGTAGCGCCTGCGCTTAAGCACACCCAACAGCGGCAATAACAACGGCAGCGCTTTGAGCACCAGCCAGGAACCACCTGGGCGCAGTGGCGCGAGCCATAGCTCCCAGGCGAGGCAAAGAAATATCAGCGCCAGCAAACTGAGGCAGGCGCCGAGGTAAAGTCCTTTGTTCAACCTAGGAAGCCAGTTTCAGCGCTATGCCAGAGAGGCGCTTTCCCAGTGCGATGCACAGGGATTTTTCATCTGCGCTGATCGGCCGGTCGCTGGCACTGCCGGCCACATGGCTGGCGCCGTAGGGCGTGCCGCCAGTCTCGGTCGTGGACAATTCCGGTGCAGTGTAGGGCAGGCCGACTATCAGCATGCCGTGGTGCATCAACGGCAGCATCATCGACAGTAAGGTCGTTTCTTGTCCGCCGTGGAGGCTGCTGGTCGAGGTGAACACCGCCGCCGGCTTGCCTACAAGCGCGCCTCTCAGCCAGAGCGCGCCGGTTCCATCCCAGAAATGCTTCATCGGTGCGGCCATGTTGCCAAAGCGCGTCGGACTGCCCAGTGCAAGGCCGGCGCACTGCTCGAGGTCCGCGAGCTCGCAGTACGGCGCTCCGGCATCGGGTATGGCCGGTTGTGCGACGGTTGTTGCGCTGGCGATCTGGGGAACCGTGCGCAGACGAGCGCTGGCGCCCGATACTTGCTCCACGCCCCGCGCCACCAGCCTCGCCATTTCGCCGACGGCGCCGCGGCGGCTGTAATACAGAACCAGGATTTCCGCCATGTGGCTTCTATTCAAATTTGGAAGCAGACAGCATATCGATGCTCCTGAATTTTGCGTCTTACGGCGCGGCGATGCGGTTCAATGGCGCTTGCTGTCATAGTGCCAGCCTTGTTTCCACGCCGCCTCCACCGCGCGCGGATAATCGGATTTTCCAAGGCTGCCGTTATAGCGCCCCAGCGCGCGGAACAGATCACCCTGTTCCAGATCCAGGTAATGGCGCAGGATGGTGCAGCCGTAGCGAATATTCTTGCGCATATCGAACAGGTTGTCGCCCTTCGCCCCTATCAGCTTCGCCCAGAACGGCATCACCTGCATGTAGCCGCGCGCGCCGGCTCGGGATACGGCGTACTTCTTGAATCCGCTCTCAACCTGGATCAGACCCAGCACCAGCTGCGGATCAAGGCCGGCGCGGCTGGCCTCGTAATGCACCGATTTGAGGAACGCGACGCGGCTATCATGGTCGCGCATACGCTTTTCCAACCGCCGCGACATGGTGCTGAGCCAGTTAACCTCCTCCAGCTTTGACGCAAACGCGGAGGTCAATGGCGCGCGATCGCTGACCGCCTTGGACAACGCAGCTTGTACGCTGGCAGCGAGCGGTTCATAACGCTGCGCGCCAGCCAATGCAAATCCATGCGCGAACAGCATCATCGTGATTGCCGTCCATCGCACTAGTTCTCGCATAACCTCGCTTTGATGAAGGCGAGAAGTTCGTCCGGTCGAACCGTGGTCGCGCTCTGCTCGCGTCTTCCCTGGTATTCGAGCTTGCCCTCCTTCAACCCGCGCTCGCCCACCACCACGCGGTGCGGAATGCCAATGAGCTCCATGTCTGCAAACAGCACGCCAGGCCGCTCGTCGCGGTCATCGAGCAGCACGTCGATGCCTGCTGCGGTTAGCTCCTGATATAGTCGTTCGCAGGTTTCCCTTACGGTGGCGCTTTTCTTGTAGCCGATCGGTACCAGCGCAAGCTGGAATGGCGCCATCGGTTGCGGGAACGCAATGCCGCGCGCATCATGGTTCTGTTCAATGGCGGCGCCGACGATGCGCGTGATACCGATGCCGTAGCAACCCATTTCGAATGCGCGCGACTTGCCCGACTCGTCCAGGAACATCGCCTTCATCGCCTCCGAATAATTGGTGCGCAACTGAAAGATATGCCCGACCTCGATACCGCGGCAGAGCTCAAGCTTTCCCTTGCCGTCGGGACTGGGGTCCCCAGGCACGACATTGCGGATATCGGCCACCAGTGCCGGCTCGGGCAGGTCGCGACCAAAATTTGCGCTCGTGAGGTGAAATCCCTCTTCGTTTGCACCACAGATAAAATCGGAAAGTGCCGCCACCGCGCGGTCCGCAATGACCTTTATCTGAGCTCTGGCACCGACCGGTCCGAGATAGCCCGGCTTGCATCCGAGGTGTTGTTCGATCTCGGCGTCGGTGGCGAAGCGAAACGGGTCCATTCCCGGAAGCTTCTGCACCTTGATCTCGTTCAGAGTGTGATCGCCGCGCAGCAGCAGCAGTATGAACTCCGTCTGATGCATCACCGCGATGGCTTTGACCGTTTGCGCGAGCGGCGCATCGAGCAGGACGGCGACGTCCTCGCAGCGCGTCTTGCCCGGAGTCGGAACCTTGCGCAGCGGCGCGCCGGGCGCAGCGCGCGCATTCGCCGGGGCCAGCGCTTCGGCAAGTTCTATGTTTGCTGCGTAGTCCGAATCCGGGCAGTAGGCGATGGCATCCTCGCCCGATTCAGCCAGCACGTGGAACTCGTGCGAGCCGGTACCGCCAATGGAACCGGTGTCGGCGGCCACGGCCCGGAACTTGAGGCCAAGCCGGGTAAAAATGCGCGTGTAGGTGTCGAACATGTTCTGGTATTCGCGCTGCAGGTCCGCATAGTCGGCGTGAAAGGAGTAGCCGTCCTTCATCGTGAATTCGCGCCCGCGCATGATGCCGAAGCGCGGCCGG
>QYQC01000096.1 GCA_007280315.1 Betaproteobacteria bacterium | reverse complement strand
TGAACTCCCCGGCGCGGTGCCGGCGTGGTCCGCCGAGGCCGCGGCCGCGGAACTTCCGGGCTTCTGTCAGACGGTAAAAGACCAGGGCGGGCGCCTCGCCGCGCTGTGGGGAACGGACGAGCGTGACCAGGGACTTGGCTACACGCTGCACCTGGCGCTGGCCAATCCTGCAGGCATGCTGTGGCTGAAGAGTGCACTGCCCGCCGAGGCGCCGCGCTATCCGGATCTGTCGCCGATTTTCTATCCGGCGCAGCGCATGCAGCGCGCTGCGCGCGACCTCGTCGGTATCGACGCCGACGCTGCGGACCGGCGGCCTTGGCTGCGCCACGCCGCCTGGCGCGACAACTATCATCCCCTGAGGCGCGATTCAGCCGCCGCGACGATCTTCGACACGGGCAGCGACGACTACGCCTTCGTTTCGGTGGCCGGCGACGGCGTGCATGAAATTCCGGTCGGACCGGTGCACGCGGGCACCATCGAGCCGGGACATTTCCGTTTTTCAGTCGTTGGGGAAAAGGTGTTGCGCCTGGAAGAACGACTCGGCTACACGCACAAGGGCGTGGAAAAACGATTCCAGGGCATGACACTCACCGAAGGCGCCAGGCTCGCGGGGCGGGTTAGCGGCGACAGCACCGTGGCCTGCGCCTGGGCCTACTGCATGGCGCTGGAGAGCATCGCCGGCATAACCCCGCCGGCGCGGGCACTGTGGCTGCGCGCGCTGATGCTCGAACGCGAGCGCGTTGCCAACCATCTGGGCGACCTCGGCTATCTGGGCAACGACGGCGGACTCGCTTTCGGTCTGACACAGTTCATGCGACTGAAGGAGGAACTGCTGCGATCAAATCACGAACTGTTCGGCCACCGCTACCTGATGGATTGCATCGTTCCCGGCGGCGTCGCCCGCGATATCGCGCGCGCGCGCCTGGCCGAAATTGCCGCGCAGTGCGACGCATTGGAGCGCGAAGTGCGCCTGATCAAGGACATTTACGACGATCACCCGGGACTGCAGGATCGTTTCCTCACTTGCGGCCGGCTGACTGCGAATACGGCTGCCAAGCTGGGCGTGATCGGTCTCGCCGGACGCGCCAGCAGCCAGGACTGGGACCTGCGAACGCAGGCCAAGCCAGCACCTTATGATGTGCTCGGCGTGCGCATGAAAACGCACAAGAACGGCGACGTAGCCGCGCGCGTGATCCTGCGTTTCGACGAAATATTCGAATCCCTGCGCCTCATCCGCAGCGTGGTGCAGCACATTGCCCCCGGGCCCGTTGCAGTGCCGCTACCCGCGGTACCCGCCGGCCGCAGGGGGCTCGGATGCGCCGAAGGCTGGCGCGGCGAATCGCTGGTGGCGCTGGAAACGGGCGCGAACGACTGCATCCGCAGCTGCCACGCGCATGACCCTTCCTGGCAGAACTGGCCGGCACTTGCGTTCGCAGTGATCAACAACATTGTTCCGGATTTTCCGCTGATCAATAAATCGTTCAACCTGTCGTATTCCGGTTGCGATTTGTGACTATGTACAGAGATATGACTACTGTCGCGTGCTACGAAAAACCCTGCGCGCTGCACGCGCCGTACACAGTGCGGCGGGGTTACCCAAGATCGTCAATTGCGTGCGGATGTGCTTTTCATCCGCACGCAATTGACGATCCGCGCGGACAGTTTTTCGTCCGCGCAACAGTGCAACTCCGCGACGGCAGAGAGCCATGATTTCACTCGCTGCGCCTAGAAGGGCCGTTCGAACACCATGCTCAAACTGCTGACACAGATTGTCCGCACCGGGATCAAGACGGAGGCAGCGCCGCCGGCTGACGAGGCGCTGCGCGTGGTGAGCCAGCGGCTGCAGCAGGAGATCCTCGGCCTGTTCGCCGGGTCGCTGGCGATCCGTCACGTGGACGCGGGCTCCTGCAACGGCTGCGAACTGGAAATCCACATGCTCAACAATCCCTATTACAACATCGAGGGACTGGGCATCAAGTTCGTCGCCAGCCCGCGCCATGCCGACCTGCTGCTGGTCACAGGACCCGTAGCACGCAATATGGAGGTGGCGCTCAAGCGCACTTTCGACGCCATGCCGGCGCCCAAGCTGGTCGTCGCCGTGGGCGACTGCGGCTGCAGCGGCGGAATATTCGGCGAAAGCTACGCCAGCTGCGGCCGCGTCTCCAACGTGATCGCCGTGGACGTCGCCGTGCCCGGCTGTCCGCCCACCCCTACCGCGCTGATGCAGGGCATACTTACCGCGATCTGTGCGGACCCGCACAGCGGGACCTGAGGACGGGACAACAGCAGGAACTGCGCATGGCGATCCCTACGCTGCCGCTGGCCTTCATCGGCTGGTTCTTCGCGATCCTTTGTTTCGCTGCGCTGACGATCGGCGTGCTGCTCCTGCATCAGTTGTTCCGCAGCGGAACAATTCCGCCCGAATATCTGCAATCGCGCATCATCAGCGACGTCGCGCTGCTGCTGGTCTGGCTGATCGGACTCGTTTCGGCCTTCGGACTGCTGAACGGATTGTCCTGGGGCCGGATCGGCCTCGAGTACTTCTGCTGGGTGCTGATCGCGCTGACACTGATGTCGGGCGGCACTCGTCTTGCGAGTTATCTACAGCATCCAAAGGACCACAAACTGGCGCCACGCGGTTGGGCTGTCGCCATCGCCGGAGTCATGCTGGTTGCATTGCCGCTGGTGGCGCTGTGCGGCGTGAGCATCTTCACATTGCACAGCGATCAGGCGCGCGTGCAGACCGAGCAGCCGCAAAAGTACTAGCGTAGCGGCGCAAATCCCGCCGATCGGTATTGCAGGGTTGGGATTTGGCGCGGACGAGAAGCCGTCCGCGCGGAAAACACGGTTGGCGCGCGCAGCGCGCAATGGCCGCTACGCGCATGCGACAGTACTTAAGACGCTGTATATAGCGTAGCGGCGCAGTCGCTAGCGCTGCAATACGCAACGTCGCCGCGTATTGCAGTAATGTCCGCTTTCGGATATAACCGACTTGATCGCGACGATCTCAACAAAGTTAACTCAAGCCAGAGTATGCAAAAAAAATACGCCTCTTTTTCTGGCAGGATGCTGATGGTCGGTTTCGGCGCTGTCGGACAGGGCTCGCTGCCGCTCATCCTGCGCCACGTCGATATGCGGCCGGAGCAGCTCGCGATCGTCACCGCCAACGCATTCGGCAAGGAAATCGCCGCCGAGTATGGCATCAGATTCAAAGTCGAACCGCTGACCCGGGATAACTACGTCGCGATTCTCGCACGCGAACTCGGTCCTGGAGATTTCCTGGTCAACGCCTCGTTCGACGTCTCCAGCGTCGCGCTGATCGAGTGGTGCCAACAGCACGGTGTGCTTTATATCGACGCCTGCATCGAGCCCTGGCCCGGTGGCCATACCGATATTTCCGTGCCCGCCAGCCGGCGTTCGAACTACGCCTACCGCGAGACGGCGCTGGCGCTGCGCGCCAAGTTCGCCTCCGGACCGGCCTGCGTGCTGATGCATGGCGCCAATCCGGGCCTGGTGTCGCACCTGGTGAAGCAGGCGCTGCTCAATCTTGCAGCCGAGCTAGGCGTTGACGCCGGCGTGCCGCGAGACCGCGAAGCGTGGGGACGGCTCGCGGCCAAACTGGAGGTGAAAGTCATCCACATATCCGAGCGCGACCACCAGACGAGTCAGGTGCGCAAGCGCAACGGCGAATTCGTCAACACCTGGTCGAGCGAGGCGTTCTGCGGCGAATCGCTGCAGCCGGCCGAACTCGGCTGGGGCACGCACGAGCGCAATTGGCCGCACGATGGGCGCGAGTACGGTTTCGGCGGCGGCGCCGCGATCTACCTCGACCGGCCGGGCGTGGCGACGCGCGTGCGCTCCTGGGCGCCGCACGAGGGATCATTTCACGGCTGGCTGATTTCGCACGGCGAGGCGATCTCGATTCCCGACTATCTGTCGGTGCGCGAAGACGGCAAGGTGGTCTACCGGCCGACCTGCCACTACGCCTACCACCCCTGTGACGACGCGGTGCTTTCGCTGCAGGAGTTCGCCGGCAACGGCTGGCGCTTTCCGCCGCGCCAGCGACTGCTGCGCGATGAAATCGATTCCGGCTTCGATGAACTGGGCGTACTGCTGATGGGGCACAGGAAAGGCGCCTATTGGTACGGCTCGCAACTCGGAATCGAGGAAACCCGCAAGCTGTGCCCGCATAACAACGCCACCAGCCTGCAGGTGAACGCGCCGTTCATGGCGGCCATCGTGTGGGCGCTGAAACACCCCGACGCCGGTATCGTCGAACCGGATGAGCTCGACTATCAGGCGTTGCTCGAATTGTCGGCGCCCTATCTCGGGAAACTGGTCGGCGTGTACACGGATTGGACCCCGCTCGCCGGTCGCGGCGGACTTTATCCGGATGACATCGACGCCTCCGATCCGTGGCAGTTCCGCAATTTCCGGGTAAGCTGAAAAACCTATAGGCGGCGGCACCGCCTGCGCGCTGACACTTCGCGGCTCCGCCCAATCGCGGCGGGGCTTGATGTACATCAATTCGGGCGGCGAACGTTCGTTTAGTATCGTCAACGCGAAAAGGGTCTGGCGGTCTATGACACGCCAGACCGCAGGCGCAGGGAGGAAAAAAAGCGCGGCAGCTGTTCTGAGCAATACGAAGCGGCGCTCATCGTGGTTGGCACGTAGGAATCTTGTCCTGTATGCGACAGGACGGAGCGCGGTTCATTTAACCGGAGAATCAAAAGTCATGGGCGTTTCAAGACTTGCAGCTTGGGTGATGGCGGGCGTCATCTGTATGGCGGGAGTCTCCGTCATCTGGCAGCAACCAGCCATGGCCGCAGACGCGGCCGGCGCCAAAGCAGCCGAAAAGACAATCGGAAACCCGGACAACGACACCTGTCTTGCATGTCACGGCAACGAAGGCTTCGCCGTGCCGGGGGCGGACGGTCAGACGCGCGATCTGCATGTGATCAAGGATAAATTCGGCAAGAGCGTGCACGGAAAACGCGCCTGCCAGGAGTGCCATACCGATATTTCCGAAATCCCGCACAAGCCCGGGGTAACGCGCAAGGTCAGTTGTGTTACCTGCCATGAAGCCTTGTGGGATGCCGCCAAGGCGGAAAACAAAACCGCGGAGAACGAAAGACTCGGGGTGGTAGTGCAGAATATCGACAAGTACATGAAGTCGGTTCATGCGCGACCGAACCGGGATGACCAGTCGCGCACAAACGCGACCTGCTACAACTGCCATGCGCCGCATTATATTTATACCAGCGGCAGTCCCGAACGCGCGGAATGGCGCCTCAGCGTCCCGAACGCCTGCGGGAAATGCCACACCGCGGAACGCGAACAATACGCGACCTCGGTGCACGGGAAGGAAGTGCTGCAGAACAAGAACCCCAAAGCAGCCATCTGCTCCGACTGTCACACCACCCACGACGTCGAGAATACGGCAAAGGATTCGGCCAAGCTCGCAATCACCAAGAACTGCGGCAACTGCCATCAGGGCAGCCTGAAGTCCTATACCGAAACCTATCACGGCCAGATCAACAAGCTCGGCTACGCCTATACCGCAAAGTGTTTCGACTGCCATGGCAGCCATGCGATCCAGAGGATAGACAGTCCGAAATCCACGGTGCATCCAGACAACCGCCTGAAGACCTGCCAGCAATGCCACAAGCAAGCGACACAGGGTTTCACCACGTTCGAGCCGCACGGCACGTCGCACGACTTCGGCCGCTATCCTTACATATGGATCGCCTCGAAATTCATGATTCAGCTGCTGGTCGGCACGTTCGCGTTTTTCTGGACGCATACAGCGCTGTGGTTCTACCGCGAGTACAAAGACCGCCAGTCGCGCAAGACGCGGCCGCATGTGCGCACCGATGAACTTCTGCTGGGCAAGCATTTCCGGCGCTTTCCGCTGCTGTGGCGCATCGGTCACCTGGTGTTCGCCCTGAGCCTGATGATCCTGACCCTGACCGGCATGACGGTGTTCTACGCCGAGAGCGCCTGGGCACCCGTAATTGTGAACGCGCTCGGCGGCCCGAAGGTTGCGGCGCTCATCCACCGCACCTGCGCGGTGATTTTCGCCAGCGTATTCGTCGGGCATCTGATCTACGTCGTCATGCGCCTGGGCAAGAGCTGGAGAACGTTCCAATGGTTCGGGCCCAACTCGCTGATACCGCGCTGGCAGGACCTGTGGGACATCATCGCCATGTTCAAGTGGTTCTTCGGCCTCGGGCCGCGTCCGGTGTTCGATCGCTGGACCTACTGGGAGAAGTTCGACTACTGGGCGCCGTTCTGGGGCGTGACGATCATCGGCGTAAGTGGCTTCATGCTCTGGTTCCCGAACATCACTGCTTCGGTCCTGCCCGGCTGGGTATTCAACGTGGCGACGATTTTCCATGGAGAAGAGGCGCTGCTCGCCGCCCTGTTCCTGTTCACAGTGCACTTCTTCAACAACCATTTCCGCCCGGATAAATTCCCGCTGGACGTGGTGATGTTTACCGGTTCGGTGCCGCTGGAGGAGTTCAAGCATGAGCACACCGTTGAATACAACCGGCTGGTCGAAACCGGCGAACTGTCGAAATACCTGGTGGACGAACCGACACGGCCGATGGCACTGGGTTCGAGGATCCTGGGCTTCAGCCTGATCGCGTTCGGATTGTTCCTGC
>QYQC01000063.1 GCA_007280315.1 Betaproteobacteria bacterium | reverse complement strand
TGAGTTCGTCGTGATCCTCGCGAACACGCCGACGCGCGGCGCACAGCTGGTGCTCGGCCGCCTGGTCGACGATTGGCTGCGCACACACCCGGAGGACGCACCGGTTGCGACCGGCATAGGATTGGCGGAGCGCAAGGACGACGGCGCCCAGGACTGGTGGCAGTTGATCGCCTTCGCCGAAAAGCGCTCGCGCCCCGCCCAAGTACCCGGCGATGCCGCTCAGCCGCAGGAAGTCTCCACCGTCAGGCGCACCTGAGCGCCAGAAATCGGTGCGACACTGAACCCGTGTAACACGGATTAGGAGGATTTGGCCTGGCCAACCTGACCATTTCTACCGGTCCGGATTCGCCCGAAGCAGCGTAAGAAACTCATCCCCCGGCAGCGGTTTGCTGAAATGGTAGCCCTGCATCTCGTCGCAATCGTGCTCGCGCAGGAAGGTCAGCTGATCCTCGAGTTCGACCCCCTCGGCGATGACCGTGAGCCTGAGGCTCTGCGCCATTGCAATGATTGCCCGGGTAATCGCGGCGTCGTCGGCGTCTCCCGGAATGTCGCGGATGAACGACCGGTCGATTTTCAGACTGTCCAGGGGGAAACGCTTGAGATAGCTCAGCGACGAATAGCCGGTACCGAAGTCGTCGATGGAAAGATGGATCCCCATGGCTTTGAGCTTGCCCAACAGTTCCACCGCCCGCTCCGGATCGTGCATCACCATGCTCTCGGTGATTTCCAGTTCGAGCGCCGACGCATCCATGCCGGTCGTTCGCAACACCCGCGCCACGTCGTGCAACAGGTTTTCGTGCGCGAACTGGCGCGCCGACAGGTTGACCGCGACGCGCAGGGGCGGCAGCCCCTGTTCCCGCCACGCCTTGTTTTGCGCGCAGGCGGTTCTCAGCACCCATTCGCCGATCGGCACGATCAGCCCCGTTTCCTCTGCCAGCGGAATGAACTGCATCGGCGGTACCAATCCCAGCCCCGGCCGCTGCCAGCGCAACAGCGCCTCCATGCCGGTGATGCGCTTGCTGGCGATGTCGACCTTGGGCTGGTAATGCAGCAGAAACTCGTCGCGCTCCAGCGCGTGGCGCAGATCGGATTCCAGCGCCAGGCGCTCGATCGTATGGACATTCATTTGCGCCGAGTAGAACTGGTAATTGTTCTTGCCCTGCGCCTTGGCACGGTACATCGCGATATCCGCATTTTTCAGCAGTCCCTGCATGTCGTTGCTGTCGTCGGGATAGTTGCTGATGCCGATGCTGGTGGTGATGTTGAACTCCTGCGCGCCGATGATAATCGACTTGACCACCGCGGCGAGAATCTTCTGCGCCACTGCGGCTACCTGCAACGGCTCGGGCAGTCCCTCGATCAGCACCACGAATTCATCCCCGCCGAGGCGGCCGACGGTATCGACTTCGCGCAGGCAGCTTTGCAGACGCAGTGCCACTTCTTTGAGCACTGCGTCCCCGGCCTCGTGCCCCAGCGTGTCGTTAATGTTCTTGAACCGATCGAGGTCGATGAACAGGACTGCCAGGGCGTTGTCACTGCGCCGTGCCTGGGCCAGTGCATGACTCAGGCGCTGATTGAACATGCTGCGGTTGGGCAAGCCGGTCAGCTCGTCGTAATGCGCAAGATGATGCACTCGCTCCTCGGCCTGGCTGCGTGCCATGAACTGGCCGATCTGGGCGCCGATGGAACGCAGGCTTTGCAGCAGCACTTCGTCCGGCTGGCGGATTTCGCGGCAGAAGAACTCCATTGCACCGAGGATTTCGTTGCCGAACAGAATCGGATAGGCAAAGGCTGCATGCAGTCCCGCCTTCGCGGCGAACGGTGCGCGATCGAACCCGGCTTCCACCGCCACATCCGCGATCCACACCGGTTGTGCGCTACCCCATACCCGCCGCAGCAACCCGCCCGTCATCCGGTCCTTGCGCATGGACAGGCGTCCGGCGACGATGAATTCCATGATTTCGGCGGACGGCACGCTCCAGGTTTCGGTGCAGTGCATCGTCTGCGCGTCCTGGTTCAGAAGCATGCGCGCGCCGCATGCGAATCCCAGCGCTTCGCAGATGGTCTGGATGATTTTCCGCATGACCTTTTCCGGCGCCTTGGCCTCCGACAGCAGGCGCGTCACGGCGTGTTCCATGCCCAGCCGCAGCTCCGCGCCCTTGCGTTCGGTGATATTCGTTCCCACGCCGCGGTAGCCCGCGAATTGGCCCGCCGCGTCGACCACGGGCAGGCCGCTGAGAGAAACAAAATATCGCGCGCCGTCGTCACCGGTTCTGACGTACTCGAAATTCCTGAACGGCAGGTGCGCTTCGAGCGTGGCACGATGCCCCTCCCAGCTGCCGCCTAGCGGCATGCGGTTGGGCTCCTCCCAGCGACGCTTGCCCAGCAGCTTTTCCGAGGTCGTCCCCGAGCGCTGTGTAAAACCCATTGAATGGAACGACAGGCGCAGTTCGCGGTCCTGTTCCCAGTACCAATCCGAGGACAGTTCGGCGAGGCTGCGAAAGCGGGCCTCGCTCCGGCGCAGATCCGCGGTGATGTTCGCGGCCAGCGTCGTCGCGCGCTCCCCCACGCCCGCAAGCGAACGTATCAGCGCGAACAGCAGCGCACTGATGATTATCCCGCCGAGCAGCACCGCCGGGGGAATCCAACGATCGGACAGGGAGGCGAATTTCGGATGCGCAGTGAAATGCAGATTCCAGTAACGGCCGCCCACCTCCATGCTGGCCAGGCTCGATATTCCCGCCAGAGCTTTCTCACCCGCGGCTTCCTGCACCGACGACACTGAAAGCAATCGGTCGCTGTCGAACAGAAGATTCTCCGCCGCTGGTTCGTCCGCGGGCTCGCCCTTCAACGGGTCCAGAAACCCGGCATCGTGAATCCGAAGATGGATAGTCTGCAGGAACGATTCGCTCAGTACGCCGCGCATCAAGTCGTCCATGACGAATATCGCTGCAACGATGCCGGCAAACGCTTCCCGCCGTTGATCCACGGTGCCGGTCGCCCTGCCTTTTCGATAGATCGGCAGGCGCATGGCGAAGCCCTGAGGCGCGTTCGGCGCCAACGCCAGTCGAATGCTTCCGGTGGCCGTGATGCGGTCCGAGTCGCGCGCATGATTGAGCGCCGAAAGCCGCACTTCGTCGCCGCGCAGATCCAGCCCCAGTGCCGTCTCCCGCCCTGCCATCGGCTCCAGATACTGCACCACCACATACTCCGGCCGGTCTCCCGCCGGTCTGATCGCGAAGTTCGGGTACCCGCGCGGATCGACGCTGACGTCGTTGCGCACCGACGCCTCAAACGCCGCTTTTTCCGAGGCACGAATACGCCTTGCGTAGCTGACCGCCTCTATGCCCGGATAGCGGGTGCCCAACTGAACGCTCTCTATATATTTCCGGAATTCGCGCCGATCGACCGAATCCGACGCAATGAACAGCCCGCGGACGCCGAGGAGGACATCGGAATGCGCGCGGATTCTGGATTCGATGGCCGCCTGCGCGTCGGCGGCGGCGCTGTCGAATTTCAGCCGCAGCTCGCGTTGAACCTGCCCGGCCGTCCAGTAGGCTGCCGCGGCGGAAATGACGATGCCGGTGGCGAGGACAGCAAACGCAATCCAGGCGTGGCTGGCAATGTGTACCCAGCCTGGCGGCGCAGCGGGTCCGGGCTGAAGGGGGTTGTCGGCCTGATGTTCCGAAATGCTAGCCTCCAGGCGGCAAGTGTTCCACGACGCAAGTGTAACCTCGCGCAGCGCAGCTTGCTTTGATTCTTATTCGCGATCGGGAACGCGCCCTCTTCTCGGCCTGGTTCAGGCGACGCCTGTCATTCTTTGCAACAGCGCTGCACAAACGCGATTATTGCCGCGGCAACCATTTCCGGCTGATCCCTTTGCGGGGAATGTCCGCACTGTTCGAGCTGCAGCACCTCGACCGGCCCGCGCACCCGGCGCGCGATCGCATCGACCTGCGCCATGCTGCCGTACTCGTCCGCAGCACCTTGGATCGCCAGCAACGGGCAGGTGATCGTTTGCAGGAAGCTCTCAATATTCCAGCTGCGAAATGCGGGCGCGAGCCAGACGTCGTTCCAGCCGTAAAACGTTTTGTTCGCATCGCGATGGTGGCGCGCGAGCTTTTGCGGCAGATCGGTAGTCTCGAACGCGCGCTTTGCCGCAACGATGCCCTCGATGCTGATGTCCTCGACAAACACATGCGGCGCCATCGTGACCAGGCCCCGCAAGGCGTAGCCCGATCCGGCGTAAATCAACGCAATCGACGCGCCGTCGCTGTGGCCGATCAGTATCGGCCGCTCCAGTTTCAGTTGTCGCACCAGCTCCGGCAGCGATTCCAGTGCCTCGCGGTGCATGAAATCGATGCCATGCGATTGCTGCAGCACATCGGACTGGCCATGGCCATAGCGCGCGTAGACGATTGCGGGCAGTCCCGTCGCTTCGACGATGCGATCGGGAAAATCGCGCCACTGGCTGATCGAGCCCAGACCTTCGTGCAGAAACACCATCGTCGGACCGTCGGCGGCACCGGCAATGCGCCGGTACTCGAGGCTGCGGCTGCAAACGTCGAGATATGCGGAGGGGGAGGATACGGACATAGGCAACAACGATTCTTCGACGCGATCTTTTCGAGCCGCAAGCTTACCGGAGAAATGGGGTCAGGTCTTGCGTTGACGCATATGCATCAATGCAAGACCTGACCCCGCGCAATTGAAGGCGCGCAGCCGAAAGGTTACACTGCTAGCCTTTTGCATCAATGGTGGAATCAGCAATGGCAGCCAGCGTCATCGACGGCAAGCAGCTTGCTCAAGCTTTGCGCACCAGGTGGAAGCTGCGCGCCGACCGTCTCAACGCGGCCGGCGTCGCGCCGGGGCTTGCGGTGGTCCTGGTGGGAGACAATCCTGCGTCCCAGGTATACGTGCGCAATAAAATCAAGGCCTGCGGCGAAGTCGGCATCCGTTCAGAGGAACATGTGCTTGCGGCCGACAGTTCACTGGAAACGGTGTTGGCGCTGATCGACCGGCTCAATTCGGACGCGGGCATCCACGGCATCCTGGTGCAGTTGCCGCTGCCAGCCCACCTGGCGTCGGCAGCCGTGATCGCGCGCATCTCTCCGGACAAGGACGTGGACGGCCTGCATGTGCACAACATGGGCAGCCTGCTGTCCGGCCAACCGGGGTTTGTCCCGTGCACGCCCGCTGGCGTCATGGAAATGCTGAACACCACCGGAGTGAATCTGCGTGGACTGGAAGCGGTCGTGGTCGGCCGCAGCAATATCGTCGGCAAGCCGGTGGCGCTGCTGTTGCTGCAGGCGGGCGCCACCGTCACGCTGTGCCATTCTCAAACCAAGGACCTGGCGCAGCACACCCGGCGCGCCGACATACTCGTTGCCGCGGTCGGCAAAGCGAACTCGATCAGCGGGGACATGGTGAAACCCGGCGCGATGGTGATCGATGTCGGCATCAATCGCACGCCCGAAGGCAAGCTGGTCGGCGACGTCGACTACGCCGCCGCGCGCGAGCGCGCCGGCTGGATCACGCCGGTCCCCGGCGGCGTGGGTCCGATGACCATCGCCATGCTGCTGTGCAATGCCATCCTTTCGGCCGAACGCTGCGCCGTGGCGCGAGGCATCAGACTCGATATCTGAGCTGCCGCTGGAAGCAGGCCGGCGCGAAAGCCGATGCGCCTGCTGCCGGGGTGCTGGACAGTGCTCAGGCGGCAGCCAGCACCAGGTCTGATCCTTTCTCTCCGATGGCGACCGCGATTGCGTTGGTGTTGCCTGAAACCAGCGTCGGCATGATCGACGCATCGATCACGCGCAGACCCTGCACGCCGCGAACGCGCAGTTCGTGGTCGACCACAGCCTCGTCGCCGTGCCCCATGGCGCAGGTCCCGGCGGGATGGAAGATGGTGATTGCCGTGCTGCGCACAAAATCATCCAGCGCCGCATCGCCGTTTCCCACGTCCCCTGGCACAAATTCGCTCGCAACCAGGTTCGCCAGCGGTGCTGTGAGCGCGATACGCCGCGCCAGCCGCACGGCCTCCCGCAGCACCACAAGATCGCCCGGCGCCGACAGATAGTTGGCGTAGATGCGCGGGGCCGATTTCGGATCGGGACCGGCAAGCTCGATGTGGCCGCGGCTCGCCGGGCGCAGCTGACAAACCGAGGCGGTGAAACCCGAAAACTTGTGCAGACCCTCGCCCGGCCGATCCGCGCTGAAGGTGATGAAATGGAACTGCACGTCCGGACGTGGTGCGTCGGGCATCATGCGCACGAAGGCGCCCGCCTGTCCGGCACTGACGGTCAGCGGCCCGCGACGCAGCAACGCCCACTGCATGCCTGCGAGAAGCGCACGCAGCGGGTTGTTGAACACATCGTTGTAGGTAATCGCGCGTTTCGCCCTGAGCACCACCCGCGCCTGCAGATGGTCCTGCAGGTTGCGGCCGACGCCGGCCGACTGGGCAATTGTCGCAATGCCAAAGCCGGCGAGCCGGGAAGCGTCGCCGATGCCGGAGAGCATCAGCAGCTGCGGCGAGTTGATGGCGCCGCCGGACAGCAACACTTCGCGGCGCGCCTGTGCCACCAACAGCTCGCCACCTTGTTCATACTCGACCCCGACCGCGCGTGTGCCCTGAAACAGCACACGCTGCACCAGCGCCCGCGTCCTTACGCAAAGGTTCGTCCGCGCCATGGCCGGTCGCAGGTATGCGGTCGCCGGACTGCAACGCATCCCCCGCCGCGTCGTCAGCTGAAAGTACCCCGCACCTTCCTGCTGTTCGCCGTTGAAATCCGGATTGCGCGGTATGCCGAGCCGTGCGGCGCTGCCGATGAAGGCGTCGCACAGCGGATGGCGCTCGGTCAGATCCGACACCCACAGCGGCCCGTCGCTGCCATGATACGCATCGGCGCCCCGCACCTGGTGCTCGGATTTGCGAAAGTAGGGCAACAGATCGTCGTAGCCCCAGCCGGAATTTCCCAATGCCGCCCAGCCGTCGAAATCCTCGCGCTGCCCGCGGATGTGAACCAAGCCGTTGACCGACCCGGATCCACCCAGCACCTTGCCGCGCGGCCAGTAGATACGCCGCCCCTGCAACCCGGGCTCTGGCTCGGTTTCGTAGGCCCAGTTGATGCGCCTGTCGAAGATCGTCCTGCCGTAGCCGATTGGAATGTGGATCCACGGGCTGCGATCCGGTCCGCCGGCTTCCAGCAGCAGGACCGTATGCCGGCCATCCGCACTCAGGCGGTTGGCAAGCACGCAACCGCTGGACCCGGCGCCGACGACGATGTAGTCGAACTGCGCATCCGCATGCGATCGGGTTGTCGGAACTGGCATGGAATCCACCAAACCTAGAGCGGGGTCAGGGTCTTCGGCACGATGAACTGCCCTTCGCGCCAGCGCTCGGCCTGGGTTTCGCGGCCTGCGGCGGTCTCGACCAACGATTCGCCGAGCCGTTGCGCGGCCTGATCCAGGCTGAGGCGCTGCGCCAGCACCTCGCTCAGATCCACATCGATCGCGTCGCGCCAGCGCGCCGCCGTCATCGGATTGCCGCAGACTTTTATCGTCGGCGCGAGAGGATTGCCGGATGGATTGAATACACCCAGACCGAACATAGTAATCTGCGCGCCGGCCGCAACCATTCCTGTAATCGAACACGGGCTGAAAAACGGCGTGTCCATCAGATACAAGCCGGGGGTCGCCGGCGTCTCGCCGAATTGGAGCAGCCCGGCAAAGGGACGCGAGCCGGTCTTTGCCACCGCGCCCATGCTCTTTTCAATCAGCGTGGTCAAGCCCGCTTCGATGTTTTCCGCGGTCGGATTCACACCCCGGTAGCGCTCGCCATCCTCTTCCATGCGCTCCTCCGCCGCTGCGATTGCGCCGAGCAGCCGCGCCGCCAGATGCGCACTGGGGCAGCGGTCGCGGACCGGTTCCTCGGCACCGACGAATTCCACCGTTTCGGACACGATCGCTCCACCGCCTGCGCCGATCAGCGCATCCACCACCAGGCCTATGGCCGGATTTGCGACCAAAGCGGAAGTCGGGTCCGAGCCGCCGCATTCGAGTGCCAGCGTCAGCGCCCCGATCGGACAGGGCACGCGCTCCACCGTCCGGCGCACGTCGTCGAGTCGCGACAAGATCTGCCGGCCGGCGCCGACGGCGGCCTCCATGCCTGCTTGATCCATCAACGCCAGGACCGCATGCGGGCGGCCGCAGTCAGCCAGATATTTTCGCCACAGTCGCGCACTCGCCGCGTCGTGGCATAGCACCAGGCAGGCGCCGACGTTCGGGTGCGTCACCAGCGCCTCGCTCGCGCGCTCCTGCCGGAGGGCATCGGGACTGCGCAGGCCGCGCATGAACTCTCCGGCGACGACGCGCGCTTCGGGCACTGCCGAAGCGACCAGTTCCGCCCAGCGATTGACCAGTGCGACGCTGGACAGCACCACCAGATAATTGCGCACGCCCACCCGCCCGTCGCTGCGCGCAAAGCCGGAAAAATGAATTGGCAGTCCGCTCACGCGCACTTCAGACGCAGTTATGCACGTGAACGTGATCGCCTTGACCGATGGCACGTGTCGCGCGGCCGATGGCAACGCCGTACTTGATCACCGCCTCGCCCTCGGCAATGGCACGCAGCGCCGCCTTGTGGCCAAACGCGATACCGGGCGCGACCTTCAATCCGCCCTGCAACCGGCACAGGTCGATGCCCTCATCCAGCAGCGTGGTGACATTGTCGCGTGCATCGACGACGACGTGCGCCCGTTCGATTTCGCTCACGCGGCGTCCTCCGCGCACAGAATTGCCGCGCACGCCGCCGGTGCTGCGTCCGGACCCAAAGGAGACAAACCCGAAGGAAAGAATCGAACCAGATGAATACGCACCGGATACTCGCGTTGCTTGCTCAGGATGGTAGCGCTACCATATAATACGCTTAGTGCCATGTCAATTGGTTCCGCAGCAAGATGATGCGATCACCGAACAGCGGCAGATTTTCCGCGCCGCACCAGCGCGCAGCGCGTTTCTGCGCGCCTGCCAAATGACCGACGCCAATCCGCTCCGGCGCGCCGCGCTGCTGGCACTGCCCTGGATTTGCGTCGTCCTCGCCTGGACGCTTTTGCATTATTCCGGACTGGTCAATCCCGTCCTGGTGCCGACGCCGGCGCAGGTCGCACGGCGGTTCTGGGAGCTGATGTCGAACGGAAAACTGCCGATCGACATGCTCATCTCGGCGAGGCGCGTACTCATCGGTGTCGTTCTCGGAACCCTGCTCGCGGTGCCGACCGGGTTTGTCCTCGGCTGGTACAAGAACGTCCATGGCTTTGCCGACCCGTTGGTCAATTTCTTTCGCGCCCTGCCTCCGATCGCGCTGATTCCGCTGGTCGTCGTATATTTCGGCATCGGCGAAGCGGCCAAAGTGGTCATCCTTTTCTATGCGGCCTTCTTTTCCGGCGTAATCGTCATGTATGAGGGCATCAGCCAGATCAGCCCGATTTTCATCCGCGTAGCGCGTACGCTGGGTGCGACCGATGGCGAAATATTCCGGCGCGTGATCGTGCCGCTTTCACTGCCGCACATTCTGACCGCGGTCCGGGTGGAACTCGGGGTGGTCTGGGCCACGCTGGTGGCCTCCGAGCTGATCGCCGCGCAAAACGGCCTGGGCGCCATGATTCAGAATGCTTCCTCCTTCTTCCAACTCGATCTCATTTACCTCGGCATCATCTGCATCGGGTTGATCGCACTGGGCATGGACCTGCTGCTGCGAAAAATTTCACAGCGCTTTCTGAACTGGCAGGACCGGATTAGCGCATGAGTACCCGGGATCGCATCGTATTCGACCATGTCTCGGTCGGCTTTCCGACACCCTCTGGCCTGCTTCCGGTGGTGGAAGACGTATGTTTCAGCGTGCGCGACGGCGAGTTCGTTTCGCTGGTTGGACCTTCAGGCTGCGGCAAGACGACGATGCTCAACATCGTCGCCGGATTCCTCAAGCCCTCTAGCGGATCCGTCACGCTCGATGGCGCCGCAATCGCGGGGCCCGGCCCGGATCGCGGCGTGATCTTCCAGGAATACGGCGTGTTTCCGTGGCTGACCGTGGAAAACAATATCGGGTTCGGCTTGAGCTTGCGCGCCAACCAGCGCTCCAAGGAAGAGCGAGCCGAGGTATGCGAACGCTATATGAAACTGATGGGCCTGCACGAGTTCCGTCGCGCCTACCCGAAGACGCTTTCGGGCGGCATGCGCCAGCGGCTGGCGCTGGCGCGTGCTTACGCCGTGGCGCCGCAATTTCTGCTGATGGATGAACCGTTCGGCGCGCTGGATGCCCAGACCCGCACGGCGATGCAGGACTTGCTGTTGGAAGTGCTGCAGAAAGAAGGTAAAACCGCAATGTTGATTACGCACTCGGTCGAGGAAGCGATCTACCTTTCGTCACGGGTGGTCGTGGTCACAGCCCGTCCGTCACGCGTGCGCTGCATCGTCGATGTGCCGTTTCCCTACCCGAGGACGCAGAGCCTGCACGAGCAGGCGGAATTCATCGAACTGCGCTCAACCATGCGCGACCTGGTGATGCGCGAATACGCCGCGCAGGAACAGCAGGCCCGCGACGCGGCGCCGTCCTAGGCCGGCACCGGGACGCAGTATCGGCTTATCCGCCCGCCAGGCTCGGCAGCAGCTTTGAATCGAAGTATTTCTGCGCCGGCAGAGGATTCTTGATTGCGTCGATTTCGACGTAGAAATTGCTCACCTGATTGAGCCACTTGTCCACCGTTCCGTCCTTGTACAGCTTGGACCATTCCGAGGACGGAAACACCTTGGCGGCCTTGTACATGGCCTTGAGGGATTCCAGCGGCACTTCGGGATACTGTTTGCTCTGAATTGCGGCCAGCGCCTCATCCGGTTTCGACACCAGGCAATCGTTGGCTGCGATCCAGGCGCGCACCACGCGTTTCATCACCTCGGGTTGCTTGGCGTAGAACTCGTTGCTCGCCACCCAGCCGCCGATAATCGCCGAGGTCGGATAATAGGCAGACGCATCGACCAGCATTTTGGCAGTCGGGACATTCTTTGCGACGGCCAGATTGAACGGCACCCACAAGGCCACCGCCGGAACCGCACCGGCGATGAATCCGGACACCGCATCGGGCATGCGCTGGTTGATGATTTCGACATCCTTGCTTGGATTGATGCCATTCGCCTTGAGCGCGGTGCGCAGGAAAACATCCGCAGTCGAACCGATGGCGGTCGATATCTTCTTGCCCTTCAGGTCGGCAAAACCATTGATGCCCTTGTCGGTCCGAACCCACAACTGCGCAGTTGCGTACTCGATCGAATTGATGAGAAATACCTTGCCCTGCCCGTTGGCGGGGAAGTTTGCCGCATACGCGCCGACTGCGAGCATGTCGAGGCTGCCGCCGACCATCGCCTGAAAGATGGCGAGCCCGGAGTCGAATTTGATGAACTCCATATCCAGGCCTTCTTTCTTCCAGCTTCCAATGTGATCGCCGGCCCAGATCTGCCCTGACTTTGACACCGCCCAGTAACACGCCCCGCGGCAAGGCGCATGGCACAAGGCTTTCGGCGATATTGTCGAAATTGGTGTGTATCTAGGCGGGGAACTCGCTCAATCCAGATTCAGGATCGGTTTTGGCGGTG
>QYQC01000136.1 GCA_007280315.1 Betaproteobacteria bacterium | reverse complement strand
CGCTGATGCGAGCCGCGCGACTCCTTGCGATTGATCGCCGAATAGACCATCGACTGGGCCACGTCGAGCAGATAGCCGAGTTCGATGCCGAGCAGCCACTCGGTATTGAACACCTTCGACTTGTCCTCCAGTCTCAGGTTCTTGTAGCGCTGCTTGAGCTCGTCAATCTTGTCGCATGTAGCCTGCATCGTCTTGCCGAGGCGGTAGATACCGCAGCCGTCCTCCATGCTCTGCGCCATTTCTGTGCGCAGCACCGCCATGCGTTCGGTGCCATCGGATTTGTTTACCAGGCCAAGTGCGCGCGCCTGCGCGGCCTCCGCCTGCTTCTTGATCGCGTCCGGATTGCTGATAGACACCGACTTCGCGAACTTGACCGCCTCGATGCCTGCCACCTTGCCAAAAACGATCAGCTCGGTCAGCGAGTTCGAACCCAGACGGTTGGCACCGTGAATACCGACGCTTGAGCATTCACCGACCGAATACAGACCGGGCAGCGGCGAAGCCGTCTTGCCGTCGGCCAGGATTCCGCCCATGGTGTAATGCACCCCGGGCACGACCGGAATCGGCGTGTGCGCCGGATCGATGCCCATGAATTCTTCCGCCAGTTCGTAAATCTGCGGCAGGCGTTCGCGCAGGTAGGCCTCGCCTAGGTGGCGCAGATCCAGGTTCACCACCGAACCGAACGGCCCCTCTATGGTCCTGCCTTTCTGGTGCTCGTGCCAGAAAGCCTGGCTCAGGCGGTCGCGCGGACCCAGTTCCATGAATTTGTTGCGCGGCTTGTCCTCGGGCGGTCCCAGGCCATAGTCCTGCAAATAGCGGTAGCCGTCTTTATTGAGCAGCAGCCCGCCTTCGCCGCGGCAGGCCTCGGTAAACAGCAGCCCGGTGCGCGGCATGCAGGTCGGGTGGTACTGCACGAACTCCATGTCGCGCAGCGGCACGCCATGGCGGTAGGCAAGCGCCATGCCGTCGCCGGTAACGATGCCGCCGTTGGTATTCTCGCGGAACACGCGCCCGGCGCCGCCGGTGGCGATGATCACGGCCTTCGCCTCGATCAGCGTGAACTCGCCGGTGGCGATTTCGATCGCCAGCACGCCCTGGCAACGACCGTCCTCGACCATCAGGTCGCAGCAGAAATACTCGTCGAAACGTTTGATCGACGGATACTTGATCGAAGTCTGGAACAGCGTGTGAAGCATGTGGAAGCCGGTCTTGTCCGCGGCAAACCAGGTGCGCTCGATCTTCATACCACCGAACGCGCGCGTGTTTGCGTGGCCATCTTCCTTGCGGCTCCACGGGCAGCCCCAGTGCTCCATCTGCACCATCTCTTCGTGCGCTTGGCTAACGAAGTACTCGACCACGTCCTGTTCGCACAGCCAGTCGCCGCCGCCTACGGTATCGTTGAAATGATGGTCCAGGCTGTCTTCCGGCCGTGTCACCGCGGCGGCCCCGCCCTCGGCGGCCACGGTGTGGCTGCGCATCGGGAGCACTTTGGAAATCAGCGCGATTTTCAGCCTGGGATCGGCTTCCGCAATAGCGATCGCCGCCCGTAAACCGCCGCCGCCCGCGCCTACAATCGCTATATCAGCCTTGAATACTTCCACTGCTTACCTCCGTCTGCGCAAAACCAGCGGGATTTTAACTCGGAATCCGGATCGGCGCTTCCGCCGCAGGACAAATTAACGCCCGCACTGCATTGCATTGTTGATCCAAATCAAAGACGAAGCTGAAAGCCACCACCGGTTGATCCAAATCAACGGCAACAGGCAAAGTATCGAACAACATATGGCGTTGAGGGGCCATTGCGCGCCGCCTAGCTAACAGGCAGCGGGACAAGAACGAAACCAACCGTCGATGCCATCACTAGCGGGAAATACAGTCACAGGAGCTGATCATCATGTATGAAAAACCCAATGCCAACGGCACACAATCCAATCCGTCCGGACTCGCGCTGCTGCGCGACCCGGCCCTCAATCGCGGCACCGGTTTTACCGAAGCGGAGCGCGACAAGTACAATCTGCGCGGCTTCCTGCCGCCGCACGTACACACGCAGAAAGAGCAGGCTGAGCGCGTTCTGACGCGTCTGCGCAGAATGACCGATCCCCTGGAGAAGTTCGTCGCCCTGACTGCCCTGCACGACCGCAACGAATCGCTGTTCTTTCGCGTCTTGTGCGACAACATCGACGAAATGCAGCCCCTGGTTTACACGCCGACAGTCGGGCTCGCATGCCAGAAATTCGGCCACATCTTTCAGCGCTCGCGCGGCCTGTTCATCGGCGCCAACGACCGCGGGCGCATCGCGCAATTGCTGCGCAACTGGCCCTACCAGGCCGGAATTATAGTGGTCACGGACGGCGAGCACATCCTCGGCCTGGGCGACCTGGGCGCCAACGGCATGGGCATCCCGATAGGAAAGCTGTCGCTGTACACCGCCTGCGCCGGTGTCCATCCGCAATTGTGTCTGCCCATCACCCTGGATGTCGGCATCAACAATTCGACGCTGATCGAGGACCCGTTCTACGTCGGGCTTCGCCAGCGGCGCCTCACCGGTACGGCCTACGACGAATTGGTGGAGGAATTCATCACCGACGCGACCGAGGTATTCCCGGGCGTGGTGATTCAGTTCGAGGACTTCGCCAATCACAATGCGTTCCGCCTGCTGAAGAAATACCGTGACCGCATCTGCACCTTCAACGACGACATTCAGGGCACGGCCGCAGTCGCGCTCGCAGGCATCTTCTCGGCGCTGCGCATAACCGGGGGCAAGTTGACCGAGCAAAAGCTGCTATTCCTCGGCGCCGGGGAAGCCGCCACCGGCATCGCCGACCTGGTGGTTACGGCGATGGTTGCCCAGGGTCTGAGCGAATCGGCGGCACGGCAGCGCTGCTGGGCGGTCGATTCGCGCGGCTTGGTGGTGAAAAGCCGCACCGATCTGGTCGAGCACAAGCGGCCCTACGCGCACGATCACGCGCCGGTCGGCAATTTCCTCAACGCGATTCAGGCACTGAAACCTACCGCGATCATCGGCGTCGCCGCGGTGGGCGGCACTTTCACTCAGGAGGTGCTGGAGGAAATGGCGCGCATCAACAAGCAGCCTATCGTGTTCGCCCTGTCCAATCCGACATCCAAAGCCGAATGCACCGCCGAAGAAGCATATCGCTGGACCCAGGGGCGTGCGCTGTTCGCCTGCGGCAGCCCGTTCGACCCGGTAACTCTGAACGGCAAGACCTATGTCGCGCGACAGGGAAATAACTCCTACATTTTCCCCGGAGTCGGTCTAGGCGCGATTGTCAGCCGCACACGACGCATCACCGACGAAATGTTCATGGCCGCGGCGCAGACGCTGGCGCAGCTTGTAACGGAAGACGATCTCAAACAGGGCAGCCTGTACCCTGCCCTGCCGCGCATCCGCGAGGTCTCCGCGCATATCGCCACGGCGGTCGCGCAAACCGCGTACCGGAGCGGGCTTGCGGGCAAGCCGAAGCCCGAGGACGTGATGGCAGACGTGCGCTCGCAGATGTTCGATCCGCACTACTAGAACGACGCAAGCCGGCGCGGCTCGTGCGCAGTTTTCGCGGGTCGTGCCAACTCGTTTGATCTACGTCAAAGCATAAATCGCCGCGCGTACTATCCTTGTTTTATTGTCGCAGGAGGATGCGGCGTTACCGGTACCGATTCCCGGCGGCAGCAGGCCAGTCCGTTGGGACACGATCGAATTGCGGCGAAAGTTGGCGCGAGACCAGCGATGCCCTGCGCAATGTCCGAGAAACGACTCTCCTTCATTTGAACAACCCATTGAACGGGGCCACAAGGCTATTCTATGTACACGATCGTCCGTCGCGAAAAATTCTCCGACACAACGTTCCTTTGGGAGGTCCAGGTTCCCGACGTGGCCCAGTCCGCGGAACCCGGCCATTTCGTCATGGTGCGCCTGCGCGAAGGCGGCGAACGCATTCCGCTGACGGTCGCTGATTTCGATCGCGACAAGGGCACCATCACCATGGTGATTCAGTCGCTCGGCAAGACCACGCTGGAGATGCAGGATCACTACAAGGAGGGTGACAGCTTCGCCGATTTCGTCGGCCCGCTGGGTCTGCCGCAACACATTGGCAAGGTCGGGCACGTGGTGCTGGTGGGCGGCGGACTCGGCGTGGCGCCGATTTATCCGCAGCTGCGGGCGTTCAAGAATGCCGGCAACCGCACCACCGGCATCATCGGTTTTCGCAATAAGGACCTGGTGTTCTGGGAAGACCGCTTCAGCAAATTCTCCGACAACCTGGTGGTCTGCACCGACGACGGAAGTTACGGCACGCCGGGCTTTGTCACCGCTGCACTGAAGGAGGTGCTCGAACGCGACAAGCCAGATCTGGTCGTCGCCATCGGGCCGCTGCCGATGATGAACGCCTGCGTCGAAACAACGCGGCCCTTTGGCGTGAAGACCATGGTTTCGCTCAATGCCATCATGGTCGACGGCACCGGCATGTGCGGCTCCTGCCGCGTAAGCGTTGGCGGTGAGGTCAAATTCGCCTGCGTCGAGGGCCCGGATTTCGACGGACATTTGGTCGACTTCAAGGAACTCATGCTGCGGCAGCGGCGCTTCAAGGGTGAAGAGTCGAAGGCGAGCGATGATTACGCGCACATCTGCGAAGTGGAGAAGAAGCTGTTCGAGCAGAACAAACGCAATTACAAGAAGTTCAAGGACCTCGCGCCGCACGCGGTGAAAATGCCGGAGCGCGACGCCCTGGAGCGTTCGCGCAATTTCAAGGAAGTGAACCTGGGCTACAGCATGCACGACGCGTTGGAAGAAGCCGAACGCTGCATCCAGTGCGTCAAACCCGATTGCATCGCCGGCTGCTCGGTATCGATCGACATCCCGCGCTTCATCCGCCATCTGCTGGTACGCGATGTGGATGGCGCGCTGGGCGTGATCAACGAATCCAACCTGTTCCCCTCGGTTTGTGGCCGCGTCTGCCCGCAGGAATCGCAGTGTGAGGCGCAGTGTATCGTCAGCAAGAACAAGAAAATCAAAATGGAGGCGGTGGCGATCGGCCGGCTTGAGCGCTTCATCGGCGACAACGCCCGCGCGCCGAAAACCGAAAAGTCGCGCTTCGAACGCACGCTGGGTCGTGTCGCCATTGTCGGATCCGGTCCGTCGGGGCTCGCAGTCGCCGCGGACCTCGCTCGTTACGGCTGCGATGTCACGGTATACGAGGCGCTGCACGTGATCGGCGGCGTGCTCCAGTACGGCATTCCGCCGTTCCGCCTGCCGCGCGACATCATCAGCCGCGAAGTCGAAACGCTGAAGAACATGGGCGTGAAATTCGAAGTCAACAAAGTGATCGGAAAAACTTTTTCCATCCCCAAACTCATGGGCGAGATGGCGTTCGATGCGGTCTTCGTCGGCGCTGGCGCCGGCGCGCCGTCGTTTCTCGGCATCCCGGGTGAATTTGCCGGCCAGGTCTATTCGGCGAACGAATTCCTCACCCGCGTCAATCTGATGGGCGGAGACAAATTTCCCTATCTCGATACGCCGATCACGCTGGGCAAGAGCGTGGTCGTCATCGGCGCCGGCAACACTGCAATGGATTGCCTGCGCGTGGCCAAGAGGCTGGGCGCGCCGACCGTACGCTGCGTCTATCGTCGCTCCGAGGCCGAAGCGCCGGCCCGCATTGAGGAGATCCGCCATGCCAAGGAGGAAGGTATCGAGTTCTTCTTCCTGCATACGCCGGTCGAGATATTTACCGGCGAGGAGGGCATCGTCAGTGGCATGAAGGTACAGAAGATGATGCTGGGCGAACCCGACGAGAAGGGTCGGCGCAAGCCCGTGCCGCTGGACGAGTTCGTCGAACTCGAGTGCGATACCGTGATCTACGCGCTTGGCACCAAGGCCAATCCGATCGTGACGCAATCCACACCGGGGCTGGGGCTCAACAAATGGGGATACATCGTCGCCGATCCGCAGACACAGGCGACCAGCCTTCCCGGCGTGTTTGCCGGCGGCGATATCGTCACCGGGGCGGCAACCGTCATCCTGGCCATGGGTGCCGGCCGTCGCGCAGCCAGAGCTATCGGTGCGTATATGCAGAGCGGCAAGCAGAAATGGCCGATTACGCAGGAAGATGCAGACGCTTTCATCCCGCCGATTGCCGTGGGCGGGTCCGCGAAACCCGCCGCTGCCCCTTTCATCAATCAAAGCGAGGGCCAAGCATGAACTCATGTCCGAAATGCCACCGCCCGATCGAAGGCGAAGAATCGTATATCTGCTGCGCCAACCTCGAACTCAGTTGGCGCTGCAGCGCCTGCGGCAAAGTGAGCGAGGGATTCGCATTTCCCTACGGTATGTGCCCGCACTGCAAAGGCAAGCTCGAGATTCTCGAGCGCGGACCGATCGACGACGCCAAGGGTCTGGACGCGATTCGAGCCGCGTTCGAAATCGAACTCGGCGGCCACGCGTTCTATCAACGTGCCGCCAACGACGTGCGCGACCCGGCGCTGCGCGATTTGTTTGGCCGTTTCGCCGTGATGGAACAAGAGCACATGGAGACGCTGTCCAAGCGCTACCACGCGGATTTGCCGCAACCGGCGGCGGATTTCCAGATCGATCGCGCGGCGATTTTTGCCGGCGTCGAGCGCAAACCCGAGGATCCGGCAAACCTGTTCCGCATCGCCATCGCGTTCGAAGAGCGGGCGGTGACCTTTTTCAGCGAGCAGGGCGCGCACGCGCCTGAGGGCTCGGTCGAACGCGATCTGTACAAGGAGCTTGCCGCCGAGGAGCGCGAGCACGTTGCGCTACTGACCACGGAGTATGCGCGCTGGAAAGCCGGCAAGTCGGGCATCCTATAGAGCGACCGGAGCAACCGCTCCAAACGAATGAGCGAAAGGAAATCATGAGCACACGTCAGGTCGTCCTCGAGGGCAACGAGGCTGCCGCACGCATCGCCCATCTCACCAGCGAAGTGATCGCGATCTACCCGATCACGCCGTCGTCGGCGATGGGCGAATTCGCCGACGCCTGGTCGGCGGCCGGTCAGAAGAACATCTGGGGTGCGGTGCCGGAGGTGATCGAGATGCAGAGTGAAGCCGGTGCCGCAGGAGCCGTGCACGGCTCGCTGCAGGCGGGCGCGCTTACCACCACCTTCACTGCATCGCAGGGCCTGCTGTTGATGCTGCCCAATATGTTCAAGATCGCCGGCGAACTCACGCCGGCGGTATTTCATATCGCGGCACGCACGCTGGCAACGCACGCGCTGTCCATTTTCGGCGACCATAGCGACGTCATGGCCGCGCGCACCACCGGATGGGCCATGCTCGCCTCGGCCAGCGTGCAGGAAGCACAGGACATGGCCATGATCGCGCAGATGGCGACCCTGCGCTCGCGCGTGCCGTTCATGCATTTTTTCGACGGCTTTCGCACCAGCCACGAGGTGAACAAGCTCGATCTGCTGTTCGAGGACGAGGTGCGCCAGTTGATCGACGAAGAACTGGTCACCGCGCATCGCGCGCGCGCCCTCAACCCGGATAAGCCGGTGCTGCGCGGTTCGGCACAAAATCCGGACGTGTTTTTCCAGGCGCGCGAAGCGTGCAATTCTTTTTACATGGCGGTGCCCGGCATCGTTCAGGCGAGCATGGACCGCTTTGCCGCACTCACGCAACGGCGCTACAAACTGTTCGACTATCAGGGCGACCCCGGCGCGGAGCGGGTGCTGGTGCAGATGGGGTCGGGCGTCGGCGCCTCGAGCGAGGCGGTAGAGGCCCTGGTCGCACGCGGCGAGAAAGTCGGCCTGCTCACGGTACGGCTGTACCGGCCGTTCGATACGCAAGCCTTCGTCGCGGCGCTGCCGCGCAGCGTGCGCGCGATCGCCGTGCTCGACCGCACCAAGGAGCCCGGCGCGGTCGGCGAACCCATGTACCAGGATATTGTCACTGCCCTGGCGGAGGCATGGCCGCAGGACATGGCGACACCGCAGGTAATCGGCGGGCGTTACGGGCTGTCCTCCAAGGAGTACACGCCGGCCATGGCCAAAGCAGCCCTGGACGAACTCAAGCTGGCGCAGCCCAAGCGTCATTTCACCGTGGGCATCGTCGACGACGTTACACGCCTGTCGCTCGCCGTCGACGAAAGTTTCAGCACCGAGACCGAAGGCGTGACTTGCGCGGTGTTCTACGGCCTGGGCGCCGACGGCACCGTGGGAGCCACCAAGAACTCGGTGAAGATAATCGGCGAGAATACGCAGCTGCACGCGCAGGGCTACTTCGTCTATGACAGCAAGAAGTCGGGCGCGGTGACCATCTCGCACCTGCGCTTCGGACCCAGGCCGATAGCATCCACCTACCTGATACAGCGCGCCGACTTTGTCGCCTGCCATCAATTCGAATTCATGCAGAAACTCGACGTGCTGGCACTGGCGCGCCCGGGCGCCACGTTCCTGTTAAACAGCCCCTACGGTCCGGCCGAGGTTTGGGCGAAGCTCCCGCGTGAAGCGCAGGAGCAGATACTCGGGAAGAAACTCAAGATGTACGTGGTCGATGCGCTGGCGGTGGCTAAAGAAGCCGGACTTGCGGGACGCATCAACACCGTCACCCAGGCCTGCTTCTTCGCGATATCCGGCATCCTGCCGCGCGACGAAGCGATCGAAAAGATCAAATATTCGATACGCAAGACCTACGGCAAGCGCGGGGAATCCGTGTTGAACCGCAATTTCGCCGCAGTGGACCAGTCGCTCGCCGCGCTTTGCGAGGTGCAGGTGCCCGGCCAGGCTGATTCGGCATTGCGCCGGCGGCCGGTCGTGCCGCAGGCGGCGCCGGATTTCGTTCAGCGCGTCACGGCGATGATGCTCGGCGGCAAGGGCGACCTGCTGCCGGTGTCGGCGCTGCCGGTCGACGGCACCTTCCCCACCGCGACATCGCAGTGGGAAAAGCACAGCATCGCCCACGAAATTCCGATCTGGGATGAAACCATTTGCACGCAATGCGCGTTGTGCCCGCTGATGTGCCCGCATGCGGCAATACGCATGAATGTGTATTCGCCCGAACAGCTGAAACAAGCCCCGGCGGGATTCAAGAGCGTCCCCTGGAGGAGCAAGGACGGCGACGGGCTTGCAGGGTGGGCCTACACCCTGCAAGTGGCGCCGGACGACTGCACCGGCTGCGGCATTTGCGTGGACATCTGTCCGACGCGCAGCAAGGAGGAACTCAAGCGCAAGGCGATCAATATGGCGCCCAAGCTCGAGCATCTGCAGCAGGAACGAAGCAGCTACGAATTCTTCCTCGGACTGCCTGAGACGCGTCCGCCGTGGGGCAGCATGGACTTGCTCAAGGGTTCGCAATTGCGCATGCCGCTGTTCGAATATTCCGGCGCCTGCGCCGGCTGCGGCGAAACCCCCTATCTGAAGCTGTTGTCGCAGTTGTACGGCGATCACCTGCTGGTGGCCAACGCCACCGGCTGCTCGTCGATCTACGGCGGCAACCTGCCGTCGACGCCGTGGGCGCAGAATAGCGACGGCCAAGGCCCTGCGTGGGCGAACAGCCTGTTCGAGGACAACGCCGAATTCGGCCTGGGCATGCGCCTTGCGCTGGACGCGCAGCGCCACCTGGCGCAATCGCTGGTACGCGAACTGAGCGCGGAGATCGGCGGTGACCTGTCAACGGCGCTGCTCGAAACGGCGCAGGAATCCGACCAGCAGATTCGCGAGCAGCGAGCGCGTGTAAGGCAGCTCAAGACAAGCCTGGCGCGCTCGGGATCACAGCGCGCGAAGCAGCTGCAGGCGGTCGCGGACAGTCTGATCACGCGCAGCGTATGGATCGTCGGCGGCGACGGCTGGGCCTACGACATCGGCTACGGCGGCCTCGACCACGTGCTCGCCTCGGGGCGCAACGTCAACATCCTGGTGCTGGACACCGAGGTCTACAGCAACACCGGGGGACAGGCATCGAAGTCGACGCAGCGCGGCGCGGTGGCGAAGTTCGCCGCTGCCGGCAAGTCCTCGGGCAAGAAGGATCTGGGCATGATCGCCATGGCCTATGGCAACGTCTACGTCGCGCAGGTGGCGATGGGCGCAAATCCGGTGCACACGGCGCGCACCTTCCAGGAAGCGGCATCGTGGCCGGGGCCGTCGCTGATCATTGCCTACAGCCATTGCATCGCGCACGGCATCGACATGGCGACCGGAATGAGCCACCAGCGTGACGCAGTCAAGAGCGGCTATCTGACGCTGTACCACTACGACCCGCGACTGGGCATGGGCGGAGCGGATCAGCCGCTTAAGCTCGATTCTCGCAAACCTACCATCCCAGTGGAGCGCTTCACCATGAAAGAAGGCCGCTACGCCATGCTCGCCCAGGCGGATCCGGCGCGGGCGAAACAGTTGATGCAGACGGCGCAGCTTGCCGCCGACGCACGCTGGCAGCTGTACGAGCAAATGGCCGGCGTGCATAGAATTGTGTCCGAGGACGGCGAATACGAACCAGGCAGCGGCAACACCGCTGCCGCAGTGACTGCACCGACTCCGAAGGAGATTCAATAATGAGCGCCGATCTGAGTAGCAAGTACCTGGGCCTCGAACTCAGGAATCCCATCGTCGCCGCAGCGTCGCCCATGACCAGTTCGATCGACAGCCTCAAGCGGCTGGAGGACGCCGGGGTGGCAGCCGTTGTCCTGCCGTCGCTGTTCGAGGAACAGATCGAGCACGAGGAAATGGCCACCCACAACCTGATGCTGTCCGGCGCGGAACTGTCGCCCGAGGCGCGCGGTTTCTTTCCCGAAATGCAGAACTACAACACCGGTTCGGATAATTACCTGAAATTGATCGGCGATGCGAAGCGCGCGCTTTCGGTGCCGGTGATTCCCAGCCTGAACGGCTATACGCCGGGCGGCTGGACGCACATTGCCAAACAGTTCCAGGAAGCCGGCGCCGACGCGATCGAGCTGAACATCTATTTTCTCGCCACCGATCCAGCGGACACCGGTGCCGAGGTAGAACGGCGCTACATCGACCTGGTGGCATCGGTCAGCAGCATGGTTTCAATCCCGGTTGCGGTAAAGGTGTCGCCCTACTTCAGCGCCATGGCAAATATGGCCTCACGCATGTCGCAGGCCGGCGCGTCGGGACTGGTGCTGTTCAACCGCTTCGTGCAGCCCGACATCCTCCTCGACGAACTCGAAGTGGCGCCGCATCTGGTGCTGTCCACATCCGACGAACTGCGCCTCGCATTGCGCTGGATCGCCATTTTGCGCGGGCGCGTCAAGGCAAGCCTCGCCGCCACCGGCGGCGCACACAGCGCGGACGACGTGCTCAAACTGCTGCTGGCGGGCGCCGACTGCGTGATGATCGCCAGCAGCCTGTTGCGCCAGGGACCGGCGCATGTCGGAACCCTGGTCAGCGGCATCGAAAAATGGATGACCGAGCGCGAATACGCATCGGTAAAACAAATGAAGGGTTCGCTTAGCCAACAGTCCTGTCCCGACCCGGCCGCGTTCGAGCGCGGCAATTACATGAAAGCCCTGACTTCGTTTTCCGGCCGCCACGCCTAGGCGCGGGGCACCCAACGCAGCGCTAGGGGCTGGTTCAGAACAGCAGGTTCGGCAGCCAGAGGGTGATGATCGGCACGTAGGTGATGATCACGAGGAAGACGAGCAGCACCGACAGCCACGGCAGCGCCGCGCGTACGACTTCGCTCATCGACATCTTGGTGATGCCCGCCGTGACGAACAGGTTGAGGCCGATAGGCGGCGTCACCATGCCGATCTCGAGATTTACCACCATGATGATCCCCAGGTGCACCGGATCGATGCCCAGGCGCGTGGCGATCGGAAACAGAATCGGCGCCAGGATCAGGATAATCCCGGTCGGCTCCATGAAGCAGCCGGCGATCAGCAGCAGGATATTGACCACTATCAAAAACTGCCATCCCGGCATGCCCCAGGCGACGATCTGCTCAGCAATCACCTGCGGGATGCGTTCGGTGGTAAGTACGTGGGCGAACAGCAGCGCGTTGGCGATGATGAACATCAGCATCACCGTCACTTTGGCCGCATCCACCAGTACGTCGGGCACCTTGCTGAAACCGATGTCCTTATAGACAAATACCGCGACGAAGAACGCGTACACCGCCGAGACCGCGGCCGCCTCGGTCGGCGTGAACACGCCGCCGTAGATGCCGCCGAGGATGATCACGATCAGCATCAGTCCCCAGATCGAGTCGCGTCCCGCGGTCAGGATCTCATCGAGCGATGCACGCGGCTGGCGCGGCAGGTTCTTCGCCCGCGCCAGAACCCAGATCGCCGCCATCAGCATGGTCCCGAGCAGGATTCCAGGGATGACGCCGGCCATGAACAGCTTGCCCACCGAGGTTTCGGTGGCTGCGCCGTACACCACCATCACGATCGAGGGCGGGATAAGGATGCCGAGCGTGCCGGCGTTGCACACCACGCCCGCTGCAAACTCCTTGGGGTAGCCCGAGCGCACCATGCCGGCGATCACGATCGAGCCGACTGCGACCACGGTTGCAGGCGAGGAGCCCGACACCGCGGCGAACAGCATGCAGGCCAGCACCGAGGCGATCGCCAGGCCACCGCGCAGATGCCCGACGCAGGCAACGGCGAAGCGGATCATCCGTTTGGCCACGCCACCGGTGGTCATGAACGCGCCGCCGAGGATAAAGTACGGAATCGCCAGCAGCGTGAAGTGCTCTGAAGTTTCGAACAGCTTCAGCGCTAACGAGGCAAGCGAATCGTTGCCGAACACAAGGATGGTCAGCAGCGACGACAGGCCGAGCGCAACCGCCACAGGCATGCCGAGCAGCATGAAGGCGAACAGCATGACGAACAGCGCCGCGGTGGTCATGACTGTCCCTGCCGCGGCGGTTCAGCGTCATCCGTACGAAGTTTGAGCGCTTCCTTTACCTCGTCTCCGAGCAGATGTACTTCCTTGCCGGCGATCAGCCGGTAGAGCACCTGCGCGAAACGCAGGAACAGCAGGCCGTAACCGATCGGCAGTATCAACCGCGGCACCCACTGCGGGATGGGAATGTCCTGCGCCATGATGCCGATTTCCATCATCTTTGCGACGTAGATCCAGCCGCCGTAGAACACGATCACCGCGTAGACCATGCACAGCACCGTTGCGACGATGCCGACGGCGCGCGCGGCCGCCGGTGAGAGACTTTTCACCAGCGCATCGACGCCGATATGTCCGCCGACACGTACGCCGTAGGACATGCCGAGGAAAATCAGCCAGGCGAATAGATAGGTGACCAGTTCCAGCGCCCAGACGAAGCTGTAGTTGAAGACGTAGCGCGCCACCACCTGGGTGAAACTTATGAGCGTCATCACCGTGAGAAGGAGGGCGATCAGCCGCTCCTCCGCCCGGTCGACGACGTTGTTAAAGCTCATGGCACCCCTCCCCTCTGCCATTGCCGTTCGCGGCCGGCGTTTATTTATTGGCTTTGAGCGCCGCCTGGATCAGATCGCTGCCGATTTCGCCTTCGAATTTCTTCCATACCGGCGCCATCGCCTTGCGCCAGGCGGCGACGTCGTCTTTGGACAGGTCTTGCACCTTGGCCTTGCCGGCTTCGAGTATGCGCTTGCGGTCGCGTTCGTTGAATTCGTTCGCGACACCATTGCCGTAGGCGGTGGCTTCATCCATCGCCTGCGCCAGACCCTTGCGCACGTCTGCCGGCAGTCCGTTCCACCACTTGGCGTTGGTGATCACCATATAGTCGATCACGCCGTGATTGGTCTTGGCGATGGTTTTTTGCACCTCGTAGAATTTCTGCGAGTAGATATTCGACCAGGTATTCTCCTGGCCGTCCACGACGCCGGTCTGCAGCGCCTGATAGACCTCGCTGAAGTTCATTTTCTGCGGGTTGGCGCCGAGCGCGCGGAATTGCGCTTCGAGCACGTCCGACGCCTGAATGCGGAACTTGAGGCCTTTCACATCCTCGGGACGCTTGAGCTGATCCTTGTCGCTGGACAGTTGCTTCATGCCGTTGTGCCAGTAACCGAGGCCCTTGATGCCCTTGCTCACCATCGAATCGAGCAACTCCTTGCCCTGCGCGCTGTGCTGGAACCGGTCCACCGCCTCGATGTCGTCGAACAGAAACGGCAAATCGAACAACTGTACTTTCTTGGTGTAGCGGTCAAACTTCGACAGCGAGGGCGCGATGAACTGCACGTCGCCGAGCAGCACCGCCTCCATTTCCTTGGCGTCGCCGAACAGCTGCGAACTCGGAAATACCTGCACCGTGACCTTGCCCGGCAGGAGTTTCTCCGCGAGTTCCTTGAACTTGAGTGCCGCCTGCCCTTTAGGCGTGGCCTCGGCGACGACGTGGCTGAACTTGATTACCATCGGTTGTTGCGCGTACGCTGCGCCCACCGACAGCGCGGCGACTACAGCCGCGAATACGAATTTGCTTTTCAGATTCATGGGGTTCTCCTCACAATTGACAATATAGCTACCTAAGGTGCCACAGTGCATGCTTTCGTTGTTTGCGCTAGATCAAAGAAGTTTTGATCAAAACGACACTAGCCTGCTTTTTAGTGGCCTTTCTTGCGGACCGTCGCGTCAGTGCATAAACGGAACACCAACTCGGTGCAAATAATCTTGCGATTACCGATCGCCGCATTTTCTTTGAATATACCCCAAATCTGCTCCTGGCGGGTCTCTGCGGACCCCTCGCCTTATCGCTCTAACGGGAGAAATTTGGTAGGCGCGATTGGACTCGAACCAACGACCCCCACCATGTCAAGGTGGTGCTCTAACCAGCTGAGCTACGCGCCTAAATGCACGCGCATTCTAGTCCAAACCAGGTACCGAGACAAACTGCGCGCGAAGTGCAGACGCGAATACGCCGGCAAATCGCGGCTCGCAGCGGCTACGCGGTCCGGAAACGGAAACGCGATGCTTCAGCCGCTCCAAACCCGGGATTTCGAATCGTACTGGTATGGCTTCGACTTGAACAAGACTTCCTGACAGGTGAGCGTGTATTCCGCGCCTGCCGGCTTGTATCCATAGGGCTGTCCGTTGGGACATTTGCCCAGTGCCGGCAGGTATTTGGGCACGAGTTTGTCCAGCGTTTCCGGCAGAGCACCGGCTTCGCGTTTGTGGCTCGACAACGCGCCTATGATCGCTCCGCCGCGTCCCTCCGCCATGCTTGCGGCCTGCTGCCCCCCGGTATAGAAATCCAGCGCAACATAGGCGCAGACGAGTATCACGACGAGCACCACCATGCCTATTACCCGCGCCGAGCCGGTTACAGATTTGAACGATTTCATTGGCCGCATCACTCCCTCCCTGTTATTGAAGCAGACTATTTTCGTAAGCTTAGCGCAGACTCAGCATTTCCGCAGCATGTTTGCGCGTCGTGGCGGTGATCTCGGTTCCACCCAGCATGCGCGCGACCTCTTCGATGCGCCCTTTCCGATCGAGCACCGAGACCAGGGTCTTTACTTTGCCCTCGATGCCGAATTTGCTTACCGACCACTGCCCGTCTGCCTGGGCGGCCACCTGTGGCAGGTGCGTCACGCACAGTACCTGGCGCTCCTGCCCCAGGCTCTTGAGCTGTCGACCGACAATTTCGGCAACCCCGCCGCCAATGCCGGCGTCCACTTCGTCGAAAATCATCGTCGGCACCAGCGCCGCCTTGCTGGTAATTACCTGAATGGCGAGACTGATGCGCGACAGTTCACCGCCTGAGGCCACTTTGGCCAGCGCTCGCGCCTCCACGCCGGGATTGGCGGCGACCAGAAACTCAATCTGTTCCGAACCGTGCAGGCTGCCATCAGGCGGGCAGGGGTTCAGCGCCACCTCAAACCTGCCATCCGGCATGGCGAGTCGCTGCATTGCCTGCGTGACCTCCTTGCCGAGCTTTGCAGCCGCTTTCTTTCTGCCCGTGCCCAGCCTGCCTGCGAGTTCAAAGTAGCGCGTGCGCGCCTGCTGCTCCTGTATCACCAGCGTCTCCAGATTGGACGCTACCTCGAGCTCCGCCAGCCGCGCCTGCAACTGCCGAAGATGTCCGGGCAGTTCCTTTGGCGCAAGACGAAACTTGCGTGCGCTTCCGTGAATCGCCTCCATGCGCGCCTCCACTGCGGCGAGTCGTTGTGGATCCAGCTCAACCCGATCCGCGTAATGGCGCAGCGCATATACCGCCTCCTGCACCTGGGCCTCGCCTGAGCGCAGCAGTTCGCTCGCCTCGCGCAGGCGCGCGTCGTAACCCAGAAGCGCCTCCAGTCGCGTGCCTGCGCCCGCCAGCAGCGGCAGACAAGCTGCGTCGGCTTCGGACAGCGTTTCGAGCGCGGCCCGAACGCCCTCGATCAGTCCGGCCGCATGCGCAAGGCGCGTGTGTTCGGACTGCACCGCCTCCCACTCCTCCGGCAGCAACGCCAGCTGCTCCAGTTCCCGCGCCTGCCATTGCAGCTGTTCGCATTCTGCATTGCGCTGCGCCGCATGCGTCTCATATTCGGCACGCGCCCGACCAAGCTTCTGCCACTGCCGATAGGCTTCGGCGACCTCGGCCGCGAGTGGCGCCAGGCCGGCATGTGCATCGAGCAGAACGCGCTGCGCATCGGCTTTGAGCAGGGACTGGTGCGCGTGCTGACCGTGAATGTCCACCAGCCACTCCCCCGCCTCGCGCAGCTGGCCCAGCGTCGCCGGCCGGCCGTTGACAAAAGCGCGCGAACGCCCGTTCTTGTCGATTATGCGCCGAAGCAGAATCGTGCCCGGATCGCCTTCCAGCGCGGATGCGCGCAGCCACAGTGCGAGCTCGGGCAGCGACTGAATGTCGAATTCGGCGCTGATGTCGGCGCGCTCGCACGCCGCGCGCACCACCGCCGCATCGCCGCGTCCGCCCAGCGTCAGCGCCAGCGCGTCGATGAGTATGGATTTGCCGGCGCCGGTTTCGCCGGTGAGCACGGTAAAACCGGGATGGAATTCGAGTTCGAGCGAATCGACGATGACGAAATCGCGGATGCTGAGCGTCCTCAACATATCTACATTTCGCTCCAATGCAGCTTCTCGCGCAACATGGCGTAATAGCTGTACCCGGGCGGATGCACGAAACGGATGGAATGCGCCGCACGGCGCACGATTACCTTGTCGTCCGCCGCCAGTTCTGAATGCGGCTGGCCGTCAAAATGCAGGCGCGCGCCAGCGGCCCGATGTTTGATCGTGATTTCAATTACGCAGCGGTCGCTCACGGCGATGGGTCGATTGGACAGGGTGTGCGGGCAGACCGGGACCAGCGCGAATCCCGGCACATTCGGCTGGAGAATCGGTCCATTCGAGGAAAGTGCGTACGCCGTCGATCCGGTCGGTGTGGCGACGATGATACCGTCGGCGCGAAGGTCGTATACAAACTGACCGTCTATGTGCACCAGAAACTCGATCATGCGGCCGGTGCCGCCTTTATTGACGACAACGTCGTTGAGTGCCTGGGTGCAGAATAATTCCTTCTCTCCGCGCAGCACCCTGGTCTCGAGCATGGTGCGTTCGCCGATCGTGTACTTACCAGAAATCAGCAGCTCGATGGTTTCGCGCATGTGCGAAAACGCGATGTCGGTCATGAACCCGAGCCGCCCCTGGTTGACGCCGACCAGCGGCACACCATATTGAGCCAGATTGCGCGCAGCCGAGAGCATGCTGCCGTCGCCCCCCAGCACCACGGCAAGATTCGCCCGCGCACCGATTTCGGCATAATCTGCGGTGTCAAACTCATTCTTGCCAATATTGGTCGCGGTCTCTTTTTCAATCAGTACGTGACAGCTTCGCTGCCGCAGCAGGCTCGCCAAACCAAGCAATGACTCGGCAATTTCGGCAGTGTTGTAGCGGCCGATCAGAGCAATTGTTTTGAACGCAATAGGCATCATGTTGAAATTAAACCACATCGTCCCCATTTCGTGTTGATGGCGACAAGCAATTTATGGTTAGAATACGATCATGCTTGACCGCCGCGCACAGATACTGCTCAAGACCCTGGTGGAACGCTATATTGCCGAGGGCCAGCCGGTCGGCTCGCGCGCATTGTCGCGCTATTCCGGCCTCGACCTGTCTCCGGCGACGATCCGGAATATCATGTCCGATCTGGAGGAACTCGGATTCATCTCCAGTCCCCACACCTCAGCCGGCCGCGTCCCGACACCTCGCGGCTACCGCATTTTTGTCGACACCCTGCTTACCATAAGGCCGCTCGAGCAGGTCGAATTGCGCGAGATCGAAGGTAATCTGAATCCGGACAACCCGCAGCGCCTGATCAATTCGGCCTCGCAACTGCTGTCGCAGCTTTCGCATTTTGCCGGCGTGGTGGCGTCGCCACGGCGCAGTAGCGCCGCCTTCCGTCACATCGAATTTCTGGCGCTTTCTGAAAAACGCATTCTGCTCATCATCGTCACCCCGGACGGGGATGTGCAGAACCGGATCTTGTTTACCGAAAAGAACTACTCGCCGTCGCAACTTACCATGGCAGCGAATTTCCTCAACCAGAATTACGCCGGGTTCACTTTCGACGAAATCCGCCGACGGGTGCACGCAGAGTTGAAGCAGTTACATCAGGACATGACAACGCTCATGACCGCGGCGCTTGAAGCGGGCAACCAGGCGTTGAACGAAAATACCGAGAACTACGTCATTTCGGGCGAGAGAAACCTGCTCGACTCGACCGATCTGTCCTCCAATATGGCACGGCTGCGCGAACTGTTCGATCTGTTCGACAAGAAAACATTGTTCGTGCAGATCCTCGACATGAGCACGCGCGCACAGGGCGTGCAAATTTTTATCGGCGGCGAATCCGGCGCGTCCGTTCTGGACGAATGCAGCGTAGTCACGGCGCCCTACACCGTGGATGGCCAGGTGGTCGGCACCGTCGGGGTGATCGGTCCGACGCGCATGGCCTACGAACGCGTGATTCCCATCGTCGACATTACGGCAAAGCTGCTCTCCAGCGCGCTTTCCAGCAGTTGATCGCGCCGCGGCTGCATTCCATGCGCTTCCTGGATGAACCCGACTTTGCGCACGGCGCACCCGCGCGCACCGCGATTCTACTGATCAATCTGGGCACGCCCGATGCGCCGACGCGCGCGGCGGTGCGCCGCTATTTGAAGGAATTCCTCTCGGATCCGCGTGTGGTCGAAATTCCGCGGATACCCTGGTGGCTGATTCTGAACGGGATCATTCTCAACCTGCGGCCAGCGAAATCGGCGGCAAAGTACGCACAAATTTGGGGAACAGACGGATCGCCCCTGCGCGCGCATACCGAGCGTCAGGCCAAGCTGCTGCGCGCTTATCTTGGCACACAGGGACACGCTGCGCTGATCGTCGATTTCGCAATGCGCTACGGCGAACCTTCGATCGAGTCGGTACTCGCACGCCTTAAACAGCAACGCTGCGAGCGCATACTGCTCCTTCCTCTGTATCCCCAATACGCCGCCAGCACGACGGCGACTGCGTTCGACGCGGTGTCCGCCTACCTGCGGCGCACGCGCAACATGCCCGAACTTCGCACGCTCAAGCACTTTCACGACCACCCCGCCTATATCGAGGCACTGGCTGAGGGCGTGCGCAGGCACTGGGCGCAACATGGCAAACCGGAAAAACTGCTGATGAGTTTTCACGGCCTGCCGCGCTATACGCTGGAACGCGGTGACCCCTACCACTGTGAGTGTCACAAGACCGCGCGCTTGCTGGCCGACGCTCTGGTACTGGCGCCGGAGCAGTATCAAATCAGCTTTCAGTCGCGCTTTGGGCGCGCGCAGTGGCTGCAGCCCTACACGTCGGCGACGCTGGACGCATGGGGCAGACTGGAACTGCGCCGGGTCGACGTGATTTGTCCGGGTTTTGTCGCAGACTGCCTGGAGACGCTGGAGGAAATCGGCATCGAAGCTAAAGCCGGATTCCTGAAAGCGGGCGGCAAGGAATTCCACCTGATCTCCTGCCTCAACGAAAGCGATGTCTGGATCAGGGCACTGGCGCAAATTGCTCTTGAGCAAATTCAGGGCTGGGGCGAGCCCGACCAGGATGCGGCCGTGCTCGAACGCTCGCGGGTGCGCGCCATAGCGCTGGGCGCATCGACCTAGGGTAGGCGCTGCCTGCCGCGCTTGACTCCAGTACGCCTGCGCGCCACTCCAGACTGACGCCAGTTCGCGCATTTGTGCGAACAATCGACCGGTGCCGATTTCTGGTGTCTCCTCTTGAAACACGCGCGCATGCCCCCATATGGCTAAAGGTTATTGATACGCAAGAGGCAAGCGATGACGGAAAACGGACCGGATACCCCCGCGGATGAACATGCCGGAAACGCGGCCGCGCCTGCGGGCAATGCCGATAGCGGAATAACAGTAGAAGTAAAGCCCAGCGTGGAAGAGCAGCTGGTCCTGGCCACGCAAAAAGCGCAGGAACACCTGGAATCCTGGCTGCGCGCCAAAGCCGAAACCGAAAATCTGCGCAAGCGCGCGCAGGCCGATATCGCCAGCGCGCACAAATACGGCGTGGAAAATCTGGCAGAAGCACTGCTGCCGGTGCGCGACAGCCTGGAGGCGGCGCTGGCAGTAGAAAACACCACCCTGGAGAGCCTGAGAAGCGGTGTCGAACTGACCTTGAAGCAACTCAAGGCGGTGTTCGAAAAGGCAAACTTGAAAGAAATCAATCCGGTCAACGAGAAATTCGACCCGCATCGGCACCAGGCGATGACCATGGTGACGCGGCCGGGCGAGCCCAATCAGGTGGTGGAGGTAATGCAGAAGGGCTATCTGCTGCATGATCGCGTGGTCCGTCCGGCACTGGTGACGGTTTCTAAGGCGCCCGACGCTTGAAGCACAGGTATTCAGCCCCACATTCCTGACAAGTTCATTAAATTCACCGAGGAACACGCAATGGCTAAAATCATCGGCATCGACCTGGGAACCACAAATTCCTGCGTCGCCATCATGGAAGGCGGGCAGACCAAGATCATCGAAAATTCCGAGGGCGCGCGCACCACGCCGTCCATCGTTGCCTATCAGGAAGACGGCGAAGTCCTGTGTGGCGCCTCGGCCAAGCGCCAGGCGGTCACTAACGCCAAGAACACTCTGTACGCGGTAAAGCGCCTGATCGGCCGCCGCTTCGAAGAAAAAGAGGTGCAGAAGGACATCAACCTGATGCCCTACGCGATCGTCAAACACGACAACGGCGACGCTTGGGTGGAAGTCCGGGGCAAGAAAATCGCCCCGCAGGAAGTATCCGCCCAGGTGCTGCTGAAAATGAAAAAGACCGCCGAGGATTACCTTGGCGAACCGGTGACCGAAGCGGTGATCACCGTCCCGGCCTACTTCAACGACAGCCAGCGCCAGGCGACCAAGGACGCCGGCCGCATCGCCGGTCTGGAAGTAAAGCGCATCATCAACGAGCCGACCGCGGCAGCGCTTGCCTTCGGCGTGGACAAACAGGGCGGAGACCGTAAGATTGCGGTGTATGACCTCGGCGGCGGCACCTTCGATATTTCCATCATCGAAATCGCCGATGTCGAGGGCGAAAAGCAGTTCGAGGTGCTTTCAACCAACGGCGACACCTTCCTTGGCGGCGAGGACTTCGACCAGCGCATCATGGATTACCTGTGCGACGAGTTCAAGCGTGACCAGGCTCTAGACCTGCGCAAAGACGTGCTCGCGCTGCAGCGCCTGAAGGAAGCCGCGGAAAAGGCGAAAATTGAACTTTCGTCGTCGCAGCAGACCGAGATCAATCTGGCTTATATCACCGCCGACGCGAGTGGCCCCAAGCACCTGTCGATCAAGCTCACGCGGGCCAAGCTGGAGAGCCTGGTCGATGAACTGATCACCCAGACAGTGGCGCCCTGCATGACCGCAATAAAGGACTCCGGCGTCAAGCTCAGTGACATCAGCGACGTGATCCTGGTGGGCGGGATGACGCGTATGCCCAAGGTACAGGACAAGGTGAAGGAGATCTTCGGCAAGGAGCCGCGCAAGGACGTCAATCCGGACGAGGCGGTTGCGGCGGGCGCAGCCATCAAGGCGTCGGTGCTTTCGGGCGAACGAAAAGACGTTTTGCTGCTCGACGTCACGCCGCTGTCGCTCGG
>QYQC01000148.1 GCA_007280315.1 Betaproteobacteria bacterium | reverse complement strand
CACTTAGCCCTCGAATAACCAACTAACACGAACTGTATATTTGTACAGTATAACTAACCGTGTTGTTTTTGCAAGTTATTTTCGCGGAGCGTAGACTGAGCCTGTGTGTTATTTGGTTTTTAGGCAAATGATTGAACGTTAGGCTGAACACGAAACATAGGGGTTCCATCGGGCATATGACGGTTTATCTTAGAGGGAGGTCACCATGCAAAGGAAAACGTTGCACGTATTGAAGTTGCTGTTCGTGGGTCTTTCGCTCTTTGTCGTGCAGGCGCGAGCGGATGCGCAGCAGTCTCCGCCCGTTCAAAACAAGGGCGTTGCCGCAAAGTCAATTACCGCGATCAAAAATCTTGGCGCAGAGATTGACGGGATGCAGGGTCGCGCATTCGGTATGCACATGGTGACGATCGAGCCTGGAGGAGCGACTGCACTCCACGACCACAAAGATCGCCCAGAGCTCTTATACGTATCGCAAGGGACGATTACAGAGCACAAAGACGGTACGTCTAAGGAATATGGCCCCGGACAAGCAATCACAGCGACGAAGGAAACCACACACTGGTTAGAGAATAAAGGGCTGTCGCCCGCTGCTTTTATTGGCGCGATTATTGTTCGGCAACCTTGAAAGCGGGATTTCGGCAAACGATGCCGCCTAACTTCAGGTCGAGCGGACAGGCCCGAAGCACCGTGCCACAATTGACCATCGTGGCGGCCTGCCGCTCACCAAGACGTTATGCGCCTTAAAGAAGAGGCATGAGCTTGGAAGCGAAATATGTGTTCATACTGGGCACAGTGCCCTTTATTTTGCTTGGCGCCATTCACATCATTTACACCCTGATGGATATTCGAGCGCCGCGAAAACTCACGCCCTACGACGATTCAGTAAGAGTATCGATGCAAGAAAGCACCTTGGCCCTGACAAAACAAACAACAATGTGGCGTGCCTGGGTGGGCTTCAATATCAGTCACGGTATCGGAGTGCTTTTCTTTGGCCTTATTTACCTCACGTTGGCGCTTAGCGATTTCACGCTACTATCAAAGATCACGCTCTTACCGTATTTGGCGTTCGCAGTTTCGGTCAGTTATTTTGTGTTATCCGTCAAATATTGGTTTCATATTCCGGCCATTGGGTCTGGTATCGGAGCCGCATGTTTTCTTGTATCACTGTTTCTGGTTTAACGGCGCATAACACGGCGCTCCAGCCGACGTCGCTGCTGAAGCGGCGCCGCGGCTGAGCTCGGCGTTCGACCGCAGGTGATGCGTCCGCCGCCTATCTCGACCGCACATCAAGCGTTGGGCCTGCTCGGTTGGCTGGTCGCGACGTTTGCCACTGCAGCGGTCGGTGGGTTCGCTTCGGCAAGCGCAGGCGATTTCTACGGTGAGCTTGTGCGCCCGTCATGGGCGCCGCCAGGCTGGCTGTTCGGTCCCGTCTGGTCGGTTCTGTACGGGCTGATGGGCATCTCTGCGTGGCTGGTCTGGCGGGTACGCGAATTTGCGGGCGCCAGGCGAGCGCTCCTCGTGTTTATCGTCCAGTTGGCCGTAAACGCCCTTTGGACCTGGTTGTTCTTTGTCTGGCGCCAGGGTGGACTGGCCTTCGTCGAGATTCTTCTGCTTTGGGCCCTTATCGTCGTAACCATCGTCCTGTTTTCACGGGTCAGCAAGCTTGCGGCGGTGTTGCTCTTGCCCTATCTTACGTGGGTGTCGTTCGCCTCGGCACTCACGCTGTCTACCTGGCGGTTGAACCCTGGGCTGCTGGGGTGACCTCCGCCAGAATGCGATCCAACACCTCGCGCAATCGGAGTTGCCACGCCGTGCCAGTTCGCCCCAACGTTAAACGCCACTGCTAGCATGCGAATCTGGACAATCCACCCGAAGTATCTGGATCCGCAGGGCCTGGTTGCCTTGTGGCGTGAAGCGCTTCTGGCTCGCGCGGTCCTTAGAGGCGAGACCACAGGCTATCGCCATCACCCTCAGCTCCTTCGGTTCCAGGAACACGCCACTCCGAGGTCCGCGATCAACGCCTACCTCCGATACGTTCTTGTGGAGGCCGAATCACGCGGGTACTCCTTCAACCGCCGAAAGGTTGGACCGGTTCGGACGAACCCGCAGATTGAAAGCACAGCGGGACAGCTCGACTACGAGTGGCATCATTTGATGCTCAAATTGAGGGCGCGAAATCCATCTCTCCATCGCAGGTGGCGCAGCGTGGCCTCGCCGGAATCACATCCGCTGTTCAGCATCAAGCGTGGGGGGGTAGAGTCATGGGAGCGCCAGCGTGGCGGCGTCTGACGCTAGGTGCTGCGGACGGGCCGGCAGCACCGCACGAGCGCGAAAGCCTGTGCGGGAGTCAGGGATTGGCGGCCCAACCGAACTGGGAAGGAACCAAAATTATGAACTTCGGAAACAGCGGCGTCTTGGGCCTCCTGATACTTATCGGAGATATCTGGGCAATTATCAATATTTTCCAAAGTTCTGCTTCGAACGAAAAGAAGCTGATTTGGATAATCGCAGTGGTGCTGCTGCCCGTGCTGGGCTTGCTCCTCTGGTTCTTCCTTGGACCGCGTGATCGCGGGGTCTAGCGTGCCAGGCTGCATTTGGCCGCAAGGCGTACTGCCGGGAGCCGCGAGTGAGCCTGTACTAAATGACGAGCATGGCATCGCGCGCCCTAACCTGGCGTTCAACCGCACGTCCCGCAAGCGGGCCACCGGTAAACCTGATACGTTAGCCTCGGTTACGCACCGTGGATCGAGGAGGACTGGGCGACCTTTTCCACGTTCATGACGGCCGCGCCACCTTGAACATCACTTTTTTCACATGCCGATCCGCTCCGCTTACCCCGACGATTTCCCTGACCTAGAAGCCCTGCTGCGTCGAGCCTACGCGCCGGTGCTGGACGCAATGAATCCGGAATACGCGCTGAACTTTTGCAGTGCCATTTCGAAAATGGTAGGTCAGTACGGTGAGAAGGGAACCTGGTTCGTCGCGGAGTCAGGCGGTCGCCTAAGCGGATGTGTAGCTTTCTTCGCGCCGCGTTCGATCGAGCATCACCTTTTTCATGAAAGCTGGGCGCACGTTCAATTGCTGGGCGTAGATCCTGATTACACCCGGCGTGGCGTTGGGAAGGATCTCATGCGCCACTGCATGTCGGCGGCGCGGTCCGCCGGCGCCAGTGTCTTCGCGCTTCAAACCAGTGCGCTCATGGGTCCAGCCAGAAAATTGTACGAATCGCTGGGTTTCGTCGCAGAGCGAAGCACGGAGCCCGCCTTCGGCCATCCCGCGTTTCTTTATATCCGCAGTGAAAGCCAGCCGTCCGACGACGCGGCGCCCGGATTTTCGGCGTTAGAATGCAAGCGATGAAAAGCGAAAGCGGCCAAATGCTGACGGAGTACGGTCTCGTCGGGGGGCGAAGCGGCGGCGCCGAAGCGCCCGTCTCCCTGCCATGCGCAATGATGCCGAAGCGCGCCGCAGGCAATCGTCAACTCGCAACCGCTATTTGTGTCTCCTTCTTGCTGCATGTGACATTGCTTACCGTGTATAACCCGTGGAACTCCGCCGGCGACCAGGTGCCGCCGACTTCGCCCTGGTCGCGCCATCTTGATGTGACCATGCGCGCACCGCAATCGGTCTCCGTCGGTGTCGATCAGGACACGAATGTGAAAAGGCAATCCTTGGTCAACGCGCCGATCGCGAGGAAAAATCCGGCGGCACAGTTTGATCGAGTCGAAGAGTCCGGTCCGATTCCTTCCCATATCACAGTTCCATTTTTTCCAACTGAAGCTGGCGACAGCGGGGCCGTGATCGAGCCATCGTCGGCGATAGACATGGATGCGGCCAGAGACATCGCCAGACAGACGGAGCGCAACCGAAGCCAAGGCCGGGTCCAGGGCCGGAATATCGCGCCACCGCTCGTTCTTCAGAATCCTCCGGTGGTCGAGCGCGAAACACCCTTGAGCCGCGCAATCGCCCGGTCCGCGCATTCCGACTGCCGCACTGCGTACGCCGGCGCCGGGCTGTTCGCCATCCCGTTCCTGGTCCGGGATGCCGTCACCGGCAGCGGATGCAGATGGTAATCCCGGCGGCGCGCGTACGGTGCGATTGCAGCGCAAACACGCCCGTTGAATGCGTTAAGGTGGGGAATGGATAGCAGGACATTGCCAACGGTTTCGGTGATCCCCGGCCTGAAGCCGCTTTACACATCGAGGATCGACATTGCGGTGCCGCTGGATCTGGGCCAGACCCCCGGCGGCCGCAGGCGCATAGTCAAAATTCTGGGCGGCGCGTTCTCGGGCGCGAGAATGTCAGGGCGCGTTCTGCCGGGCGGCGCCGACTGGCAGATCGTTCGATCCGACGGCATCCTCGAGGTGGAGGCGCGCTATACCCTGGAAACCGACGACGGCGCGCTGATCAGCATTACCAACCGGGGCTTGCGCCACGGACCGGCGGAAGTGATGCGCCGACTCGGCGCGGGCGAAGCGGTCGATCCCGCTGAATACTATTTCCGCACCACGCCGGTGTTCGAGACCGGCGCGCCCGGATATGCATGGTTAAACGGGATCATCGCTGTAGCCGTGGGCGAACGACGCGCGGACGCGGTGATCATTACCGCCTACGAGGTTACCTAGCCAGATCGCATCGACGCCCTCAGCCCGGACGCTGCGGGTGCACCTGCATCGCTTCGAGAAACCGCGAAACCAGATTGTAGCCGGCGATGGTGGCGGTCAATTCCACCAGTTCCTGCGCATCGAAGTGCTGTTGCACCTGTGCAAACAGCGCGTCGGGAACCTGAATCTCCCTGGTCATGCTGTCGCTATAGGCGAGCACGGCGCGCTCGGCCGCGTCGAACACGGACGCGATCTGCCAGGTTTCGAGTGCAGCAATCTGCTCGGCTCTAACACCTTCCTCCAGCGCAAACGGCAGGTGCGCCTGATATTCGAATTCGGCGCGGTTGACTATGGCCACGCGCAGAATCGCAAGCTCGCGAAAGCGGCCGCCGAGTTTGGACTTCTGCCGGATCGCGGTGAAAAAGGCGAGCCAGCCTTCCATCACAGCCGGACTATTGAGCAGCACCTTGTACAGGTCGATTACCTTGCCGCGCTCGGCCTTGATGCGCGCGATCAGCGGCACGAGCTCGGGATGGTCTTGTTCCTCAATGAATGCGACGCGAGCCATGGCAGAAGCCTCCGCGGTGAACGAGTTCGATCAGAAAGGCAGTTCTGCGCCGGGCTTGGCAGACTGCAGCACCGCGCGAAACTCCGCCTGAATACGCGCAATTGCCGCCTGCGTGTCGCCTTCGAAGCGCAGCACGATCACGGGCGTGGTGTTGGATGCACGCGCCAGGCCGAAACCGTCGGCGTATTCCACGCGCAGGCCGTCGAGCTTGATGATTTCGCGCGCACCGGGAAAGCGTGCGCTTTGCTGCAGCGCTTCGATCAGCCGGTGCGGCTCGCCCTCGGCCAGCTTCCAGTTGAGTTCGGGCGTGTTGATCGAGTCTGGCAGCGCGTCGAGCACCGCATCCGGATCGGGGAAGCGGCTCAAGATTTCCAGCAGCCGCGCGCCCACGTATTGCGCGTCGTCGAAACCATACCATCGCTCACCGAAAAAGATATGCCCGCTCATCTCCCCCGCCAGGGGCGAATGGCGTTCCTTCATTTTCGCCTTGACCAGCGAATGCCCGGTCTTCCACATCAGCGGCTTGCCGCCGCGCTCGGTAATCCAGGAGGCGAGGCGGCGCGTGCATTTGACGTCGTAGATGATCTCCGCGCCGGGATTACGCTTGAGCACGTCGTCGGCGAACAGCATCAGCTGACGGTCCGGATAGATGATGTTGCCGCGCTTCGTTACCACGCCGAGGCGATCACCGTCGCCGTCAAACGCCAGGCCCAGTTCCGCGTCGGAGTCGCGCACCGCCGCGATCAGCTCCTGCAGGTTTTCCGGTTTGGACGGATCCGGATGGTGATTGGGAAAGGTGCCGTCAACTTCGCAATAAAGCGGTGTCACCTCGCAGCCGAGACGGCGGAACAGCTCGGGCGCGGTGGCGCCGGCGACGCCGTTGCCGCAGTCGATGACAATTTTCATCGGCCGCGCAAGCCTGGCATCGGATGCGACGCGCGCCAGGTACGCTTCGCGCACATCGGCAGTCGCGTAGGCGCCCGAACCCCGCGTCAGGTCGCCGCCCACGATGCGCGCGCGCAGACGCTGGATGTCCGCGCCTGCCAGCGTAACGCCGCCAAGCACCATCTTCAGGCCGTTGTAATCGGGCGGGTTGTGGCTGCCGGTGACCATGACCACGCTGCCGCAGCCCAGATGATGCGCGGCAAAATAGCCGATCGGCGTGGCGGCCATGCCGATGTCGATGACATCGATTCCCGCAGCCTGCAGGCCCCGTGCCAGTGCGCGGCATAGCTCGGGGCCGGACAATCTGCCGTCGCGGCCGATGGCGACTGCGGTTTGCGCGCGCGCGCGCGCTTCCGCGCCCAGCGCCTGACCTATGGCGGTGACGATATCCGGCGTGAGCGTGCTGCCGACGATGCCGCGGATATCGTAGGCCTTGAAAATCTCTGCGGGAACGGTGTTCATGCGCTCTTCTGCCATGCCGGACAATGGACCGACATATTACCTCAGCGGAATCGCCTGCCCGGCGAAAAACGCGGGCACGCCGGTCAATGCAGTACTTTGGGCGCCTCCAGCGGAACTTCGCGACGGATCACCGGCGCGGGCGCATGCGAGGCGTGATGCAGCACCATACGCCAGCCACCGCCGGCGCGCAGATAAACATTGGTCGTGACCACGATGCTGCGCGTTACCGCCGCTGCGGTCTGCGCTCCCGTCGCCAGGATATTTTCGTGCAGACTATGCAGTGACAGCATCATGCCGGAAACGACGACCTGATCGGACAGGTTCACCTGCAGTCGTTGCCCGGACTTGAATATCCGGCTCCAGTTTTCGCGCACCTGCTCATAACCCGTGATGCGCGCTCCGCCCGGATGGATACAACTCACCTCGTCATCCTCGGACCAGACTTCCATCATGGCATCCAGATCGGCGCGCTGCAGCGCGTCGTAGAACGCGGCTTCTGCGTCCTGCGGCGAGGAAAAAATGGTCTTCTTCAACGGTCGGCTCCCGGACGCAGCAGATACTAGCCCAATTGGGAAGCGCTTGCCACAGACCGGAGTTCAACCGGAGCGCGACCATGCACGGCGAGGCGCGTGCATAGCCATCTACGCTTTCCTTCTTTCCATAAATAAGCTAATGTACGCATAGAAACACTCGAATCACCGTCGATTCGGATAATGGTTATCATGAATGCCACCGGTTCTCAGAAGCCGGCCGGCTAGACGGATATCAAGGAGGAGACATGGATCAATCACGCAGGGATGTACTACGTGCGGGCGGAGGCGCAGGCGTGTTCGCGCTGCTCGCAGCCGCCGGAATGCTGCAACCGGAAGCCGCCTTCGCGGCCGAATGGAACCAGAAGGCGTTCGAAGCGAAAAACGTGAAGGACGCGCTCGACGCGCTTGGTGCGGGCACACCCATCAATTCGAACGACATCGTGATGAGCGCACCGGAAATCGCCGAAAACGGGGCGGTAGTGCCGGTTGGAGCGGTAAGCAAAATTCCGGGCACGGAATCGATCTCCATCCTTATCGCGAAAAACCCGACTTCGCTGGCGGCGAGTTTCGATATACCGTCAGGTACCGAAGCCTCAGTG
>QYQC01000225.1 GCA_007280315.1 Betaproteobacteria bacterium | reverse complement strand
CGTATCCACCAGGTGGCGTAGGTGGAGAAGCGAAAGCCGCGCTCGGGATCGAATTTGTCGAGCGCGTGCATCAGCCCCAGGTTGCCCTCCTCCACCAGGTCGAGCAGCGGCACGCCGCGGTTGAGGTAGTGCTTGGCGATATTGACCACCAGGCGCAGGTTGCGCTCGATCATTTTCTGCCGCGCGGCGAAATCCCCCTGGGCGGCGCGGCGTGCGAAGCGCAGTTCTTCATCCGGGGAGAGCAGCGGATTGAGCCCGATCTGGTGCAGATAGATCTGGGTGACGTCCGAGAGGAACTCGGATTCCGGCTCTGCCGGTTCGGACTGCGCTGCGTCCGGGGATTCGGCCGCTGCCTCGCCCTCGATTTCCTCGTCGGGAGAAGAGGATTTGCGGCTCACGTCGGCGGCAGATACTTGGCCGGATCGACCGGCTTTCCAAGCTTGCGGATCTCGAAGTGCAGCTTGGGCGTATCGCTGTCGGTGTTGCCTACTTCGGCGATTTTCTGCCCTTTGACCACGCTCTGTCCTTCCTTTACCAGGATATCCTTGTTGTGAGCATAGGCCGAGAGGAAGGTCTTGTTGTGCTTGATGATTACCAGCTTGCCGTAGCCGCGCAATCCGCTGCCGCTATAGACCACGCGACCCGGGGCAGACGCGCTCACGGGATCGCCCAGATTGCCGGCGATATCCAGGCCTTTGTTGGTTGCCTCGGAAAAACCGGCGACGACCTTGCCCCGCGCTGGCCAGCCCCAATCGACCTTGTCCTCGTCGTCCACGTCTGTATCGGGCTTCGCCCCGGTCTCCTTCGGCGGCGCGGCGGATGCCGGCACGGGCGCAGGCGCCGGCATTGCGCTCGGCGCGACGATCGTCTGCGTCTCGGTTCGCTGCAGCAGTGCGATGTTCTCCGGCGAGTACGGCAGCTTGCGCGCCAGCGGTTCCGATTTCACCAACTCCTGCGTCCCGGTCGCTCGCGCCGCGGTTCCGCCCAGCGGCCGCGTTTCGACCCGTCCCGCCGTTGTCACCGGATTCACTGTAACCGTACTCACTGTCACCGGCGCTTCCTTGACTCCGGTCGGCGGCTTGATTCGCAACTGCTGGCCGGGACGTATCAGATTCGGATTATCCAGATTGTTCCACGCGGCGAGCTCTTTGTAGTCGAGGCCATGGTCGAGAGCGATGCTGAACATGGTGTCGCCGCGCCGAATGGTATAGAACTCGGGACGCGTATCGACGCGCGGCGGTGTTGCTACCGCCGGTTTAGCTTGCGCCGCAACCGGCGGCGCGCGATCGAGCACCGGCGCCTGCACCGGCCGGCTGGCACAGCCGGCCAGCGTAGCCAGCGCCAACGCGCCAAAACACAACAATGTCGATACGCGATTCACTGCACCCCCGTCAGCATCGGCACAAAACGCACCGCGTCGAGTGTCGTTTCACTGTAGCCGGATGGGGTGCGCTCAACCAGGCGCAATACCTGTTCGGACGCTCCCAGCGGCAATATCATTCTGCCGCCCGGCGCCAGCTGCTGCAACAGGACAGGTGGCAACTGGCGCGCGGCCGCGGCGAGGATAATTGAATCGAACGGCGCAGCCTCGGGCAAGCCAAGATTGCCGTCGGCGTGTTTCAAGCGCAGATTGCCCAGGCGCAGTCCGCGCAGATTGGCGCGCGCCTTGGCCAGCAGCGGCGCAATGCGTTCGATCGAGTAGACGTCGCTTGCCAGTTGCGCCAGCACCGCCGCCTGATAGCCGCATCCAGTGCCGATTTCCAGTACCTTGCCCAATTCGCGCCCAGCGCGCAGCGCCTGAATCATCAAGGCGACGACATAAGGCTGAGAAATGGTCTGCGAAAAACCAATCGGCAACGCGTCGTCGTCGTAGGCGCGACTTGCCAGGGCGTCGTCCACAAAGACATGCCGCGGCACCGCACCCAGTGCGGTGAGCACGGCCTCGTCGGTGATTCCGTCCCGGCGCAGGCGCTCGACCATGCGCGCGCGCGTGCGCTGCGAGGTCATGCCTATGCCATGCGTCGGCGGGTGACTGCGATGATTCATTGCTTCAGCCAGTCGCGCAACAGCGGAATCTGTGCGAAGTGTGTGAGATCGATCTGCAACGGCGTCACCGATACCCGTTGCGCCGCAACGGCAAAAAAATCCGTGCCTTCACCTGCATCCTGTGCGCCGCCGGCCGGTCCGACCCAATAGACGGTCTCCTTACGCGGATTGACTTCCTTCACCACCGGCTCGGCCTTGTGGCGCTTTCCCAGGCGCGTGATCTCGATCCCACGCACTTTTTCGTAGGGCAGATCGGGAACATTGATATTGAGCAGCACCGGGCCCGACATGGGGACACGGCGCAGGCGCTCAACCATTTCCAGCGTCGCCCTGGCAGCAGTATCGAAATGTCTGCCGACTTTGCTCGCCAGCGACACCGCGATCGACGGGATGCCGAGCAGAAATCCCTCCGTGGCCGCTGCGACGGTACCCGAGTAGATGGTGTCGTCGCCCATGTTGGCGCCGAGATTGATGCCCGACACCACCATGTCGGGCAGTTGATCTAGCAGCCCGGTCACAGCCAGATGCACGCAGTCGGTGGGCGTGCCGTTGACGAACAAAAAGCCGTTGGCTGCACGCTTGACCGATAGCGGCCGGTCCAGGGTGAGGGAGTTTGAGGCGCCGCTGCGATCGCGTTCAGGGGCGACCACGGTAATTTCGGCGACGCTGGCGAGGACTTCGGCGAGACGTGCAATTCCGGGAGAAAAATAGCCGTCGTCGTTGCTGAGTAGGATGCGCATGAGCCCCGGATTATAAAGGACAGCGCCTGTTCTTGTACGGCGCGCAGCGCGCGACTACAACGTCGGTGTCGCTCTAATAGGTCCCCGGCACCAAAATCGCGCTATTCACCTGCTTCACATCGCGCAGGCCACAAAACGCCATGGTGACATCGAGTTCTTTTTGAATGATTTCGAGACAGGTCCTGACCCCCGCCTCGCCCATCGCGCCCAGGCCGTAGACGAACGCGCGGCCGATGAACACGCCCTTGGCGCCGAGGGCCAGCGCTTTGATCACGTCCTGTCCGGAGCGTATGCCGCCGTCCATCAACACCTCGATTTTGTCGCCCACTGCCTGCGCGATCGACGGCAGGGCGGCGATCGACGACGGCGCGCCGTCGAGCTGGCGTCCGCCATGGTTGGAAACGATGATGGCATCGGCGCCGGAGCGCGCGGCGATTTCGGCGTCTTCGGCATCCATGATGCCCTTCAAGATCAGTTTGCCGCCCCAGCGCTCCTTGATCCACTGCACGTCGTCCCAGCTCAGCGTGGGATCGAGCTGGCTCGCACTCCAAGCCGAGAGCGAGCTCATGCTGTCGAGCCCGCTGATGTGACCGACGACGTTGCGGAAGGTATGGCGTTTGGTTCCCAGCATCCCCAGGCCCCAGCGCGGCTTGGTGCTCATATTGAGCATGTTGCCGAATGTGATCTTGGGCGGCGCCGACAGGCCGTTGATGATGTCCTTGTGCCGCTGACCCATGATTTGCAGGTCGAGCGTGAGCACCAGCGCGGAACAGCCGGCCGATTTGGCGCGATCGATCAGCCGCTTGATGAATTCGCGATCGCGCATCACATAGAGCTGAAACCAGAACGGCTTGCTCACGTTTTCGGCGACATCTTCGATCGAGCAGATGCTCATGGTGGAGAGCGTGAACGGCACACCGAATTTCTCTGCCGCACGCGCTGCCAGTATTTCGCCATCGGCATGCTGCATGCCTACGAGCCCTACCGGCGCCAGCGCGACGGGCATGGCCAGGGCCTGCCCAACCATGGTGCTCTTCAAACTTCGGTGTTCCATATTCACCGCGACGCGCTGGCGCAGCTTGATGCTGGCAAAGTCGCTCTCGTTGGCGCGATAAGTTGCTTCGGTCCACGAACCCGAATCCGCGTAGTCGTAAAACATGCGCGGCACGCGCCGCTTGGCCAGAAGGCGCAGGTCTTCTACGCAGGTAATCACAGGGGGCACGGGAGCTCCGGAGGCGGATGAAAGATTCCGGTCATCCTAAGGCAAAGCGCGCGGGAATACCAGACACGCGGTCGGCGCGTGCATCGCCGCAACTTTCAACGCAAATCAGATTACCGCAGTCAGCGTTTCGGTTGGTACCGGGGCGGCGCCGGCGCTTCGGTTCACGAGCGAGCCCCAGCGTGCAATTCCCAGAGTTCCGAAATACCCGCCATGCGACAGACTTTCCTCCATGAACCACTGCGCCAGTTCTTCCGCGCTTGGCTTCTGCAGGTCCCGCTCGGCGTGGGCTTCGCCGTCGACGGTGCCAATCGTCATTCCTGCTCGGCTGGCCATGCGGCGCATGGGTGCATTATCCGCGAGGAACAGTACGAACACTCTGCCGATGCCGCACATCCTGGCGCGGCGCAACAGCCGCTGCATGAGTTGCGTGCCGATCTTCTGCTCGCGCCGGTCCGGCCGCACCGAGAACGCCATTTCACCTGCTGCGGCACCGCTGATGAGCTCGGCCACTGCGATCAGCTGCGCCTGTTCGTCGAACGCACCAAGGATGGTGTCCTTGGCGAAATTCAGACGGGATACATATCCGGAGATAGTCTCATCGGAAAGCATGCTGCAAAAACGCCTGCGGCGGTCGTCGGGCGTAAGCGAAAGATAAAATTGCCTGACCGCTTCGCGTTCAAAAACGGTAAGTGGCCTGATGATCATCAAGTAATTGAGGCATCTGCTGTCATACGATATATATACCATATTGATGCAGCGCATCAATATGCATTACATGATGAGTAACATCAGAAAAACAAATGATAAAATCATTGAATTTAAAGCACGGATCGCAATTTTTATTGCAATGCATCATAACTTGTCGTATTATTCGTTTGCGGGGTTTCTCCTCCTCCTCCTTTGGAATCCCGTCTTCTAGCCGGTGGCGTTGCTAACAGCGCCACCGGTTTTTTTTTCCAATCGCCTAGCCCGGCCTATCCTGTGCCCGCAGAAAATCCCGATATTTCATGTCTTCCTTCAACAAATGTTCGACCAGTAGCTGCTTGAGATGCAGGCCTTTCGCCGCCCAGACGAAGCTGATGTCGCTGTCGGCAATTTCTTTCATTACGCGCTCAAACCGCTGCATGAGTTCCACATGCTTGGCACTGTGGGCGGCAGCTTCCGGATATTTCCATTGCGCCAGCAGATCCTGTTCGTGTCCGAAATGATGGCCCGTTTCTATCAACATCAGGTTCATCGCGCGTTGAACTGCTGATTTGTCCTCGGACTCGATGATCGCCTTGTTCAGTTGATTCACGCGCGAAATGAATTGCCGGTGTTCGTCGTCCAATTCGGCAATACCGACCTCGAATTTATCGCTCCAGGTAATTTCCCATTCGCTCTTCTCCACCCTGCCCCTCCCCGGCCTGGATTGTCGTCAACGCGACAAAGCTGGTTGGATCATGCCGGATGCGTTTCAGCGTTCTTTGACTTGAGTCAAGAAGTCGCGAATTCGACCTGGACCAGGCGATCGAACAGGCAGTTGCGAAGGTCGCGTAAAATGGCACTGCTACGCACCATCATCGAGCGCCAGAGCCGCGCGGAAAGGCGCCCATGAAAATACCGAAAAGACTCCAACCCCTGATCGATGAAGGCCTCATCGATGAGGTCATGCGCCAGCTCATGAGCGGCAAGGAGGCGGAGGTCTACGTGGTCCGCTGCGGCGAAGACCGGCGCTGCGCCAAGGTATACAAGGAGGCCGACAGGCGCAGCTTCCGCCAGAACGTCCAGTACACGGAAGGCCGCAAAGTCAAGAACAGCCGCCGCGCGCGGGCTATGGAGAAGGGTTCCCGCTACGGCCGCCAGGAACAGGAACAGGCATGGCAAAACGCCGAAGTGGACGCGCTGCACCGTCTTGCCGCTGCCGGTGTACGTGTACCAAAACCGTACAATTTCCTCGAAGGCGTCCTGTTGATGGAACTGGTGACCGACGATTCCGGCAATGCGGCGCCAAGGCTCAATGATCTGGCACTAAATGCCGTGCAGGCGCGCGAATACCATTACAGGCTGGTGAGACAAGTGGTGCGCATGCTTTGCGCCGGGATCGTCCACGGAGATCTGTCCGAGTACAACGTGCTCGTCGGCAGCGACGGGCCGGTGATCATCGACCTGCCGCAGGCGGTAGATGCAGCCGGGAACAACAGTGCCGGTGCGATGCTGTTTCGCGACGTCGACAACCTGGCCTCTTACTTCGGCCAGTACGCCCCCGAGCTTCGCGGCACCGATTACGGCCGCGAGATCTGGGCGATTTACGAGAGCGGCAAGCTGCACCCGGAGATCGCGCTAAGCGGTTGCTTTGCGCGCAGCGAAAAGCCCGCCGACGTCCGCGGCGTCATGCGCGAAATCGACGATGTAAAGAAGGAGGAGGCCGCGCGCATACGCTACAAGCAGGCGCTGGAACAATAGTTCGATGACTATCGCGCTGGCGCACAATGCGCGCACTGCGGAGCAAAGTCCCTTGTCGCCGGGAGCAGCGAGCGCATCATTGGCGATTTTGCGGGCGACAAGCAGGCACATCCATCACTCCAAAAAGATAAACGGGCTGCAGACCTTGGTCTACAACCCGTTCTTCAATTTGGTCGGGGCGAGAGGATTTGAACCTCCGACCACCTGCACCCCATGCAGG
>QYQC01000074.1 GCA_007280315.1 Betaproteobacteria bacterium | reverse complement strand
GCCAGCTGCATTACCTGCCGCGCTTCCTGCGGCTTTGCCGGCGGCGCTACCTGCAGCGTTGCCAGCTGCATTACCTGCCGCGCTTCCTGCGGCTTTGCCGGCGGCGCTACCTGCAGCGTTGCCAGCTGCATTACCTGCCGCACTGCCTGCGGCTTTGCCGGCGGCACTACCTGCAGCGTTGCCAGCTGCATTACCTGCCGCACTGCCTGCGGCGCTACCTGCAGCGTTGCCAGCTGCGTTGCCAGCTGCATTACCTGCCGCGCTTCCTGCGGCTTTGCCGGCGGCGCTACCTGCAGCGTTGCCTGCTGCGTTGCCAGCAGCGTTTCCGGCTGCGTTTCCGGCTGCGCTGCCAGCGGCGTTGCCTGCCGCATTCCCGGCGGCGCTACCTGCCGCATTGCCCGCCGCATTGCCTGCCGCGTTGCCCGCCGCATTGCCTGCCGCGTTGCCCGCCGCGTTGCCCGCCGCATTGCCAGCTGCGTTTCCGGCCGCGCTGCCAGCAGCGCTGCCTGCTGCATTCCCGGCGGCGCTACCGGCTGCGCTGCCCGCCGCATTGCCGGCTGCGCTACCTGCGGCACTGCCCGCGGCGCTACCTGCTGCGTTACCGGCGGCATTTCCAGCCGCGCTGCCTGCGGCACTGCCTGCTGCGCCACCGGTTCCGGCATTCACCTGCGCCGATTGCGTGTCAGAGGGATTTCCCACGTTGATATCGGCTGCCGTATTTTGCGGGGCCCGATAGCGCTGCGCCGGAACAATCGTTCCAGCCGTGTCTGTCCCGCCGCTCGGGAAATCGATTCCAGTCGATACGGCGAGGACTGCAGCCGCAGCCACACTCGCGCCGATGAATACCTTGCCTTTGGTGCTGCGCAGGAACCCGCCCTTTTGATCACTCATTGCCCACTCCTTGAAAAATGGGACCGATCGGGAAACCCGATGGACCCTTGCTGATATTCCCGGACGCGAGTCCTGGGATTCGACCGGAACTGCTGCAATTACACCTGAACGCGAAAAAGGTTGGCGCCCGCGAACCTCCGGTGCCTGGCGCAAGGGCACTTTGGCCATCACGGAGTCTACCAGACTCGCCGGTGGCGGCACTTCCGCTACTCGGCCGAGGAGCGTGAATAAGTCACGCAATTCGTCGAACCGTTTGCGCGCGGCCGGATCGGCCGCAAGCAGGCGATCAAGCGCCTCTACCTGGTCCGCAGACGCTTCGCCGTCGAGGACGAGATGCATCAATTGGTTGTGTTCAGTTTGGTCCATACGTTGCTTCATGTTTCAGTTCGTGCGAAAGTCTTTCAGCAACTCGCCCAGGCGCTGCCTTGCCTCGAAAAGTCGCGATTTCACCGTTTTTTCCTCCAACTCGAGAATTTGTCCGATCTCGCGATAGCTGCAATCGGAGAAATGTCTCAGCGTCAGCACTATCCGGTCGTCCGCTTTCATGCTCATCAGGGCCCGTTGAATCCGCTCGGAAAGCTGCCCATTTTCATACTGCGATTCCGGCCTGTCCGCCGCCGGGCCTTCCAAGTCCACTTCATCGTCCAGCGGCTGTTCCCGCCGACTGCGGCGCCGCAAATTAATCGACTCGTTAATCGCTATACGGTAAATCCAACTGAAAAATTTGTACTGCGAGTCGTATTCATGCAGCCGCTCCGAAATCTTGAGGAACACGATCTGCGTGACGTCGCTTGCGTCCTCCGCGTTCCCCAGAACCCGGAACGCAGCGTTGTAGATCGGCCGCTGATAGCGCGTCACCATGATGGTAAAAGCCGCGCGATCGCCGTTTCTGCATCGCTCCACCAACGCCTTGTCAGGCTCCTCAAGCACAATTACACACGGCAGCGGGAAAAGTTGGCGCAGCTGGTCATTCAGCGGCAGATTCGATGTCGAATATTTGATCGAAACCGGAGTACTGGAAGATGTCCCGCAGATGGCGGCTGACGCCGACCAGCTTCAGCTTCCCGGCCGACGCCATCAATCGCTTCTGTGTTTTCAGAAGCACGCCGAGGCCGGCGCTGGAGATGTATTCGAGCTTGCTGCAGTCAAGTGTCACCGGCCCGCTGACGCCGTCCAGAAACGCCTGAGCGCTCGGACTCTGAGCGGCGTCGAGCCGTCCGGCAACGACCACCACCCCGCCGGCGCCAAAATCAATGGTCAGCATGTTCTCCTCCTGTTTTCGGTGCATTGACTGAACCGGGTTTTCCGGCGAGGGTCTTACGAAACACGATCCGGCTCTGCCGGTTTTCCTTTGTATATTGGTACGTAATCGAATCGACCATCCGCCGAATCAGATGGAGCCCCAGCCCCCCCGGCTGGCGCTGCGCGATAGGCAGGCCGGTGTCCACGTCGGGGGCCCGGGTAACGTCGAACGGCTCGACGTCATGGTCGGTCAGCGACACTTCCACTCCGCCGGCGATCCTGGTCAGCCTGATATCGACGGCGGCGTCGCTCATCTTGCTGTATTTCACCATATTTGTGAACAGTTCCTCCACCGTGAAATCGACGGTCTGCAGCAGTTGCGGCTCGACCTGCTGAGCGGTGAACTCGGCAGAGGTGAAATCGAATATGTCCTGCAGTGAATCGATGCTGCGTCGGAACGCCCGCTGCGCCGTCTGCAGTGCGTCGGCGCGCTTTACCAGAACTACGGTGATGTCGTCTTCCTGCGGTGCGCCCGCGGCGAACGACTGTACCGCTTCGAGCAGGATCGCCGAAAGCTCGGCCGCGGACTTGCCCCGATGTGCCTGGACGATTTCGGCGACCCGGTGTTCGCCGAATTGCTCGCCGTTTGCGTCGTGGTATTCGTAGATGCCGTCCGAGAGCAGCACCAGCATGTCGCCGAATTGCATTTCCAAAGTCACCGCCGGCCTCAGCTTTGACAACGGCATGGCCGCCAGCGGGAAGCTCGTAGGGTTATGGCGCACGCAGGTCCCTGACGCAGCTTGAAAATACAGAATCGGCGCCTGCCCTCCGCTGTGGAAGCGTAGCCGATGGGTCGCGGTATCAAGAAGTCCGATGAATGCAGTTATGAAGCGGTCATCCGGCAGGACTTCGGCAAGCTGGTTATTGACCTGGATAAACGCCGATTCGAGATCGGCACCCAACCGGAATGCCATGCGCAACATCGCGTGCATTTGCGTCACGTGCAGCGCCGGGGCGATGCCGTGGCCGGTGGCATCGCCGAGCACCACCAGCAGTCCCTGATCGAGCAGCGCCAGATCGAAGGTGTCGCCGCCGGTGAGATCCGCGGGCTCGAACGTCCCGTACACGTCATAGCCCGGCACCGCCGGCATGGCGGCGGGCAGCGTGCTCATTTGCACTACGCGCGCCATCTCCAGTTGCTGGCGCATTTTTTCGCCTTCGATCAATGCCTCGGTCATGCGCACCCGCTGCAGCGCCACGGCGCACTGCGCCGCCAGCGCACTGGCCAGCGCCTCGTCATCCTCGTCGAAGATGCCGTCTGCCTTGTTTAGCACCTGCAGCACACCCACCAGGACGTCCTTGTGATCGACCAGTGGCAGCGTCAGCATGCAGCGCGTACGGTAATTGGAACGCCGGTCCAGGTCGGGATTGAAGCGCGGATCGGCATAGCAGTCGGGCACGTTGATGATCTGGCGATTTCGCGCGCAGCTGCCGACGAGTCCACTATCTGCGGGCACGCGTACCGGTTCGATACCGGTCGCTACCTGAAGAACCAGCTGGTCGGCGCTGGCGTCATATAGCCAAACGGTACCGCGATCGGCATTGAGAACCTGGGTGGCAGCTTTGACGACCTCGGCCAACATGGTCATGAGGTCGAACGGGGCCGCCAGATTTCTGGTAACCGCGAGAATCGGCTCCATATCTCGCGCCGAAAGACCGCGGGCGGGCTGGCGTACGTTCATGGCGGCGCAGTGTAGCAGGAAACGAATTGCGACAGCTTTCTCACTCCCGCCCCTGCGCGCTTAGCCGCAGCGGCAGTCAGGCGATGGAAATGTCGCGCGTGGTCCAGCCGACGCGGCAGGAGCCGACGCGCAGGCTGACCACGCCGCTGCCGCGTACAACCCACGAAAGCGTACGTGCTCCGGTGGTCCCACGGGTCAGCGTGTAGTAGAGCGCGCCCATGCCATCGAACAGGCCACGGCCCCAGCCGTCGAGGTGGCCGATTTCGCGATGCGCGAGGTCGGAATCGGTGAGCTCGCACCCGTTGCATTGAACGTCCGCCCACAGTGCCTCGTTGTGCGTGAGCGCCTTGGCCGATGCCAGAATATAAGTAGGCAGATAGCCGTGATTGGCGACGGTGACCGTCACCCGCGTCAATTCCGGCGACAATGCAGTAGTCTCTACCTTGTCAACGGCCACGGCCGGCGCCAGTGCAGCGGTGCGCAGATAGTGCGCCGACTGCGCCGCACATATCCGCGGCATTTCTTCCGCAGGTGGATTCCACAGTCCTACGCGCGGATCGATGCCGCCGACTTCGACTTCCCCCAGTTGTGGATGCGTAAACTTGCGCCAGGGACGGATCACGCGGCCCGCGTTCTTGTCGCGATCCCATTCAGCAAGCCGCAGCATGTCAGCGCGCGTAAGCTGCACATAGTTGTCGACGAAACGCTTCTTGCGTTCGAACCCGACTTGTTTGAACAGGTCCCACAGTTCGACGGCGTATGCAATGGCGCCGCGCTGGTGATAGGCGAAGTCGGTGAGATCGCCGTGCAGCGGTGTATCCGGCTGGTAGAGGAATTCCTCGCAGCCCGATACCATAGGATAGCCGGTGAGTTCTTCGGCCCAGGCGCCCAGCTGGCGATAGAGCGCCAGATCCTGCTGGTTCATTTTGGTGTCTGGATGATCGCCCAACGGCCGGATGAACACGCCGCCGAACGTGTGCAGGTTGAGCCAGAGAAAAATCTCCGGATGCTTCGTTGCGAACTCGACCACCGCACGCGACTCGATTTCGCTCAGCGGAAACGCGCCCGCGCCCTCCTGCTTCGAATCGGGCGCCCAGAAGAAGGGAAAATTGCGATTGAGGTCGGTCTGGTTGTCCGACAGGAAATGCGGCGTCGGCACCTGGTTCCCGTCGAAATTCTCGATCATGCCTTCGGGATAGACCTTGTAGTATGGCGGCGCGTCGTCGATGGTGCGCGGCAACAGCAGTCCGGGAAACTCGGCCGATTCGACCATCTCGCCACCCGGGTCCTGCACCCGCATTGCCAGGGCCAGCCCGTCGCCATCGATGTCGCCACAGCGCCAGTAGGCGTGGGCGCGCGCCGGACGCTCGTCGCGCGGCACCGAGCGCACGTAGCGACCGGTGCTGAGAACCGCTTCTGCCCCGTCCGGAGACATTCTGGGCAGAATGTAGAAGCGAACGTCGCGCAGGCGCGCCGCCGCCAGTTCTGACGAGACCGGACCCGCACTCTCGCCGCCCTGCTTCAGGTGCAGCCGGAGAACGTCCTCTGCAACTGCCAGAGCCACGCTCGAACCGCACAATTCGCTCGCATGCATGTTGCCGTCGACCCAGGCGCTGGGACGCGGCCTGTCCGGCTCGGGACCCAGGGTCAGCAGCCACAGATCGCGCCCCTCCGGGGTCTGCCCGATCGAGGTAACACGGCAAAAATTCGGAAATGCGCTGGCCCAAGCCTGCACCTGCCGCGTGAGTTCGTTGAAGGTGAGGAAGCGTTGACGGAAGCCGAGCGACAGCGCGTCGAGCGCCGCGGTCGAGGAGGTACTCATGGATTACCTTTCGGCGCGGGCGCCCTTTGCGATTGAAATCGCTGGCACGCAGGTTGGATGCCGCAGCACAGCTCGAGTGTGCTGGTTCTTGGGTAAATCACAAATGCCTGCTGCTGCCCACGCCGCAGGCGACTTTCCACAGCCGTTCGCCTATGGTGCCAAGCAGCGCCGGCTGCCAACTGCCTGGAGTGGCGTTGTTACCGATCATTTTTCCTTCTCCCATGTTTTCAGCGTGCCATGATACATACAGCACGCGCACCTGTTGTTTGTTGCAGTCGTATTCCCGCTCCATCTTGAATGACGGCGACTGTTTTGACCCGGCCGGCCCTTTGCCCGCCGGGATGTCCGACATATCCCACATCTGCGCCATGTCGCCTGATTTGCGTATGGTCGCCACATCCGCGTAGACGGTGAACCTTTCCTTCTGATCAATCACCACCCACTTGGTCCAGTCCGCCGCCGCGCTGCCGCCGGCTGTAGCCAGCAGGATTATCAATATAGCTCCGCGCACTGCATTTCCCCCAATATTCGCAACCGTGGTCTCAACTATCAATAACCTTCCTTCATCGGGTCCGCCGGCTTCGCCGCGTCCTCGGGTGTCCCCGCCTTTCTGGCGCCCGCACCGGCCGCGTCCTTGACCGCCTCCGCAGGAATGGCGGAACCGGTCTCCTCGCGCCCGCACGCAACCAGTGCCACCGCCACCAGTATGGCGAGTGCCGCCTTCATCAAGGTCAGATACATTCGACTCCTGGTTGACACAATTCATCCTTTCGCGCGCGGAATGAAGCGCGGCGTATCGTAGGACATCAGAATGCTTAAATTCGGACGATGCCGGAGAAAGACGGGAGAGTCAATCTCAATGGAACACGCGTGGCAGCCTGCGCCGATCCCGCGGCAAGTATCCGCCCTCAATCCGAGGCGTGCAACTCTTGCTCAGATCCAAACCGCAATGAGCAGCGCTAGTGTCCCGAATCGCTAATTCGCTGAAGAAAAGACGCCGAGAATCGACGCCATACGGCGTTGCAAATGCTCGCAAGGCGTCCAACCTTGCTGCGCTTTGCGCCTCGTCTGGCGCCGATTTCGCCGCTTTTCTGTTTCAACCCCTTTTGCCATGTCAGGCATTTGTTCAACGAACTAACGATTCGGGACACTAGCTCAGCGCTTAGCTTTGAACGACACGAAGAAATCTCGAACGGGAGTGCGGATACCAATTGCGCGACCGGGGAAAACCGCATTTCAATTGCCCTGGCGGCCCATTACCCCTTCGAGGCCGGCCTTGTTCAGGATACGGATCAGCTTTTGCTGGACGCAGATCAGCCGCTCGTCCTGCAGCTTTGAGAACGTGCGACTAACGGTCTCCAGCGTCAGGCTGAGGTAGCTGCCGATTTCCTCGCGCGTCATGCGCAGGTTGAATTCCGATTCCGAGTAGCCCCGTGCGGCAAAGCGCCGCGACAGATTGAGCAGAAACATTGCCAGACGCTCTTCCGCATTCATACTGCCGAGTTGCAGCATCACCCCGTGTCCGCGCGTGATTTCACGGCTCATCATCTTGTAGAAGTGCCGCTGCAGGCTCGGAATTTCAAAGGCAAGCGACTGCAATCCGCCAAACGGAATGGCGCATACTTCACTGTCTTCAAGGGCGATGCAGTTGAAAGCGTGACGCTCCGGCCCGATACCGTCCAAGCCAAGCACTTCGCCGGGCATGGAAAAGCCAGTCACCTGTTCGCGGCCGTTATCCAACGGCGTAACGGATTTGAAGAAACCATTGCGCACCGCATACAGCGAGTTAAAGCTGTCTCCGATACGGTACAGGTGCTCGCCGCGCCGCAACCTTGAGCGACTGAAGGCCAAACGGTTTGCCAGCTCGCGCTCGGGGCGGCTGAGGCCGCAGCATGGCAGGCACATTTCGCGCAGGTTGCAACTCCAGCATGGGGTTTTGCATTGCGCGATCGCGGCCGACGTTGTTTCAGCCATGGCTTCAATCGGCACTCGGCGCCTGGCGGGGATTATCGATGCTGTCGTATTGGTAGCCATAATTAGTCAGGTGACGGATTGAACCGGAACCGCGCGGACTGCCGCGAATCGCGGAACCACATGACTAAGCACTTTATTGGACACAATCCGGTGGAATTTGCGCCAGATCAAACGGCAAAAAATTCGTATCGGGCCACCTAGCAGAAATTTGCGCTAGATCAAGCGGCATGGACCTGCAGCAGGTCAGATGATGGATAGTTGCGCCAGATCAAACCGCGGCGCAAAAGGCTGGAGCGGCGCCGCAACCGCCAAGAGTTGAAGCAGTGCCGTGGGAATGGCAGCGCCCCGGATTCGTCGAATGAACCCGACGCGCCGCCTGGTTGAATCAGACTAGTTGCCCGCAGGTGCAGGCCGCTCCACGACGTCCTCGGGACGCATGCGCTGGAGCAGCATGATGATTGCCAGCAACAGCATCGCCGGAAGATACAACCACTGCTTGGCCATGCGATCTGCCGGGACCTCGATGCCGGTCACCTTGAAACCTTGCTCAAAGCCGGCCTTGTCCGCCGCCCCTTTCAGACTGACTGCCATGACCTCAACTCCGTCTGGCGTGTTCATGATGCTCAGCCCCGCTTTGGCGATACGCTGCATACCGCTGCCCTCCTCTCGCAGGGACAGGAGCACTGTCTTCTTAACCTGCTCGCCCTCGAGCGAGGTACCTTCAATTCGAACGCGCAAGCTGGAATCCGGCAGCGCGGCGGTCGCCAGCTCCACCAACCTGGTGCCCGGCAGAATATTGTGAGTCTCGGTGAACTGATCGAGCCAGAATCCGGGTCTCAGAAAGGTAAACGTCACCAACAGCAGCAGCACCGATTCGTACCAGCGACTGCGCCGGAGGAACCAGCCCTGGGTTGCGGCAGCGAATACCAGCATTCCACCAATTGAAACCGTCACCGTCAGCAGCAGACTAGACCAGGAGCGTATGCCGATCAGCAGCAGATCCGTATTGAAAATGAACATGAACGGCAGGATACCGGTACGGATGCTGTACCAGAACGCCTGGATACCGGTCTTGATCGGATCGGCCTTGGCGATGGCCGCGGCGGCAAAGGACGCCAGCCCGACTGGTGGAGTGACATCGGCCATCAGTCCGAAGTAGAAGACGAACATGTGAACAGCGACCAGAGGAACCACCAGTCCCGACTGCGCACCGAGTTCGACCACCACTGGGGCCATCAGAGTAGAGACCACGATATAGCTCGCTGTGGTTGGCATCCCCATACCGAGAATCAGGCACGCCGTTGCAACCAGGAACAGCATCGCCATCAGATTGCCGCCGGAAATGGTTTCGACCAGGTCGGTCATCACCAGTCCCAGCCCCGTTACTGTGACGGTACCAACAATGACGCCGGCGCAGGCGGTCGCGATGCCGATGCCGATCATGTTGCGCGCGCCCAGCTCCAGACCGTCGACCAGATCGGTCCAGCCGCGCTTGAATCGTCCGAGCGGATTCGATTCACTGCGAAAAAAGGCCATCAGCGGCTTCTGCGTCAACAAAATGACTACCAATGATACCGTTGCGTAAAATGCAGACAGTCCCGGCGACAGTTCCTCGATCAAAAGCGCCCAGATCAGCAGCACCACGGGCAGGAGGTAATGCAGACCCGCCAGAATCGTGTCTTTCACCGGCGGCAGTACCAGCACTTCGGCATTCGGATCGTCAATCTCCAGATCTGGTTCTCGGGAAACCAGCTTCACCAGCCCCAGGTAGGCCGCCACGATCGCTGGCACGATGACCCAAATCGCACCACTGCCCATGACAGTTTTGATCCAGCCCAGACCGTAATACACCGCATTTGCGAGCAGAATCACGCCGGAGGCTGTCAACCCGAAGCCCACCAGCCGCCCCAGTGTCGACGCACCCGGCGCACGCGGCAGGCCGTGGATACCGGCCTTGCACGCCTCGAGATGGGCAATGTAAAACAGGGCAATATAGGACATGACTGCCGGCAAAGCGGCGTTCTTGACGATTTCTATGTATGGAACCCCGACGTACTCAGCCATCAGAAACGCGGCGGCGCCCATCACCGGCGGCATGATCTGCCCGTCCACGCCGGCAGCTGTCTCGATGGCCCCAGCCTTTTCCGCGCTATAACCGACGCGTTTCATCAACGGTATGGTGAACGTGCCGCAGGTCACAACATTGGCGACCGACGAGCCTGAGATCATTCCCATTAATCCCGAGGAAACCACCGCCGCCTTGGCCGGACCGCCGCGCAGGTGGCCGAGCAGCGCATACGCCACTTTTATGAAATAGCCCCCCGCCCCGGCTTTTTCGAGCAGCGCTCCGAACAATACAAACAGGAAGATGTAGCTGGCCGAGACACCCAGGGCGACACCGAACACGCCTTCGGTGGTAATCCAGTAGTGCGGAACCGCTTTCGACAGCGAGACGCCCTTGTGTGCCACTGCGTCGGGCATATACGCCCCGGCGAACGCGTACACCAGCATCAGGCTGGCGATGATCGCCATCGGTGGACCGACTACCCGACGCGTCGCCTCCAGCAGGAGCAGCATTCCGGTGACGGCGACGGCAATGTCGAACGCCGTGGGCTGCCCCGGCCGGGTTGATATCTCCCGGTAAAACAGGAACAGATAAGCCGCGCAGAACGCCCCTACAAAAGCCATCGCCCAGTCCAGGTACGGAATGGAGGTGCGCGACGAGCGCTTCCAAAACGGATAAGCGAGATAGGCCAGCAATATCGCCAGACCCAAATGCAATGAACGCATTTCTGTCGCATTGAGCACGAACACGCGTAGCGTGAACGGCAGCGGCGACGCGTACCAGAGCTGCAACAGCGACCAGCCAAGGCAGACTGTAAACAGGAACGTCTTTGCCAGCCCTGCCGGCGTGCGGCCGCCCAGGTCCGCTTCCTGTACCAGCTGCTGGACGTCCACCCGAGGCGGGGACTGCATGGAAGATGTCATGGTTGTTCTCCTGGCCGCGGCCGTGCATCGCGGCCTGCGCGACGCAGAATAAATAGAGGCCGTTCCGATGTTACCGAAACGGCCTCTGACTCAGCGAAGCATGAATCGCACTGACGGTGTGCAGTCCCTGTTTTCCCGTCTTGATCCCCGCACTCTGAAATGCCCTGTTATTTGATCCACCCTTTCTCGCGGTAATAACGCGCAGCACCTTCATGCAGCGGCGCGGACAGTCCATCAACCACCATGTTCTTTGGATCGAGGTGCGCGAACGCGGGGTGTAGTTTCTTGAACTCGTCGAAATTATCGAACACTGCCTTGGTAACGAGGTAGACCATATCCGCCGGCACCTTGGACGAAGTCACCATGGTGGCAAGCACGCCGTAGGTCTTGGTCGCTTGCGGATTGTTCGAATACAGGCCGCCGGGGATGGTGACGTTGGCGAAGTAAGAATGCTTCTTCACCAGCGCATCGACCGCCGCACCCGTGATCGGCACCAACTGTGCACTGCACGCGGTGGTCGGATCCTGGATATTGGCTGACGGGTGACCGACGCCGTAGAAGAACGCATCAATCTTGTTGTCGCACAGGGCGGCGCCGTGTTCGTCCGCCTTGAGTTCGGAGGCCAACGAGAAGTCGGAGGTCTTCATGCCCGTCGCGGCAAGCAAATCCATCATTGCCGCTTGTGTTCCGGAGCCGGGATTGCCGATGTTGACGCGCTTGCCTTTGAGATCGCCGAAGCTCTTGATGTTGGCTTCCTTGCGCGCCACCAGCGTGAACGGTTCCGGATGAACGGAGAACACCGAACGCAATTCCGAAATCGGTGCCTTGAATGCGCCGACACCGTTGTACGCCTGGGCCTGGACGTCGGATTGCGCCATGCCGAAGTCGAGTTCTCCAGCCTTGATCGTGTTGACGTTGTAGGCCGAACCGCCTGTAGATTCGACCGAACAGCGCACATTGGTCTTGGCGCGGTCTTTGTTAACCAGACGGCAGATCGCGCCGCCGACAGCGTAATAAACGCCGGTGACGCCACCGGTACCGATGGTGATGAACTTTTGCTGGGCCAGTGCCGCAGGCGCCGGGATCAACAAAGCCACTGCCAATGCCGCACCTATCGATTTAAAGGGTATACGCATGTTTGTCTCCTTAGGTACAAGGGTTGGGAAATCGGCAGCAACTGCTGCTGGAAATCTGCCGGAGAGGGGTGAATTAAGGCTGCGAGAGCGGAGCCGTACTGGAGCCGTCTGGTACCTATGAACGATACAGGTAATCAGGGAGTCGTGTCAACCCGCAATCACCCAACAATGGCCATATTCACCCCTCAGGCCAGGCCTCGCAATTCGCGCAATACGACTGACAGCATGGAGATATCCTGCGTCGGAGCCGATCGAACTTCCGCCATGAGCTGCTGGTAGCGTTCGAGGTGAAACACCCGGCGTTCCTGCCAGGCAAGCAGCAGAAGTGCCCGGTCCTGCTGCGTTGGATTCTCCCGCAGCACCTGTGCCGCAAGGCCGCGTGCCTGATTCGACAGATCGTCACGCAGCGCCGTCCGTGCCAGTCCCTGCCAATGCGTGTCAACTTTCAGCACTTCGATCTGGTGGCCGAGCCAATGCAGATTCAGCAGACCGCCCAAAGTGAAATACACCTGCGCCACCAGTTCGACGGGTCGTCCGAGCTGTGCGGCAACTTCAACGAGGTCCAAGGCTGAATAGAGTTCTTCCAGGATAGCGATTCGCTGCGCCAGGTCCCGCGCGACCCCAAGTTGGGCGTAGTGCCTTATCACTTCATCAAGCTTGGAGCGGTAATCCGGCGCCACCAGCAGGTAAAGATTGGCAGCAAGCTGATCAACGCCGGAACTGAAGTGCTCGCGTGTTTGCGCCAGGTCGCGCAGATGCTCGCGATGGCGCAGAAACCACAGCGTTCCGCGGTGAACCAGACGCAGGCATTCGAGCACCATGGCGGTCTGCGTAGCGTTGGCAATGCGGTTGTCCAGGGCGTCGATAGTTTGCCATAACGCGACCTGTCCAAAAACCTCACGCGTGGCAATGTAGGCGCGCACGATATCGGGCACGGCAGCACCGGTCTCCTGCTGCAAACGATAGACGAAGGTGGGGCCAACCCGATTCACCATGCTATTGACAACATGAGTGGCGATGATCTCCCGCCTTAACGGATGCCGCTGGATATGGCGCGGAAAGCGATCGCGCAGCGGCTGCGGAAAATAACGCTGCAGTGCCGTGCGGATATAGGGATCCTCGGGCACGTCGGAGGTCAGCAGGGTATCGAACAACTCCATCTTGTTATAGGCGAGCAGCACCGCCACTTCCGGCGCGGCCAACCCGATTCCGGCGACTTTACGCTCGGCCAGCGTCTCCTCGAACGGCAGGAATTCGATTTTCCGATTGAGCCGCCCGCTCTTGGCGAGGTACTGCATATAGCGCACCTGCTCCTCCAGCATCAACGGCGCCCGCGCGCGCGAAACCGACAGTAGCTGGGTCTGAAAATAGTTGTCGCGCAATACCAGCGTAGCCACAGCGTCGGTCATCTCGACCAGCAACTGGTTGCGCGCGCCCTCGTCAAGCAACCCCTCCTCAGTCACCAGGTTGAGCAATATCTTGATATTGACTTCATGATCCGAGCAGTCAACACCGGCCGAATTGTCAATCGCATCGGTGTTGATTCGCCCGCCCTTCAACGAAAACTCGATTCGACCCAGTTGCGTCAAACCGAGATTTCCGCCTTCGGCAACCACACGGCAGCGCAAATCCACGCCGTTGACGCGAATGGCGTCGTTAGCCTTGTCGCCCACGTCGGCATTGGATTCCTGGCTGCCTTTTACATAGGTACCGATGCCGCCGTTGTACAGCAGGTCCACCGGTGCCAGTAACAGCGCGCGTATCAGTTCCGGCGGCGTCAGCGTCTCCACTTCAATCCCGAGGGCAGCGCGCGCCTGCGGCGAGAGCTTAATGGCTTTGGAACTGCGCGAATAGACGCCGCCGCCGGGTGAGATCAGTTTGGCGTCGTAATCCGCCCAGGACGAGCGCGGCAGCTCGAACAGGCGCTCGCGCTCCGAAAAACCGGCAGAGGGATCGGGGTCAGGGTCAATGAATATGTGGCGATGGTCTGCCGCGGCGACCAGCTTGATATGCCGGGACAGCAACATGCCGTTGCCGAAAACGTCACCTGACATGTCGCCAATGCCCACCACGGTGAAATCCTGTTCCTGGGTGTTCAGTCCGAGCTCGCGAAAGTGCCGCTTGACCGATTCCCACACGCCACGCGCCGTAATCGCCATCCTCTTGTGGTCGTAACCCACCGAGCCGCCCGAGGCGAAGGCGTCCCCCAACCAGAATCCGTATTCCTTCGACAGGGCATTGGCGAAGTCGGAAAAGCTCGCCGTCCCCTTGTCCGCGGCGACCACCAGGTAGGGGTCATCGTCATCCCGTCGCACCACATCGACGGGCGCTATTAGATTGCCCGCGACCAGGTTATCGGTAATGTCCAGCAAACCGCGCAGAAATATGCGGTAACAGGCAATGCCCTCCTGCAGTAGCGCTTCCCGTTCGGCCGCTGGCGGCGGGTTCTTAAGCACAAAACCACCCTTAGACCCAACCGGCACGATGACCACGTTTTTCACCATCTGGGCCTTCATCAGACCGAGAACTTCGGTGCGGAAATCCTGCATTCGGTCGGACCAGCGCAGGCCACCGCGCGCGACTTTGCCACCACGCAGATGAATGCCCTCGATGCGTGGCGAATAGACGAAGATCTCGAACAGCGGCTTCGGCTCGGGCAGTCCTGGTATCAGACTGGAATCGAGCTTGAACGATAAGTAGGGCTTGGGTGCACCCCCCTCCCGCTGAAAATAATTGGTGCGTACCGTCGCCTGAATTACGGCCAGGTATTGGCGCAGGATGCGATCCTCGTCCAGGTTTGCAACCGCGTCGAGCGTCGCTTCGATTTCCGCGACGAGCCCTGCCGCACGCTCCGGTCGCCCTGCTGCCAGGCCCGGGTCGAAACTCGCCAGGAACAGCGCCAGGAGCTTGCCGGCTACGTTGAAGTTGGCCGTCAGCGTCTGCGCGATATAGACCTGTCCAAAGGTGAACCCGGCCTGTCTCAGGTACTTGGCGTAGGCGCGCAGAAATGCGACCTCGCGCCAATCCATGCGCGCGGACATCACCAGCCGGTTGAAGTCGTCGTCTTCCGCCTCGCCGCGCCAGACGCGCAAAAACGCTTCCTCGAAAATCCTGCGCACGCCACCGATGTCCAGGTTCGCGGCGCCTGGAAAACTCAGACCGACATCGTGCAGCCAGACCGTCTCCCCGCCCTCCGGCTTGATCTCGTAGGGCCGCTCCTCCAACACCGTGACGCCCATGTGCTCCAGCATGGGCAATGAGATGGAAAGCGGCACCGGCGCAATTTTGTGCAGGATCTTGAAGCGCAGATTTCCCGTTCGCGCATCCTGCGGCTGATACAGATTCAACGCCAGACTGTCGCCCCCGGCAAGGGATTCCATCTGTTCGATGTCAGCGACTGCCGCCTGCCCTGAATAATCCTCCCGATATGCGGCAGGAAAAGCTGATTTGTAATTTGCATGCAACAGGTTCCCGCGCTCCTCGCCCCATTTTGCTCTCAGCGCGTCGTCTAGCTCGTCGTCCCAGCGCCGTGCTACCCGTGCCAGTTGCTTTTCCAGTTCGGGCACGCTGTACTCCGCCACCGTTCCCGCCCGTACATGCACCACGATCAGGATGCGGGCCAGCGCTGATTCAGAGAGTTGAACGAAGAACTCCGCCGTAGTGCCGTTGAGCGCCGCAAGCAGGATTTCCTGCATGCGCTGGCGCAGCGCAGAGTCGAACTGCTCCCGCGGCGTGTAGATCAGGCAGGAAAAGAAACGGCAGAACGCGTCGCGCCGGACAAACAATCTCGTTCTCTGGCGCTCGCCCAATCCCAGAATCCCGATGACAATCGGATATAGTTCGTCGACATCCACCTGCAGCAATTCATCGCGGGGATACTGCTCGAGTATGGTCAGCAGCGCCTTGTCGGCGTTGCTTTTCCGTCTGAAGCCCGCGCGCTCGATCACATTCGATAGCTTTTTGCGCAGCAGCGGTATATCGGCGGGATTGGCGCTGTAGGCGGTGGAAGTGAACAAACCGAGGAAGCGGCGCTCACCCGTCACCTCGCCGTTGGGGCCAAAACTCTTGACACCCAGATAGTCGAGGTAACCCGGCCGGTGCACTGTCGAGCGCGCATTGGTCTTGGTCAGCACCAGCAGGCGCTTTTGCCGCGCAATGGCTCTGACCTCGGGCAACAGTGATGCAAACGAAACCACCCGCTCGCTGCCTGTCTCGCGCAGAATTCCGACGCCAGATCCGGGGACTATGCGTATCACCTCTTCCTCGTTTTCGCGGACGAACTGATATTCGCGATAACCTAGTAAAGTGAAATTATCAGCGGCAACCCAACGCAGGAAGGCGCAGTCTTCAGCAGTGTCGGCGGCGTCCTGCGGTGGCGGATCGCGCTCGATATTGCCTATGATCTGCGCCAGACCCTGCTTCATCTGCGGCCAGTCCTCCACCGCAGCGCGAACATCGGCAAGGATCCGCACTAGCCCATCGCGTAACGCCTGCAGATGCTCGCCCCGGGATCGCCGGTCGACCTCCACATGGATTATTGATTCATAGTTTCCGGCGGCATCCTCCCGGTCTTCTTCAACGTTCAGCAGACAGCCGTCGGCGTCACGCCTGATGTTCATGATCGGATGAATGATCAGATGCGGCGTCAGACCCTGGCGATTGACTTCCATGGTGATCGAATCCACCAGGAATGGCATGTCTTCGCTGACTATTTCGATTACTGTGTGCGTCGACTGCCAGCCATGCTCCTCAGGCCGTGGATTGTGGATTTTTATCGACGGTGTACCACCTGCGAAACGACGGGCATGGCGCCAGTGGGATACTGCCGCACCGCACAGGTCCCGCGGGCTGCGGTCAAGCAAATCCTCCGTCGCCACCTGTGCATAGTAGTGTCGCGCAAACGCATCGGCGACGGATGCGTCCTCGGCTGGGACCTGGTTGCGAATCAGATCAAATACCGAGGCCAGCAGCTCCGCGCGTGATGGTTCATCAAAGGTCGACATTGATTCTCCCTCGGGGGTTTCGGCGTAGTCTGTATTGCAGAGAGATGACAGGCTTCAGCCGATATCGGGCCGAACAACCAGTGTGGAAGGTATTATCTTAGCAAGACCAATGCGGTTGCGCAGGTCTATATGCGTATCCAGTTGCGAACGACGACGTTGAATTTTCGCCGCTGGCACCGGGAATCCGCGGCCGAGCTGCCGAAGCGTCGTCATGCCTACCCGCCAGGCGCGCTGTGCCCTAGCGGACATGTATCCTCCAAGCGATCGTTGACATACGAAGCGCGCAATGCGCATGCCGCTACTTCGACGCTGGCTCGGCCTTCTTGGTTTCCGGCGCCTTGGCCGGCGGCTGAGCCGGTAGCTGCGTGATTTCGATCTTGGCTGCGGCCTTCATATCATCGAAGAGCTTTTTCAGATTCTTTTCCTGCAGTTGCTGTGTCAAAGCAGGTCTAATTGCTTCGAACGGCTGAACCGCAATCGGACGCGAATCCTCCAGCCAGATGACGTGGTAGCCGAATTGCGATTTGACCGGCGCATCGGTGAATTTTCCCTTGGCCAGCTTGCCGACGGCGGCGCCGAACTCCGGTACCATGCCGCGCGGATCGAACCAGCCCAGCTCGCCGCCGTTGGCTTTTGAGCCGCGATCCACGGATTTCTCCTTGGCCAGCGCTTCGAACGCTTTCGGGTTCTTGTTCAGCTTGGCGATGATATCCTTGGCCTCCGCTTCCTTCTCCACCAGAATGTGGCGCGCTTTGTACTCCTGGCCGGTGGCCTGGGCCTTGATCTTTTCATATTCGGTCTTCAACGCATCGTCGCCTACGGGACTGTTCTTCAGGTAGTCCTGAACGAATGCGTCAACCAGGATTGATTGTCGGCTCAATTCGATCCGATCCGAAACTTCCGGGTCCTTTTCCAATCCCTTCTTCACCGCCGCCTGCGTAATAATCAGCTGCATCGCCATGCGGTCGATAAAGGACTTGCGCGCCTCGGCGCTGCCTTCGCGACCAAGATCGGTGCGCTGCTTCAGCATCAGACCTACCAGATGCTCGCTGATAGGAGTTCCGTTGACAGTCGCCGCCACGCCAGCTTTGGCCGTCGCGGAACCTTGTACCGCGTCGTTGGAACTGCACGCGATCAAAGCCGGAGCCAGAACAACGCTGGCCAACAAGTTGCGGATGTTGATATGCATACTTACACTTCCCAAGTTGGATGAATGGATTCGATCAAGCGGTGTGCGAAACGCGGCGCCTATTTTACCAGCTTGCGGTCGCGAATTTTCCGCGATTGATGATCTGCGCTCCGGGGCCAGATGCATAAAGTGCGGCAGAAGGCGTAGCCTGCCCAACGTATTTAGCGTCGCGGCACGCGGCGCCAGCAGCTGAAATCTACTCCGGACCGATTCTCGCGGAGCCCCCTGAATCAAGCGAGTCAAGCGAATCCGGTTGAAACGGTTTCCAGCCCTTTCTCCAGACGCTAAGCGGCAGCACGAACGGTGGCTCGCCATTGTCGAGAAACCATGAGTCCACCGCCCATCTCTCCCGGCTCTCGCGCTCCCTGATCACGGCCGTGCTGTGGACCCAACTGAATAGTGGCCAGCGCGTGGCAGGTTCCTCGACACTGTGCCAGCGGAGCAGACCGTATTTCTGCAGCATGCGCAGATAGATCGTGGTGTTGGTCGACTCATCGATGCAGTCCATTTGCCGCGCGAGTCCAAAACCCGGCCAATTACCGCCCTTGTCGTTGGCGGTACCGGTGAGCGCACCGACTACAGTTTCGAAGCTTGCTATTGCAGATCTGATTTGCCCGCGCTCCTCTTCCGCTGTCGCGGCGGGTTTGGCGAATACCGAACTCAACCCGTGCCATTGCTCCGCGCTCAGCGTCACGGTAGCGAGGCTCGCACAGCCGTGGTCATAGCAAACTGTGAACCGCGCGGGATCTGGATCGGCGATGATATCGTCACGCACGAATGTACCAGCGTAACCATTGAACGCCAGGCCCGTCCCAATAGCAAATACCAACTTCGCGAGCACTCTAATCATCAGCACGGCAGACTTTCGAACTTGTTACCAAGACACTGACTGCTCATGCCATATCCCCGCCGGGCAGTGTTCCAGAATAGCATTGAATTTACCACTAAGTGCGTGTCGGTTTCGCTCGCGCATGCCGATACCTACCGCATCGGTCAGCAGCAATCGCGGCTGGCCCCATATTGTCAAGTTTGCGACTGCTGGACTAAACTGGGTCATGCCCTCCGCCGATTCGCAACCTGGCCTACCATCGCTGACAGGTAAGTTGTATAAGCTTAGACGACCAGCGTCGGCGGGAAACTAGCTTGCGCCTGGGCGTCGATTTGGGCGGTACCAAGATCGAGATCGTCGCCCTCGCCAACGACAATGCGGAGCTGCTGCGCCGGCGCGTACCGACCCCGCGGGACGACTACCCTGGTACGCTCGACGCGATTGCCGGACTGGTCCGGCAGGTTGAACACGAGCTGGGACGACGCGGGTCGCTCGGCGTCGGCATTCCCGGCGCCGAATCTCGCAAAACCGGGTTGATCAAGAACGCGAATTCCATCTGGCTCATCGACAAGCCGCTGCGGCGCGATTTGGAGGCACTGCTCCAGCGCGAGGTGCGGATCGCCAACGATGCCAACTGCTTTGCGCTTTCCGAAGCGACCGATGGCGCCGCGGCAGGCGCCGAGCTGGTCTTCGGCGTAATTCTGGGTACTGGTGTGGGTGGCGGCATCGCATCGCAGGGCAGGGTTCTGGTCGGGGCCAACGCGATCGCAGGTGAATGGGGCCACAACCGACTGCCGGGCGACGAAGCGACGTGGCCTCCTTGCTACTGTGGCCGCAACGGCTGCGTCGAAACATTCCTTTCCGGTCCCGGCATGCGGCGCGACCACGCGCTGTCAAATAGTGAAAACCTCGACCCGGCAGAAATAGCCGCGCGCGCAGCTGCTGGCGACCGGGCTTGCGAATCGACGCTTTGCCGCTATGAGCACAGGCTCGCCCGCGCCCTCGCTGAAGTCCTCAACATCCTCGACCCGGACGCGATCGTACTCGGCGGCGGTCTTTCGAACCTCGACCGCCTGTATGCCAATGTGCCGAAACTGTGGCAGGCGCATGTGTTCTCCGACCACATTGCCACCCGATTCCTCAAGAGCTGCCACGGTGACGCCTCCGGCGTGCGCGGAGCGGCCTGGCTTTGGGAGTAAGCAATACTTCTGAATAGATGCACCAAGCCACCGTGCTTTTCACCCAACAGAATTCGACGTTGACATTGCTTCCGGGCGAGACTACATTTTTGGGATAGCCAAGGTCGTCTCTTCGGGGAAAGCAACCAGCCCATGTCGGATCGGAGCACAATCCGCATTCTTATCATCGACGACGATCTCGAGTTTGCCGGCGTGCTGTGCATGCACCTCACTGCTGCGGGCTACGCGGCCGAGGTGGCAGAGGACGCGGTAGTCGGTGGCAAGGTGCTGATGGCAAACCCGCCTGCTTTGGTCCTGTGCGACATCGGTATGCCCTATTTGAGCGGCCTTGAGCTTATGTCTTTGATGCAAACAGACGTGCGCTCGGCTTCGATACCGGTGGTTTTCATCTCGGGCCGCAACGACAGCGGCACAATGGCCAGGGCAGTAGAACTCGGCGCCGCAGATTTTCTAGCCAAACCGATTACGCGCGAGCAACTTCTGCAGACGGTGGAAGCGTGCTTGCAGTCGGGCGGGCGCAAGGCGGCACTGCCCGATTATGGATTCCCACCGGTGGTCTGACAGGTCGATTGAATAATCATGTTCAGCTGCATCCTGGTTCCAACCAGCGGCTCCCAATTTTCCAATAAAGCGGTGGCGACAGCCGCGCGGCTGGCACAATCGCTCCGGGCGAAACTACTGATTCTCCACGTAAGATCTCCGATCGAGACCCCGCACCATGTCGAAGGGGGTGCGCTGAGCAATCTGGGCGGAAACGTGGTTATGCAGGAAATTGAAGAGGAAGAGCGTGAACTGCTCGAATCCGCCCTGAAACTCGCCGCGGCGGAAGGCACGACTGCAACGTCGGCATTCGTAGCCGGCTACTCTCCCAGCGAAGCCATTATCCGCATTGCCGGTGAGCAGCATTGCGACCTGATTGTTATGGCGTCGCACGGCCGCCGCGGGATCGCTGAATTGCTCCAGGCCAGCGAGACACACAAGGTTCTGAACCACACCACCATCCCGGTTCTGATCGTAAGGTAAGCTGCACGATCCTGTTGCCCCCGGTCGGCGCTGTATTTTGCCTCGCGCCCTGACGTTTCCGGCTAGCGCTTGCGCGCCACAACGCCCATAAGCGCCGACATGCCGGCGTGCCCCCTGCCTTCATCGACGATTTCGTCATAGCAGCGAAGCTCAAGAACAACCATGTCCGCCAGGATTTCGCGGATCATCGCTTCGGTGTAGAGGTGATCTGCCTCGGGCGGGCCACCGGTAGCATAGTTCAACTGCTCGCGGCGGTAGCCCTGCAGGATCAGCAGCCCGCCCGGTTTCAGCGTCTGCTTGATCAGTGGAAAGAGTCTCTCGCGTTCAGCCGGCGACGCAAATTGTATGAAAATTGCAACGACCAGGTCATAGGTGGATTGCGCCCAGTTCCAAGCGGACGTTTCGGACACGTTGAAGCCTGCGCGCACTCCATGGCGCGCGGCGAGGCGTTCTGCTTTTGCCACGGCCATGGGAGAAAAATCGAACGCGTCCACGTGCAAACCCTGTTCGGCCAGCCATACGCTGTTACGGCCTTCACCATCGGCAATCGCAAGCGCGCGGCTGCCATGTGCGAGGAGCGCCGCTTTGGATGCGAGATAGGCGTTCGGACGCTCCCCGAACAGATATTCGTCTGCGCTGAAGCGTTCCTCCCAGCGCCGCAGGGCCTGTTCGAGAGTGCGTGGCGCGGGCCCGACGTCCGATCGCTGTGTCATTACGCGGTCGCCCTAAGACTAGAACACCGCGTGCGATCATCTGCGCCGGGCGCGACGACAACGAAAATCATTTTTCCACGTCGCTCGCATTTATACGCAGCTCCTTGGTCCATAGTGCATGGATCAAACGGATAAGTCCGCGAAATATTCCAGACTGCCCATTTAGTGATCGCCGCCAACATTTTCGATTTTTTCCGAAGCATATGAAATTCGCCGAAGCAAGAGTCCACAGGGTTATCCACAGAAACTGTGGGTAATAATTATTCGGCGAGCTGGGGTTGAAAACGAAAAAAGTATTCGGCATCCGACTCGAGAGCTAGTGATTTCCGTGTTTTCATGTTTGGCGGCGGTTCCATGCCGGTTCATTTCTTCTCATGCGCTTTAGTCCATTCACCTGCACGCCGCCTGGCCTCCGTAATTTGTTCCGGCGTCATCAGCCGCTCGACCGCTTTACGATTCCCCCCTGCTCTCTCTTCACCGCCGGACGCCGCCAGGTCCCACCATTTATGCGCTTCCACATAGTCAATCGCAACGCCGTCCTGCCCGGCTTCGTATATCCGGCCGAGGTCGAACTGTGCCCTCGGATCTCCTTTTTCAGCCGCTTTTTGGTACCAGTACACCGCCTGCTTGTAGTCACGTTCCACGCCCTGTCCGGTTTCATGCATCAGACCAAGGTTGGATTGCGCCACGATGTGCCCTTGCTCTCCGGCTTTGCCGAACCAGGATGCGGCCTGTTTGTAGTCCTGCGCCACTCCCTGTCCTGTCTGGTACATCCGGCCGAGGTTGAATTGCGCTTCGGCTACCCCCTGCTCGGCAGCCCTCTGGTACCAATACGCCGCCCGTTTGTTGTCCTGTGCAACGCCCTGCCCTCGCTCAAACAGAAATCCCAGATTGGTTTGCGCCGCTGCGTTTCCCTGCTCCGCCGCCTGCCGGTACCAGTCCGCCGCCTGGTGATAATCCGCAACTGTGCCTTGTCCCTTCTCGTACATGAACCCCAAGGTAAACTGCGCCGGGACACTTCCCTGAGCGGCCGCTTTCTTCCACAACGCGACCGCCTTCTCGAAATCCTTGGCTTTATAGGCCCTCGCACCATCCTCGAAATCCCCGGCAGACAACGATGCTGCTGACAATGCCAGAACGATCCCGATTGTTGCTAACACCCGCATTCCGCTTCTCCTGTAAATACACGCCAGCTCTTCCATCCCTGCGGCGCATTATCCCCTACAATACGCTCAGCCGGCGGCCATTGGACCGGGCCGTTGCGCGCCGGTCATAGGCTCACGCTTACCAGTTCCATCGCAGTACAACCTAAAGGATTCATCATGGCAATATCCATGTATCAGGCATCCGTTCCTGTTTTCGTCAAAACCCTGGGCAATCTTGCCGCTATCCTGGATAAAGCCGCGTCGTTTGCAGCAGCAAAGAAAATCGATCCGTCAGTGCTGCTTGCCTACCGCCTTGCCCCGGACATGCTCAGCCTGACGCGCCAGGTGCAAATCGCCGCCGATCACGCCAAGCGCGGACCAGCCCGGCTTGCCGGAATAGAAGCACCCGCGTATGAGGACAATGAAGCGAGCTTCGCAGAACTGACGGCAAGAATCGACAAGACGATCGCCTTCGTAAACACCTTGAAGCCGGGACAGATCGACGGCGCGGAGGCGCGCGAAATTACGCTGAAAATCGGCGGCGGCAGCCAGACCCTAAGCGGCCAGGCCTACCTTCTGCATAACGCACTGCCGAACTTCTTCTTCCACGTCACTACCGCCTACGCCATTCTGCGTCATTGCGGGGTAGAGGTCGGAAAGAAGGATTTTATCGGACAAATCTAGATCGCCTGGGCCGCAATGCCGGCGGCTGCCGTAAGCATGCCCAGAGAACCGGCTTCGTATCCATCCACGATAAACGCCATGGTCTCGTCCTCGGCCTGAAGCGCTGCGATATAAAGCAGTGGTAGGTAATGTTCCACTGTCGGCACCGATAGGCGTGCGTCCTCGCCCTGCAACTGATATTCAATCAGCGCGCGGTGGTTGCCCGTGGCGAGAGCGTCGCGCACCATGTCGTTGAAGCGGATCGCCCAATCGTAGGCGGGCGCCGCGTCGCCTCGGCGCATCAGCATCAGATTGTGTACCACGTTTCCGCTACCGATGATGAGCACGTCCTCATCGCGCAACGGCGCCAGGCGCCGGCCCAGGTCATAGTGGTACCGTGCCGGCTTGGTTGCGTCCAGGCTTAGTTGAACCACGGGTATGTCGGCGCCAGGATATGCGTGTGCCAGCACCGACCAGGTGCCGTGGTCCAGGCCCCAGGACTCGTCCATGATCAGTTGCAGTGGCGAGAGCAGGTCACCTATGCGCGCAGCCAGTGCGGGGGCACCCGGTGCCGGGTACTGGATGTCATACAAGGCCTGCGGGAAACCGCCGAAATCGTGAATGGTTTTCGGTTTCACCATCGCCGTCACCGCAGTACCGCGTGTACACCAATGCGCAGAAATCGCGAGAATCGCCTTTGGTTTCGGTGCCGCAGCGCCAATCCTGCGCCAAGCGTCCGTGTATCGGTTGTATGCAAGCGTATTCATCGGACTTCCGTGACCGAAGAAGACGATTGGCCTGCGCGGGTGTTCAGTGGTACTCAATGGCGGTACCTGGTTGAGGTGGCGCGACGGTTGCAGCGCTTAAGCGGCATACTTTTTCACCGCTTTCTCGTCCCAGAGGACATTGGTGCCAGGTGTTGCGGGAATGAGTACATGGCTTCCTTTCACTGCCAACGGCTCGGTCAGAATCGGTTCAGCCCAGTCGACGTATTCGAGCCAATGGCAGGTCGGCGTAACCGCAAGCAGGTGGCAGCTGATTTCCGGAAACAAATGCGATGACATTTCCAGGCCGGCGGCTTGCGCCAGTGCCGCGGCGCGCATCCAGCCGGTAACCCCGCCGATGCGCTGCGCGTCCGGCATGACGTAATCGCTGGCGCCAGCGGACAGCGCCTGCGCCATCTGCTCGGGCCCCATGAAGTTCTCGCCAATTTGCACTGGCGTATCTAGTGCATCGGCGATACGCCGGTTGCCGTCGAAGTCATCTGCACGCGTCGGCTCCTCGATCCAATACAGTCCCCCTTCGCCATCGAGCATGCGACCGCGCAGAATGGCGTCGTTCACGCTGAGCGCTTGGTTGAAATCGCACATCAGCGTGACCGACGGACCAATTGCTCGTTTCACAGTACGCAGCGCGGCCAGATCGTCCTGCGGGTCCGGCCGCCCGAGGCGCAGCTTTACCGCCGAAAAGCCTTCTTTTACCAGTTTCTCGGCCTCGCGCGCCAGAGGCTTCAGCGGCATGATGCCCAGGCCCTTCGAGTTGTAGGCGCGTACCGGCCGCGGCGCGCCGCCGAGCAGCGTGCACAGGGGCTGCGACAGCGATTGCGCGTAGGCGTCCCAGGCTGCAATATCTATGCCGGAGAGCGCGAACAGCACGATATTGTGCACTCCGAGCAGCGTGTATTTCCGGCGCAGCTTGCGTTCGATTTCGAACGGTGTCACAGCGTCGCCCCGGATAATCTCGCCCATTGCTTCGAGCAGGGCGACAATAGGCCGCAGATGCTGCTGGCCGATCGCAAAAAGGTAGGCGCGGCCGGTAATTCCCGCCGTAGTCTCCAAATCAATCAGCACCAGCGGCGCGGTGCTCACTGCACCTGTGCTGGTCTGCAGCGGCAGGCGCATCGGCACCACTACGGGCCGCACACGTAGCCGGAGGATGTTCAGTGTCGAGTGCTTCATCGGTAGTTTCCTTTTGAGGTTCTTCGCCGGATAAGTAAATTTCGCACTGCGCGTCTATGCGCGAACGGCGCCGCGTGCTTCGGCGCGACGCTCCTGCGCGCGTCCGAGCGCCAGGGCCAGCACCAGCCAGGCGCCTGTCACAGGCACTGTGGCCAGCGAAATCGTCGATAGTTCCATTCCTGCTCCACGCAGCGCCGCGAACATCCAGCCGCTCAGCGCGTCTGCGCCGCGAAACACCACGATATCGATTACGTTTTTTGCCTTGTATTTTTCATCGCGCTCCACCACTGTAAACAGAACTTCCCGGGCCGGATTCGAAACGGCGAAATTTGCGGTGCGCTGGATCGCCTGGAACACTATGACCACCAGCAGCATCGGCGAAAATGCCAACATCAGGAAACCGAGCGCAAATACAAGCGGAAGGAGCGCAGCAGCGCGACCTACGCCGAAGCGCGAGATCAGGCGGCCGGTGGCAACAATTTGGACGATGATAGTCAGTAGTCCGATCGCCAGATCGATGGTGGCGAATATACGGGTGCGCACCGCGGGATCATCGGATGCGGCCGCAACAATGTTCGCCTGCTGGAAATACAGAAACGTTCCGGCAAGCGACAGCAGCGATACCCACAGCGCAATGCCCGCCAGGTAGGGCGAGCGCAGCACCATGGCAATACCTGTAAGCCAGCCTCCGCCAAGCGCATCACCCTCTGATTGAGCCCTCAGAGCCGGTGACGATAGGCCCTTCGTCGCCGGTTTCAATGGCGCCGTCGCGCCCGGTGCTGATGCGGACTCCAGCCGGCACACGCACAGTACCGCAAATTCTAGGAACAATGCCGCGATAATGAGCAGGTTCACCGGACCAAGCTGTGCTGCCAGCCCCACAGTCAGTGCCGGACCGAGCAGCGCTCCCGCAGAACCGCCTGCGGCCACGAATCCAAACAGGCGCTTGCCCTGTTCGCTCGAATAGAGGTCTGACATGAAGGACCAGAACACGGACACGGCGAACAGATTGAATATGCTGATCCAGACAAAAAATACGCGTGCTACCTGAACCTTGCCCAGATCGAAGGTCAGCAACAGCCAGAAGACTACAATGTTTGCGACGAAGAAATGATAGATCAGCGGAATGAAACGCGCGCGCGGCAGGCGCGCGACCATGGCGCCGAAAACCGGTACGGCGATCAACATCGCGGCAAAGGTCGCCGTGAACAGCCATTGCAGATTGCGTACGCCACCGGCAATGCCCATTTCGTCGCGCAACGGCCGCAGCACGTAGTAGCCGGCAAGCAGACAGAAAAAATATGCGAATGACCAGCCGAGCGCCCGCCCCTCTCCAGGACGCAACGCGACCATACGCGCCAGCAAGCGCTGAACAAACGCTTGGTTCAACGACGGACCTTTCGCAGCATCACGCTATTGCCTTAAGCGCGCGGCTATTTTTCTCAATGGCATTGAGTGCATTCATCGAATATCTCTTGATAGACCAGTTTCAGGGAGACGCCAACATGCGTCTGGCCAGGGCAATTTAGGCTATTTACTGTTATAATTCAACAACATTATCCAATATTGCCGGGCACAACGCGCGGTGCGCCAGGGCGGCATGGCTGGTGGAACCCGATCTCTTAGCGCGACGAAAACCAGAGAAATCGCTGACTTGCTGGATATACGACGGAGCGCTTCCTGCGCGCGCCGAGCAGCGCTAACCAATGAGGAACTTGACGATGAATGTCATATGGCGTTTTTACCAGGACGGTGGTCATCAATGGAACTGGCAGCAAATCGGTGCGGGCCAGGCAGTGGTTGCGGAATCCTCCAGGGGCTACGCCAACTACGAAGCCTGCCTTGCCAACGCAATAGATCGAGGATATGTGTTCCTGCCGGCTCAGGGAAAGCAAGCTCCACGCCGCTAGACACGCTAATAGGCGACCTATGATCTTCGTCAAAATGCGGCGCGCACGGCAGGCGCAGAAATTAAAGCTCGTTCAGGCAAAGGGGGGCTTGCGATAAAATTACTCAGTGCGGGTCCCGGTCGCTCACTGAACCTCGCGCTGGCGCTATCCGTCGCAACGAACGACTCATACAGGAGGAAGCATGTTTGATCCAATCACCTTGCCATTCGGTGCCAAGATGCTGTTTAACACTGCAAAACTCAAGCCCGGCGTCGCCTTCGAACAGGTCGAACTCGCCGTGGGCGAAATGTGCCACGTCGTCAAGGAAACATACGGCGGCGACAAGGGGGGCTTCATTGCGGGCCAGGTGTTCAAGTTTTCTGGATTTGTATCCGAGGAGGGTTCACTTGGTGCAACCGCCGATGCCGACGACCATTTCGCCATCGTTACTTACTGGCGCTCGTTTGAAGAGCACGAGAAATCGCACGCGGACAAAATATTCACCTCCAAGTTCGAGGCCCTGGCGACGATGTGTTCCGAAACCAAGGAGTTGGGCTACGACATGCTATGGCAGGGAGCAGCGGAAAGCGCGTAGCGCCTGCCCGCGGTCGGGCCGGCAACTCAGCCACAAGTTGCCGGTCAATCGCCGCGAGATAGTTGGGGTGGCTGATGGGGCTCGAACCCACGACAACCGGAATCACAATCCGGGACTCTACCAACTGAGCTACAGCCACCATTGAACAATTCTGGCGTGCCCGGCGGGAATCGAACCCACAACCCCCAGCTTAGAAGGCTGGTGCTCTATCCGATTGAGCTACGGGCACTCCTATCGGCGGGCCACGCCAAACACACCCGCACCACGTGTAGCAGCGGGCAATTAGCTGGTCGGGGTGGAGAGATTTGAACTCCCGACATCCTGGTCCCAAACCAGGCGCGCTACCAGGCTGCGCTACACCCCGAGCGGACGCGTATGATACTCCGGCCCTAGATGACGGTCAACGCAGAACGCAGTGGCGCCGCATGGAAAAAGATAATAAACTTGCCCCCCGGTTCTATTTCTGATATTAAAGCGCCTGCGTTTTTCTAATGAGAGTGGTTTGATATGCCTGTTGAACAGCAGTTACTGCATAAGACTTTCCCGCCCTATTCCCCGAAGAAGGGCGAGGAGTACATGAACAAGAAGCAACTTGCGCATTTCCGCAATATTCTGGAAGTGCTCAAGGTGGAGCTGGGGCAGGACATCGATCGCACCGTGCACACGATGCAGGATGAAGCCACGGTATTTGCCGACCCCAATGACCGCGCCAGCCAGGAATCCGACATGGCGCTCGAGTTGCGCAACCGTGACCGCGAACGCAAGCTGATCAAGAAGATTGAGGAAACCATCGCCAAGATCGAGAGCCAGGATTACGGCTATTGCGAAAGCTGCGGTGTCGAAATCGGCCTGAAACGGCTGGAAGCGCGCCCCACGGCAACGTTGTGCATCGATTGCAAGACCCTGGACGAACTGAGGGAAAAACAGCTGGCGAAGTAAAACTTCGCCAGCTGTTTTCAGCGAAGACTAACCAGGTGCGCAGCGCCAGGTTACGTCGGAGCTATCAGGTAGGAGGAAGGGTCACCCCTTCCGTCCTCCCACACCACCGGACGTGCGGTTCCGCATCCGGCGGTTCATTGAACACACTGGAGTCGTCGCATTGTAT
>QYQC01000131.1 GCA_007280315.1 Betaproteobacteria bacterium | reverse complement strand
TGCACCTCGATCACGCGCTCGGGCGAACTCCCCGCCTTCTGGTGCAGGCCGTCGATATTCTGCGTGATCAGCGCGTGCAGCTTGCCGCGGCGCTCGAGACCAACCAACGCGGCGTGACCCGCGTTCGGCTGCGCCTCCCACGCCGGATGCACCAGGCGCTGCTGCCACGCCTTCCTGCGAATTTCGGCGTCGGCCATGTAATAGTGGATGTTGGACAGCTTCTCTGCGTCGGGGTCGCGCGTCCATACACCCTGCGGCCCGCGAAAATCAGGAATGCCGGACTCGGTGGAAATGCCGGCGCCGGTCAGGACCACGACGCGCTCGGCCTGGTCGACCCAGGCGCGCACTTTCTCGATCGATGATCCGGACTGCGCCATTCACCGCCCCCTGAGCGTGCGCTGCGATTCAGCATCTGCTGTGGTAGCGCACCAGGCGAAGATTCTAGCACCACGGAAACGGCATCCACGTTCGCGACGCAGCGGTCCCGCGCCGCGACGGCGCGCGTCCGCAGGTCGTTACATATTCTTTCAATTTCGCCGTGAACCATGGCGCTGGCGGGTCGTTCCTAAAGGTATCGCGTTGCGCACGCCTGGATCGCGAATTACCGCGCTGGTCCGCCCAGCAGGACAAAGGAGACAAAAATGAAGACATCCTTTCGCATCATCGCTTCCCTGCTATTCGCCTCGATCGCCTCGTTGGCGGTGGCACCCTCCGGCGCGCAGGCGCAGCCGGCGTCAGCGTTCTCGCAACAGGAACTCGAGCAGATGCTGGCGCCGATCGCGCTCTATCCCGACGCGCTGCTGGCACAGATTCTGATGACATCGACCTACCCGCAAGAGGTGGCCGAAGCCGCGCGCTGGTCCGGCGAGCGCCCCGGCTTATCCGGCGACGACGCGGTGCGCGCGGCCGAGACAGAAGACTGGGCGCCGAGCGTGAGGTCGCTCGTAGCGTTTCCGCAGGTGCTATCGCGCATGCGCGAGAACTTGCGCTGGACACAGGCGCTGGGCGATGCGTTCCTCTATCAGCAAACACAGGTAATGGGTGCCGTGCAGGACCTGCGACGCCGGGCACAGGTCGCAGGCAGTCTGAACTCGGATGAACGGTGGCGCGTGCTCGACTACGGATCGGGACTGGCGATCGAGCCGCTACATTCAGAGGTCGTCTACGTACCCTGGTACGACCCACTGGTGGTGTACGGGACATGGTGGTGGCCAGCCTATCCACCGGTGCAGTGGCGCCCCTGGAAGGTCTACCTGGCGCGGCCGGGCTATGCGACAGGAATTTACTGGGCGCCCCCGGTGCGCGTTTCGCCTGAATTCTTTTTCGGCGGCATCGACTGGCACCGGCGCCAGGTTCATGTGATTAACGTCGCCAGTTTCGGCGACAGACCCGGCATCGCGGTGAACCGCGCGCCGATCGCGAAGCGCGAGCCCGGCATGTGGCGCCAGGTCCCGGATCAGCGCGCGGGCAGTGCCTTTCGCGCTGTCGAGTCACAGCAGCGCTTCAATGCTGCGAGCGTGCCGCAGGTTCAGGTCATTCGTCCTCGGGCGCCCGACGGGCACCGGGCGCATACATCGATCGAAGCGCGACCCGCTACCCAAACTGAAATCCGTCCGGCACCACCCGAGGTGCGGCCCGAGCACCAACGAGATGCGCGCATTCCGGGGCCGTCTGCACCACCCGCAGCGATCCTGCGACCGGCGCCAACGATGCAACACGTCGCGCATGGCGTCGAACACGCGCCGATGCTCAGACCGCCGCCCGGCGCCCAGCCGGCGCCGGCTACCCCGCCAGCGCCGCGCACGCACGAAGGCACGCGAATAAATCGTATAGAATCTACGCGCTCACCGAAACTCCAACGCTAGTGCGGAAACTAATCCGCGTAGCCATGCAGCGTCGAGCCATGCATGCCGTTTGACCATCGTCAAGGTCGTCGTGCAGCCTTGCAGGATAATGAACTGCAACAGCGTCACAACTGGATCGGAAAAATCATGTTCAAGCTGCAAGTGCAGGAAGACGAGAAAGACCCCCAAGCCTGGCACGACGTTAACGGCGCGGATGGAAAGCTGCTAATTTTTGAAAAGGAAACAGCGGCCCGCGCGAAACTGGAGCAGCTCTACCCGATTCTGGTGAAAATGGAACGCTACGCCGCCGATACCAAGCGCACGCGCGTGATCAGCATCTACGCCGAAGACGACAGCTAGTACCAAAAACCGCAGAAAATACATGTGTTTGCTGCGATGTTGCATTGCAGCAGACATGGGTGTATAGTCACGCTCCTCGCGTAGCCTGATTGAGGATAGCGATGACCTCGATTACTTCCGGCGGCAGTAGCACCAACGGTAAATCCTCACTGACGGTTCTGACCCTTGCTGCGCTTGGTGTCGTCTACGGCGACATCGGCACCAGTCCGCTATATGCATTCAAGGAAGCGTTCAGCGGCCCGCACGGCCTGCCTCTCACCGAGGCAAACGTGCTCGCGGTGCTGTCAATGATGCTCTGGTCGATTACGTTGATCGTTTCCCTGAAATACGTGTCTATCGTCCTGCGTTTTGACAATGGTGGCGAAGGCGGCATTCTGGCGCTGCTCGCGCTCGCCACGCGCCTGACACGCGCACGCCCGCGCCTTGCACGGACGGTCGCGGTGATCGGCATTTTCGGCGCGTCGCTGTTCTACGGAGACGCGATCATCACCCCCGCGATCTCGGTGCTCTCCGCGGTGGAAGGAATATCCGTGGCCACGCCCGCGCTGGAGCACTGGATCGTGCCGATCACGATAGCGATCCTGGTCGGACTGTTCGCCATGCAGAGGCGTGGCACTGGCGCCCTGGGCAAGCTGTTTGGCCGGATTACGGTACTGTGGTTCCTCGTTCTCGCCGTGCTCGGCGCGATGTCGATCGCGCAAACGCCGGCCGTGCTCGCCGCCCTGGACCCGAGGCACGCGCTGGGCTTCGCCTGGCACTCGCCCGGGCTTACCTTTCTCGTGCTCGGCGCGGTATTCCTCGCCATCACCGGCGCCGAAGCGCTGTATGCAGACATGGGACATTTCGGCGCGACACCAGTGCGGCTGGCCTGGTTCGGCTTGGTGTTTCCGTCGCTCATGATCAACTACTTCGGCCAGGGCGCGCTCGCGCTGCGCGATCCGGCGGCGATGAAGAACCCGTTTTATCTGCTGGCGCCGCAGGAGCTGCTGATGCCTCTGGTGTTACTCGCCACGGCCGCCACCATCATCGCCTCGCAAGCGACGATCTCCGGAGCCTTCTCGGTCACCCACCAGGCCACCCGCCTTGGCTATCTCCCGCGCGTGCCGACGCTGCATACCTCGGAAACCGAACGCGGCCAGATCTACATCCCCCAGGTGAACTGGATCATGCTGGTGTTGGTCATCATGCTGGTGCTGGCGTTCAAGACTTCGGGCGCGATCGCGTCCGCCTATGGCATCGCGGTTTCCGGAACCATGGTTCTGACCACCGCCCTCGTCGCAATCGTCGCGTTTTCCCTGCAAAAACGGCCGAATCCGCTGCTCTTTGCGGTGCTCGCGCTGATCGGCCTGGTGGAACTTGTGTTTTTCGCCGCAAACGCGACCAAGATCGCCGACGGCGGCTGGTTCCCGCTCGCCTGCGGCCTGGCACTGTTCATCCTGCTGACCACCTGGAAGCGCGCGGAGACCATCCTCACATCGCATGAGCGAAGCAAGCGCGTGCCGCTGGATTCATTCGCGACGCTGTGCAGTGCCGATATTCCACGTGTCTCCGGCACCGCCGTGTACCTTTCGCCGGATTTGGACTCCGTGCCCACGGTGATGATGCATAACCTCAAGCACAACAAAGTGCTGCACCAGCGCATCGTGTTCCTCACCATCCTCAACGAGGACGTGCCGCATGTCGCCGACCTGGATCGCACCGGGGTGCGCGTCATTGAGCGCGCCCATGCGTATCAGGCGACGTTGCGCTACGGATTCATGGAGCAACCGGATGTGCCAAAGGGGTTGAAGCTGCTGGAACGCCACGGTCTGAAATTCGAGGCGCTCGAGACGACTTTCTTCCTCGGCAAGGCCACCCTGGCGCGCGCAGTCAAACCCGGGCTGTTCACCTGGCGCCGGGAGTTGTTCCGCTGGATGCAGCGCAACAGTCCCGCCACCGCGGAGTATTTCGGATTGCTCCCCGAGCGCGTCATCGAACTCGGCACCCGGGTTACGCTGTAGGCCAGCGCGGCCGCCACGCGACTGCCCTCACTGCGCCTTGATTCCCGCCTGCTTCACCACTTTGCCCCACACCTCGTATTCGCGTTCCATGTATTGCGCAAGCTCGGAGGAAGTACTCGGGCTGGGTTCCAGCCCCTGCTTATGCAGCAGTTCGGTCACCGCCGGATCGTTCAGCGCCTTCACCAGTTCGCGGTTGAGCCGCTCGACAATATCCTTCGGCGTTTTCGCCGGCGCAAGATAAGCGTACCAGTTCATCGCCTCGAATCCGGGATAGCCCGACTCCGCCACCGTCGGCACGTCCGGCAGCAGCGCCGCGCGCTTCGGACCGGTGGTGGCGATCGCGCGGATCTTGCCCGCTTTCACCTGCCCGCCGGAGGACACCGGGGTGGCAAAGATCGAAGCGACCTGCCCGCCCAGCATGCCCTGCATCGCCGGACCGCCGCCCTTGTAGGGCACATGAACGATATCGATATTCGCGCGAATTTTCAGCAGCTCGCCTGCCAAATGACCGGCGCCGAGGATGCCGGAAGAACCGAACGTGACCGTGCCCGGTTTGTCCTTGGCGAGTTTCACGAAATCCGCGAGTGACTGTATCGGCAGCGACGCCTGCACCACCAGCACGTTGGCAAATACCACCGCCATGGTGATCGGCGCGAAATCCCGCAGCGGCGCATAGCCGAGGTTGGCGATGACATGCGGCGCGACTGCCAGCGAGCCAACGCTGCCGAGCAGGATGGTGTAGCCGTCGGGTGCCGCACGGGCCACGGCTTCGGTCGCGATATTGCCGCCCGCGCCCGCCTTGTTCTCGACCAGCACCTGCTGGCCCAGGCTGTCGCTCAGGCTCTTCGCCAGGATGCGCGCCACCGCGTCGGTGCCGCCGCCGGGCGCAAAACCCACGATCATGGTGACGGCTCGGTTCGGGTAGGCGCTTTGCGCCTGCACGCCGCCGGAAGCAGCGAGGGCGATTGCCGCTATCAGTAGGGTTCGCATATTTCCTCCAGTATCAAGCCTTGCCGTCCGGCTGACCAAGCACTCACCGGTCCTGCGGCGCTATTTTTATACTTCTGCAATCTAACCCAGGCCGGCGCTAGAGGCAATGCCGGGTCGCGCTGCGGGAGCCCGGGGCAGGCTTCAGTCGCGCGCGACCGCGTGCTCGCGCGTCTCGTGAAAAGCGAGCTCGGGCCAGCGCTCCTGCGTCAGTTGGAGATTGACCCGGTTCGGGGCGAGATAGGCCAGGTTCCCGGCCGCATCGCGCGCGATGTTGTGCGCCAGCGTTTTCTCGAATTCGGCCAGCATGCGCTTGTCCGCGCCCGTGACCCAGCGCGCGCAGGTGATCGGAGTGCCGTCGAACACGGCATCGACGCCGTATTCGTTTTGCAGCCGGCTCGCGACCACTTCGAACTGCAGCACACCCACCGCACCCAGGATCAGGTCGCCGCCCAGGGAAGGCTTGTAGACCTGCACTGCGCCTTCCTCCCCCAACTGCTGCAGGCCCTTGTAGAGTTGCTTGACCTTGATCGGATTGCGGATACGCACCGAGCGAAAGAAATCCGGCGCGAAATAGGGAATGCCGGTGAACAGCAGCGCTTCGCCCTCGGAGAAACTGTCGCCGATCTGCATCTGGCCGTGATTGGGCAGGCCGACGATGTCTCCGGCATAGGCTTCTTCCACCTGCTCGCGGCTGGAGGCCATGAAGGTAATGACATTGTTCACCCGGATTTCGCGGTCGATGCGCAGGTGCCTTATCTTCATGCCGCGCTCGAAGCGCCCGGAACACACGCGCAGAAAGGCGATGCGGTCGCGGTGGGCAGGATCCATGTTCGCCTGGATCTTGAACACGAAACCGGAGAACTGCGCTTCGCCCGGCGCCACGGTGCGCAGCGTCGCGTCGCGCTGGCGCGGCGACGGCGCCCAGTCGATCAGCGCGTTGAGGATCTCGCGCACGCCGAAATTGTTGACCGCCGATCCGAAGAATACCGGAGTCTGCGTTCCCTCGAGGAAGGCGGCGAGATCGAACGGATGCAAGGCGCTGCGCACCAGCGCGACCTCTGCTTTCAGCTGCTCCATTTCGCGCGGATACATTTCGGCCAGGCGCGGGTTGTCTATTCCGGCGATGGCCTCGAAATCCTGGTCGGCACGGTCTTCGCCTGCGGTGAACAGCAGGATTTCGTCCTTCAACAGGTGGTACACGCCGCGAAAGGTTTTGCCCATGCCGATCGGCCAGGTCACCGGCGCGCACTGAATCTTGAGTACTTCCTCGACTTCTTCCACCAACGCTACCGGATCGCGGGTTTCGCGGTCCATTTTATTCATGAAGGTGAGAATCGGCGTGCTGCGCATGCGGCACACGTTCAGCAGCTTGATCGTCTGTTCTTCCACGCCTTTGGCCGCGTCGATCACCATCAGCGCGGAATCGACCGCGGTGAGCACGCGGTAGGTGTCTTCCGAAAAATCCTGGTGTCCCGGGGTATCGAGCAGGTTGACCACGCAGCCGCGATGCTCGAACTGCATCACCGAGCTCGCCACCGATATGCCGCGCTGTTTCTCGATTTCCATCCAGTCTGAAGTCGCGTGGCGCCGGCTTTTGCGCGCCTTCACCGTGCCCGCGAGCTGAATCGCACCGGAGAACAGCAGCAGCTTCTCGGTCAGCGTGGTCTTGCCGGCATCGGGGTGGGCGATGATGCCGAAAGTCCGGCGCCGCGCCATTTCACGCGCAATCCGCTCCACCGCCGCGCGAGCCGCGTCGGGGCGAGCCGCGTCGGGGCGAGCGGCGTCGGGGCGAGCGGCGTCCGCGTGCGCCGCGTCGGCGCTTTGCAGCGTTTCAGGCTCTGCGACAGTGGCCATGGACACAGGTGGGCGAAAAGGCGCGCAGTCTACCGGCTCTGCGTGCAGAAGTCCATCGACGCAGCCCGTAGTCGCTGCTTCCTGCTCGGAACTGCGCCGGCTGACAAGGCGGCACGCGCGATATACTGGCTCCATTGCAGGACAAACAAGGAGAACGTGGCCATGCGCAACCCGAAGATCGCGGTACTGCTGCTTGCGCTCGGCTGTATCGGCCTCATGCCCGCGCCGGGATACGCGCAGTCGCCGCATAACCACCAGCACAGCTTTTCCGGAGCCGAACACTGGGCACGGGTGTTCGACGATCCCGAGCGCGATGCCTGGCAGAAACCGCACGAAGTGATCGAGGCCCTTCAACTCAAGCCTGATGCCATCGTGGCGGACATCGGCGCAGGCACCGGCTATTTCGCCGCGCGCCTGGCGCACTTCGTGCCCAAGGGTCGGGTGTATGCCGTGGATATCGAGCCGGATATGGTGCGCTACCTTTCCGATCGCGCCAAGCGCGAGGGTCTGGACAATCTCACCGCGGTGGCCGGCGCGCCGAATGATGCGCGTCTGCCGGGAAAAGCGGATCTGGTGCTGATCGTCGACACCTATCACCACATCGAGCAGCGCGAGGATTACTTTCGCCGATTGGCACAGTCGCTTGCGCCCGGCGGACGCATCGCCATCATCGACTTCAACGCCAAGGCAGAGATGGGCCCCCCGCCCTCCGCGCGCATCCCACCGGCGCGCGTGGTGGCAGAGATGGGAAAGGCGGGATTCCGTCTCGCGGGTGAACATCGTTTTCTGCCCAACCAGTTCTTTCTGGTGTTCGCGCGCTAATGTCGATTCCACGGTCGCTGCGCAGCCTGCTGCTGTCGGCGCGCGACCTCGCCATCGCCGCCGGGCCGTTTGCTCTGATCGCGCTGGCGCTGCTTGTGGGCGCGTATTACGTCCTCGATCCCGCGCCGCCAAGGCGCGTGGTGCTCGTGACCGGGCCGGAACAAAGCGACTATGCCGAATTCGGCAAGCGCTATGCGGCTGCGCTCAAGCGCTATGGCATTGAGGTGGTGCAAAAGCCGTCGCAGGGGTCATCGGATAACCGCCGCGCTCTGCGCGACGTCACGCAGAATGTCGACCTGGGTTTCGTGCGCGGTGGTTCGAGCGACGCGGCGCGTACCGCCGATGAAGAGCAGAGCCGCGTGCCGCTGGTGTCGCTCGGCAGCCTCTACCTGGAGCCGGTATGGCTGTTCTACCGCAGCGAGGCTGCAAAGCGCGTCAACCGCGAAGCCACGCTGACAAATCTCGCGCAGTTGAAAGGCTGGCGCGTCAATGTCGGTCCGCGCGGCAGCGGCGTCACTGGACTGTTCAGCAAACTGCTGCAGGCCAATGGCATAGAGCGCGACAGCTTTGTGAACAGCCGTCTGGAACAAACGCCCGCGGTCGTGGCATTGCTCTCAGGCGAACTCGACGCTCTCGTCATCGCCGCGGTACCCGAATCGCTGATGGTGCAAATGTTGCTGCAGACACCAGGGGTCAAGCTGTACCGGTTCGTGCAGGCCGAGGCGTATGCGCGGCGCCTGCCGTTTCTGCGCGCAGCAGAGCTGCCGCGCGGTGTGGTGGATCTGGCGCGTAACCTGCCCGCGCAGGATCTGCCTCTCATTGCCGCCACCACCGAGCTGGCCGCCCGCGCCGGCACCCACCCGGCGCTGCTGCAGCTGTTCGTGCAGGCGGCCCATGATATTCACGGCGGCACCGGCTGGCTGGCGCGCGCGGGCCAGTTCCCGTCGGAGCAGAACACTGAGTTACCGCTCGCGCCGGAGGCCGACCGCTACTACCGCAACGGCGCGCCGCTGCTGCAGCGCTACCTGCCGTTCTGGCTGGCCAATCTGATCGATCGCATGTGGGTGGTGCTGGTGTCCATCGTCGCGGTACTGATTCCGCTGTCGCGCGTGGTGCCCCCGCTGTATGCGTTTCGCATCCGCTCGCGCGTGTTCCGCTGGTACCGGCAGTTGCGTGATATCGAGGAAGCGCTGAGAACCGAAAGCGCGTCGCCCGCCGATCTGCTTGAGGAACTGAACAAGCTCGAAGCCCGGGCAGAAAATGTCACCGTGCCGCTGTCCTACGCCGAGGAGTTGTACTCGCTGCGCGGCCACATCCAACTGGTGCGCGGGCGGCTGTCCGCTTCGAAGTGATCCGGTTACAGCGGCGTAGCCCGGATGAAGCGAAGCGAAATCCGGGATCGGTGCCGGCGTGAGCGGATCGGCATTGTGGTGCAAACACTCCCGGATTCCGGCGCGATGCGCCTCCATCCGGGCTACGCATGCTCATCGGCACACGCGAAGGCACTCATCGAGCTGCGATGATTGAGCTTGCGCGGACGGCGGCCCGTCCGCACGGATTGGCGATCGCGTACGGATGAAAGGCACATCCGCACGCGATCGCCAATCTTGTATAGAAACCCCACGGTCTGTTCGATGTTAACAATAACCGCGATTTCTGTACTGATATGCCTTTTATCCGTACAGAAATCGCGGTTGGCGCGCGGAGCGCGCAATGATCGCACGCCCATATAATCGCACGCGGGCGAATACTTCGAGCTGTGGCGCCCGAACTTGTATTGACCCCATGAATCGCCCTCAAGCCCCCAGCGTCTTCGGCAGCCACAGGGACAGCATTGGAAACGCGCACAACAGAACCAGGCGCACCAGGTCCACCGCAATGAAGGGAAACGTGCCGCGGTAGATTCGCGTCAGCGGGATGTCGGTGGCGATCGAATTGATCACGAACACGTTCATCCCCACCGGCGGGCAGATCATGCCGAAGGTGACGGCCATGACGATGATGACGCCGAACCAGACCGGATCGAACCCGAGCTGCATCATCGCCGGAAACACGATCGGCACCGTGAGCAGGATCATCGCCAGTTCGTCCATCACCGCGCCGAGGATGAGATAACCCACCATGATCAGCGCCAGCACCCCATAGGGTCCGACCGGCAGGTGCACCAGGAATTCGATCGAGTTCTGCGTAAACTGGGTGATAGTGAGGAAGTAGCCGAAGAGGTAGGCGCCGAGTACGATGGTCAGGATCGCCGCGGAAACGCGCAGCGAACTGATCAGCGTTTCCTTGATCTGCCCCACCCGAAGCTGTCCGCGCACAAGGCCGATGGCAAGCGCCCCGATCGCGCCGACGCCGGCGGCCTCGGTGGCGGTGAACACGCCCAGGTACATGCCTCCGAGTACGACCAGGAACAACAGCAGCGTCGCCCACAGACTCCTCAATGTGGCAAAGCGCTCGCGCCAGCTGTGGCGCGGCCCGCGCGGCATGGTCTGTGGATAACGCCAGCCGAGAAACACGATGACCGAGGAGTAGAACAGCATCGCCAGCATCCCCGGCACCACGCCGGCAAAGAACAGTTGCTTGATGTCGGTCTCGGTCATGATGCCGTAGAGCACGAAAATCACCGACGGCGGAATCATGATGCCGAGCGTGCCGCCTGCGGCGATCAGCCCCGCGGACAATCCGGGGTCGTAGCCCGCCTTGCGCATTTCCGGCAGCGCAACCTGGGACATGGTGGCCGCCGTCGCCACCGAGGAACCGTTGATCGCGGCAAAACCGCCGCAGGCGGTGATGGTCGCAAGCGCAAGCCCGCCGCGCCGGTGGCCGAGCCAGGCAGTGCCCGCGGCAAACAACTCGCGGCTCATGCCGGCGCCGGCCGAAAACGCCCCCATCAGGATGAACATCGGAATGATCGACAGGTTGTAATCGGAGAGCACCGACAGCGGCACCTGACCGAGCAGGCGCAGCGCCGGCCCCATGCCGGAGAGCGCGGCGAAGCCGAGAACGCCGGTCAGCCCCATGGCGACGCCGATGGGAACGCGCAACGCCATCAGCAGGAACATCATGACGAAACCCAGCAGCGCAACCAGGTCCCTATCCATCCAGCCGCTCCGTCCCGGCGCCGCCGGGCGCGCGCTGCGCGAACAACACCATGATGCGCTTAACCGCAAGGATCGCCGCCGCCACCGCGCCCACCGCTGCGATCGTATAGAGGTAATGCAGCGGAATACGCAAATCGCTGGTGACTTCGGTGCCCATCATCGACACCATGCTGAAAATCATCCACGCCATCGGCGCCAGCAGCAGCAGCGTCGCGGCGGTGGCGAACAGATCAATCCGGCGCTGCCACGCGCCATTCGAATGTTCCCACAGGATGTCGACGCAGATATGACTGCCGCGGTAGGTGGCGAGGGCGATGCCCCACATGATGGCAATGGCCTGGAGCTGCTTCGACAGGTCGAACCAGTCCGGAATCTGCGTATCGAACAAATAGCGCACGCAAACGTTGAAAAACGTCAGAGCCGCGACCAGCAACAAAAACAATGCCGCGACCGATTCTGTAAACGCAAGAACTTTGTCGAGCATTGCGTAGTCTCCGGTGCGTAATCGGGACAGGAGGCGCTTTTGGTCCTGCCCCCGCGCGTGCGCACGAGGCAGGACCTTGTCGCCTTAACCGGAACTAGTAGGCGGCGTTGTGCTTTTCCAGGGCCTTGTGGAAAGAGTCCAGCGCCTGCTGCGCATCGATGCCAGAGGTATTCGGCTTCTTAAGCCACTCGGCGGTCAGCGGCTCGGCCGCCTTGCGCCAGGCGACGCGCTGGGCATCGGTCACCTTGACGATGGTGTGCCCGGGCAGCTTCGCCATCAGCTCCATGCCCGAATCCTCGTCGTTGCCCCAGTCTGCCCCGACCTTGGCCGCCCACTCGTTGCTGCAGTGGTCATCGATCACCTTCTTCTGCGCCGAAGACAGCTTCTGGTAGAAGTCCTTGTTCATGCTCCAGACGAAGGTCGCCGCATACAGCCGCATGTCGGTGTGGTACTTGACCACCTTGTCGATGCCGAAGGTGATGATCGAATGCCACGGGAAGGTGATCGCATCCGCCACGCCTTTCTCGAGCGCGTCGCGTGCTTCGGGCGCGGACACCTGCACGCTGGTGCCGCCGAGCAGGGAGACGTACTGCGCCACGGTGCCGTTGGCCGGGCGGATTTTCATGCCTTTGATCTGCTCGGGCTCGGTGATCGGCTTTTTCGAGTGGATCGCGCCGATGTGCAGATGCGCGAAGCAGAAATGCACATCCTTCATTTCCTTCGCGGCATAGCCGCGGTACCAGGCGTCCAGCGCCTTCGAGCCCGGGCCGGGGCTGGAAAACTGGAACGGCAGTTCGCCCACGCCGAATATCGGGAAGCGGTCCGCCTGATAGCCCGGGTTGGCCCAGGTGAGGTCGGCGATGCCGTCGCGCGCCATGTCGTAGTGATTGGGCGCCTTGCCCAGCTGCTGCGCCGGATAAATCGTGACCTTGATCGAACCCTTGGAGGCGGTTTCGACCGATTTCGCCCAAGGCAGGAAGCCGAGTTTTGCCAGCGGATGCTGCGCCGGCAGCCAATGGGCGAACTTGAGTTCGACCTGCTTGTCCTGCGCCAGCGCGAGAGGGGCGGCGAGTGCCAGCGCAATTGCCAGTGCTCCGCCTCTAACAATGCCGCAAGAATGTCCTTTGGTCATGAGTCTTCTCCTTAGTGTCCCGCCGATTGAGAGCCGAATGTGAGTCCGTTGTGAGGCTAATGTGAACCGATTGTGCGTGAGATCCGGTCTTTGCGCCGGATGATCGAGATCGGTATGCCATTATAATGATTCATGAGTAAAACGGCGAACATCCGCGGCGAGCGCCCGATGCAGCAGGCCACCGTCCCGCTGCACACACCGTTGTTCCGCGGCGAGCGGCGCCTGCGCATTGCGCTTGTCGGCATGCCGAACGCCGGAAAAAGCACGCTGTTCAACGCCGTGTCCAGCACCGCGCCGCGCACCGGCCGCCTCGCCGGCACCGAGCGCGCCTACGGCGAATGCACGGTGCAAATCGGCTTTGACGAAGCGAGTGTGATCGAACTGCCGAGCATCGCCTCCCTGCATCACCTAGGAGAGGAGGATCTGCCGGCGCTGAAGTTCCTCCTGTGGGGCGACGAGCGCCCGCCCATATCGTCCCACGAGCCCGGCGGCCCGCCGGCGCCTTTTTCGCCGCCCGACCTGATTGTGCAGGTGGTCGACGCCACGCGTCTGGAGAGCCACCTGGAACTCACGCTGGAATTGTCCCAGCTCGGTCGGCCGATGGTCATTGCGCTGAACATGATGGACGCAGCCTGGAATAAAGGTGTGCACATCAACGTCAAGGCGCTGGAGAAGCTGCTGGGAATGCCGGTGGTACCCACCGCGGCGCTGATGGGGCAAGGCATCTCGCAACTATTCGCAACCGCAGTGGCGACAGTGCGCGCGGCTTCCTGCCCGCTGCCGCAGCCAGCGAGCAAGCATATTTGCGACAGCCTTCAGCCCCTGCGCCAGGCGCTCAACCGCCCGGACATCCATGCGGCGTTCCGCGTCCCGCACGCGCTGCTGCTGATGCAGGTCGCGGCGGGCGATCCGTATTTTCACGACGAACTGGGCCAGCATTTCCCCGAGCTGTTGCCGCAACTGCAGCAACTGCGCAGCGACGCCGCCGCCACGCTTCCGCGGCCGCTGGAAGAAGAACTGCATGCAGACCGCCACCACCGCGCCGCCACTTTGTTCGAGGCGAGCACGCGCATGGGCGCTCCCCACGAGGGCCGCGGCTGGCGCTACTGGTTGGACGAACTGTTCCTGCATCCGCAATGGGGCCTGATCGGCAGCCTGGCGGTGTTTGCCGCCGTGTTGTTCATGGTCTTCGAAGTCAGCGCCTGGCTCGATTCCATGACCGCGGCGCGCATGGTCGAGGCACTGTCCGACTGGCAGCCGACTTCGACCGGCGGCGTCGTCGCGCGCGCGGTCGCCGACGGCCTGATCGGACTCGTCGGCATCGTCGTGCCCTACATGCTGCCGCTGGTGCTGCTGCTGGTGG
>QYQC01000208.1 GCA_007280315.1 Betaproteobacteria bacterium | reverse complement strand
TCGAAGAAGGCCAGCCCGAATTCATCGAACAGGAAATCGCCACCCTGCTGCGCCGCGCGGCTGAGCAGCCCGGGCTGCGCGCCCTCGGCCAGACCAGGCTGCATGGCAAGGACGTTCTGATGATGGCGGGAGAATACACCTCCGAGGTGATCGTGCACGGACTGTTGCGCTTTGTCGCACAGCACGCACCGCAACTCGACGTCGCCAGCGGGACGCGCTGGTATCAAACAGTGGAGGCGGCGCGCGCGCGCGCCGCGAATCTGCTCGGCGCGCCGCTACCGCCGCGGCCGCCGAATTTTTGCGTCGGCTGTCCCGAGCGTCCGGTGTTCGCGGCGATCAAGCTGGTCGAGCGCGACATCGGCAAGCGCCACATCTCCGCCGACATCGGCTGCCATTCGTTCGCTACGTTCGCCCCGTTTTCGCTCGGCAATTCCATCCTCGGCTATGGCATGAGCCTTGCCAGCAGCGCCGGCGTCGCGCCGATGCTGGCCGGCCGCTCGATGGCGATCATGGGCGACGGCGGTTTCTGGCATAACGGCTTTCTCTCCGGCGTCGCCTCCAACCAGCTGAACGGCGGCGACAAGGTGCTGCTGATCATGAAAAACGGATACACCTCGGCCACCGGAACGCAGGACCTGGTGTCCTCGCCGCAGGACGGCAGCGGTGAACTGGCGCAGGACAAGAGCGCGGTGTTCACCGACCGCAGCATAGAAAACACGCTGCGCGGCGCCGGCGTGAAATGGCTGCGCAACGTCTACACCTACCGCGTCGCCGACATGGCAAAGACGCTGCACGAAGCGTTCACCACCGACGAGCCGGGGCTGAAAGTGATCGTCGCCGAAGGCGAATGCCAGCTCGAGCGCCAGCGCCGCGTCCGTCCGATCCTGGCGCGGCTGCTCGGCTCGGGTGCGCGGGTGGTACGCACCCGCTTCGGTGTCGACGACGACACCTGCTCCGGCGACCATTCCTGCATTCGGCTGTCGGGCTGTCCTTCGCTCACGCTGAAGACTTCGGCCGACCCGCTCAAGGTGGACCCGGTGGCGCACGTCAATCACTCCTGCGTCGGCTGCGGCCTGTGCGGCGAAGTCGCGCACGCGGCCATTCTGTGCCCGTCGTTCTACCGCGCCGAGATCGTACAAAACCCGAATGCCTGGGATCGATTCATTACGCGCCTACGCGCCGGCGTCATCGGCTGGATGCAGCCAGCCTAGATTGATATTAAGATGCTTCGATCTCTTCATCCATCATAAAGCCATGTCAAGAAAAAGCCGCCGGTCCGGCAGTCGAGAATCCGGGAACAAGCACCCAGCAGCCGAGCCCCGCACCGAAGCGCGCGCGGTTAAGGATCACGGCGCAGCCGTTCCCAGGCGTGGCCCGCATCCGCTCGACAACTGGCTATTCGGACTGGCGCTGGCCGGAATCGCGCTGACGACCTACCTTACATTGACCAAGTGGTTCGGCGAACAACCGGCGTTCTGCGCAGCAGATTCCGATTGCGGCCTGGTGCAGCAAAGCCGCTGGTCCTCCTTGCTCGGCGTACCGATCGCGCTGTGGGGATTGCTGACCTACGCCTTGCTCGCACGCCTGACCTGGCGCCTGCGCACCCGCCCGAGCTCGTGGCGCGCGGCGTTGTTCTTCGCTGTCGTTGGCGCTGCGGTAAGCTGGTATCTCACCGCGATCTCGTTTTTCGTCATTGAAGCGCGCTGCGCCTACTGTCTCACCTCCTTCGCAATCGCGAACGTGATGTTGATTCTGTTGCTCCTGCGCCGGCCCGCGCACATGCAGGAGCACACGTGGGCCAACGCGCTGCCGACTCCTGTCGGTTCAGCCGTGGTACTCGTGTTCGTGCTTTCCCTGCACTTCGGCGGGATTTTCGACCCGGCGGCGGGACCCGAAAAACCGCAGCTGAAAGCGCTGGCCATTCACCTGCGCGATTCCGGCGCGCGCTTTTTCGGCACTTACTGGTGTCCGACCTGCCAGCAGCAAAAGGCCTTGTTCGAGGCTTCCGCCGACAGACTGCCGTTCATCGAGTGCACACCGGGCGGGCGCGGCGGACCGATCAGCGTCGACTGCGTGACCAACGACATCAAGAGCTATCCGACATGGATCATCGGTGGTACCCGTCATACCGGGCTCGTCGCTCCGGCCGAACTGTCGCGCCTATCGGGCTTCGACTGGTCCGCCGACGCCGCGCAAAAAAAATGAGCAGGGGGTTCGCGTCGCTCCGGACCGGATTTCGCCGAAAAAGGAAGGGCAATAGCCCGCCCCCGGTGGTAGCATTAAATCGTGCCGCGGCGCTCTGCCGTGCCAGCGCAAATCGCAAGGAGAAACAGACAATGAGAACGAAGGGCGCGGCCCTGCTCGCCGCCGCGATGATACTTCTGGCCGGCCCCTGGGCCGCAAACGCTTACGCGCAATCCACCTGCACCAGCCGCGGCCTCCTCGACGCACGTTATTGCGACGAAGACGGTGACCTGCTCGCAGACCAGCCCAAGGATCCGAAAACGTGGCAGAACCCGGCGACTTTGGTGTTCTCCTATACCCCGGTCGAAGACCCTTCGGTCTACGAAAACGTGTTCGACGACTTCATGCAGCACCTGTCGAAGGTCACCGGCAAGCGCGTGCGCTGGTACCCGGCCGAATCCTACGCCGCGCAGGTCGAGGCGATGCGTTCCGGGCGCCTGCACATCGCCGGAGTCGCGACCGGTCCGACGCCGTACGCGGTGAATCTCGCCGGCTTCCAGCCGGTGGCGGCAATGCAGCGCAAGGACGGCGGCATAGGCTACACGCTGCAGCTTATCGTTCCCAAGGACAGCGGCATCAAATCGGTGGCCGATCTCAAGGGCAAGCGCGTGGCGCATGTCACCCCCTCGTCGAACTCCGGCGACATCGCCCCGCGAGCTCTCTTCGCCGCGATGGGCGTGGTTCCGGGAAAGGACTACGAAGTGCTCTACTCGGGCAAGCACGACAACTCGATCATGGGCGTGGTGAACAAGGACTACGACGCGGCGCCGGTCGCCTCCACGGTGGTCGAACGCATGCAGGCGCGCGGCATGTTCAAGCCCGACGCACTGCGCGTGGTGTACGAGACCGCGCCGTTCCCGCGCACCGCCTTTGGCGTTGCGCACAATCTGACGCCGGAACTGAAGGCGAAAATTCGCGAGGCATTCCTCGGCTTCGATTTCAAGAAATCGAAGCTTGCCACGGAATTCAAGGATACCGAGCGATTCAGCGCGATTGACTACAAGAAGGACTGGCGCGACGTGCTCACAATACAGAAATCGAGCGGCGTCTCCTATTCGCAGGAGGGTCTGTCGAAACTCGGCACCAAGGCCGAGTAGCCGATGGCGGCCGCACCGGAAGAAAAGCAAACCGAGAGCCTTGAACGGCCACTGCTGGCGATAGACTCGCTGACCAAGGTATACCCGGGCGGAACCCGCGCACTCGACGGCGTGAGTTTCGCCATCCGGCGGCCAGAGGTCATCGCGGTGATCGGTTCCTCCGGCGCAGGCAAGAGCACGCTCATTCGCTGCATCAACCGGCTGGTGGAGCCCACTTCCGGCAGCATTCTTCTCGGCGCGACAGACATCGTACGGCTGGGCGCAAAGGATCTGCGCCAGGCGCGCCGCCGCATCGGCATGATTTTCCAGGAATTCAATCTGGTCGAACGGCTTACGGTGATGGAGAACATCCTCTCCGGCAGGCTGGGCTCGGTGAGCTTTCTCGCCTCGTTCACGCGCCGCTACCCCGCCGCAGACGTGGCCAATGCCTACGCCATGCTCGATCGCGTCGGACTTGCAGGCTTGCACGATTCGCGCGCCGATGCGCTCTCTGGCGGCCAGCGCCAGCGCGTGGGCATCGGCCGCGCGCTGATGCAGAATCCGGACCTGCTGCTGGTGGACGAGCCCACCGCCAGCCTGGATCCTAAGACTGCGCGCCAGATCATGCGCCTGATCCGCGCGCTTGCCGAAGAAGGCGCCACGCCGGCGCTGGTGAACATCCACGACGTCGCGCTGGCACAGGGGTTCGCCGACCGCATCATCGGTCTCAAGGCGGGAAAGGTCGCGTTCGACGGACCGGTCGCGGAACTCACGCCGGCGGTGCTGACTGATATTTACGGCGCGGAGGACTGGAGTCAGACCATACGCCGCGAGAGCGAAGAAGAGACGTCCGCGTGAGCGCCGGCCCGTACCCGACCGTCTGGCGAGCGCCGTCGTTCTTCGGTACGCGCGCGCGCCAGCAGGCGGTGGTGATTGCGGCGCTGATCTACCTGATCTGGTCGGTTTCCACCCTGCATATCGACGCGCGCCGCGCGCTGGCCGGATTCGCCCGCGCCGCGGATTTGTTCGCACGCATGATCCCGCCGGATTTCTCGCGCTGGGAGCTGCTGCTGAAGGGCATGACGGAAAGCCTGCAGATGGCCCTGGCCGCGACGCTCGCCGGCGTGCTGCTGAGCATCCCGCTGGGTATCGCCGCCGCGCGCAATCTCGCGCCGCGCCCGGTGTACCTGGCAGCGCGCGCGTTGATCGTGACCGGCCGGACCTTTCACGAGGTGATCATCGCCATTTTCTTCGTCAAACTGTTCGGCTTCGGCCCGGTGGCGGGACTGCTCACGCTCGCGCTTTCTTCGGTGATCTTCCTGGCAAAGATGCTGGCCGAGGACATCGAAAACGTGCGCGCGGGTCCGATAGAGGCGGTGCGCGCCACCGGCGCGGGGTTCTGGCAGGTGGTCGTTTACTCGGTGGTACCGCAGGTGTTGCCGCGCAGCGTGGGCACCGCGATCTACCGCCTGGACGCCAATGTGCGTCACTCCACCATCGTCGGCATCGTCGGTGCGGGCGGCATCGGGCAGACGTTGTCGGCCTCGTTCTCGCGCTACGACTATGACTTCGCCGCCGCGATTCTGCTTGCCATCATCGCGCTGGTGGCGCTGGGAGAATGGTTCAGCGACCGCGTGCGGACAAAGCTGCGGTGAGCGCCGGCGTGCAAAAGCGCTATCCCGAAGTATGGCGCAGACATACGCCGCGGGAGACCGTGACGAACTGGTTGTGGGTGGCGGCGGTGGCGCTCGCCTGTGCGTGGTCGGTGTCGGCGCTGGACATCGAGTGGGCGTTCTTCAAGGACGCGCACGAGCAGGCGATCGACCTCGGCCAGCGCATGTGGCCGCCGCGCTGGTCCTACCTGCCGAGCATCGTGGCGCCGCTCGTCGAGACCATCCATATCGCCACGCTCGGCACCGCGATTGCTGTGGTGTTCTCCATTCCGCTCGCCTTCCTCGCCGCGCGCAACACTACTGCCAACGGTTTTACCTGGGCGCTCGGCCGCGCCTTGTTGGTTGCGTCGCGCTCGGTCAACACCGTGATCTGGGGCCTGCTGTTCGTGGCGATCCCCGGCCCCGGCCCGCTCGCGGGCATCGCGGCGGTGGCAGCGCGCTCCGTGGGCTTTCTCGCCAAGCTGGTGGCCGAGGCGATCGAGGAGGCCGATCGCGGCCCGATCGAGGCGATCGAGGCGACGGGCGCCGGCACGTTCCAGACCTACGTCGTCGCCATCCTGCCGCAGGTGATGCCGGTCCTCATCGGCACCACGGTCTATCGCTGGGACATCAACGTGCGCGAATCGAGCGTGCTCGGCTTCGTCGGCGCCGGCGGCATCGGCATTTATCTGTACGCCTCGATCAACCAGTTCGCGTGGCAGCAGGTGCTGGTGGCGCTGCTCGTCATCCTCGTCGTGGTGATCGCGAGCGAGGCAGTCTCGGCCTGGATCCGTGAACGCATCTCCTGAGGGCGTCGCGCCGGTGCCGCGGCATGCCGTGGCGCTTGCCGGCGTGTCTGAGCTGATGTCCGGGTTCGACGGTTTCATCGTCGACCAGTGGGGCGTGCTGCACCAGGGCTCGCGCCCCTACCCGGGCGCGATCGACTGCCTCGAGCGCATGCGGGACGCCGGCAAGCATGTGGTGGTGCTGTCCAACTCCGCGCAACGCGAGGCGGCCAACGTCCGCCTGCTGGAGCAGATGGGTTTTCCCGCCCGGCTGTTCGAGCGCATGGTTGTGGCGGGAGAAGAAGCGCGCGCAGCGATCATGGCGAAGAGCACGCCGTTCCACGCGAAACTCGGCGCGCGCTGCTACGCCTTCACCCGCGCCGGCGAACGTTCGGTGTTCGAGGGGATAGGGCTCGCGTTCGTCACTACAATCGGGGAGGCCGACTTCCTCGTCGCACTTGGCATCGATACGCCCTACCGTCCCCTGTCGGATTACGACGGCGAATTGCACGCGGCCCGCGCGCGCGGCCTGCCGATGATTTGCGCCAACCCGGACATAACACGCTTCCACCATGGCGCGTTGGTCGCGGCGACGGGCGCGCTAGCGCGCCGCTACGCGGAGCTGGGCGGCGAGGTGTTCCATCACGGCAAGCCCTGGCCGGCGATCTACGCTTCCTGCCTTGTCGCGCTGGGAGATTGCGCCCCGGGGCGCGTGATCGCCGTCGGCGATTCGATCGAGCACGACATCGTCGGCGCCGCGCGGGTGGGCCTGACCAGCGCCTTCATCGCGGGGGGGATCCACGCGCCGGAACTGGGCGCCGCCTGCGGAAAACAGATTGAACCCGCGACCTGGCGCGAGTTCGAGAATCGCGCCATCGCCACGCCCGACTATTGGCTGCCGGCGTTCATCTGGTGATGCGCACAGCGGGGCGCACTTGCGGCGAATCGACTAGAATCATTTTCATGCGTTCGAATTACCTGATGTCCGCGAACGTCTGCCACGCTCACCCAATACGGAAATATGCATGAAACTGTCGCGCCTGAAAGCACGCCTCTCCCTCGCCAATGCAACGACGCTTCCCGCGGAAGGATCTGAGATTGGATGAAGAAAGATTCCTGCGCTGGCAGGTCGGCGGCGTGCGTATCACGCGCGTGGCTGAACTGGGCGGCGCGCCGTTTCCGGGCACGTTCATGTTTCCCCGGGCTACGCCGGAACTGATCCGGCGCCACGCCTGGCTCAGGCCGCATTTTGCAAACGATGACGGCCGCCTGTTCGGCTCCATCCACAGCTTCGTCATCGAGTCGGGCGATCGGCGCATCATCGTCGATACCTGCGTCGGCAACGACAAGCCACGCAGCATCGAGGCGTGGAACCGGCTGCAGGGGCCGTTCCTGGCCGATCTTGCCGCGGCCGGATTCGCCGCGCAAAGCATCGACACCGTGTTGTGCACCCATCTGCATGTCGATCACGTCGGCTGGAACACGCGCCTGGTCGAAGGCCACTGGGTGCCGACGTTTCAGAATGCGCGTTATCTCTTCGGCCGCAGGGAATGGGAGCACTGGTCCTCAGAGCGCGCAGAGCATCGCGACGGCGACGTGATGGGCGACTCGGTCAAGCCCATCGTCGACGCCGGTCTGGCCGAACTGGTCGAGATGAATCACGTGTTGACTCCGGAGGTCCGTCTGGAACCGACGCCGGGGCACACGCCGGGCCATGTGAGCGTACGCATCGCCTCGCGCGGCGAGGAAGCGGTCATCACCGGCGACCTTATGCATCATCCGCTGCAATGTGCCGAACCCGATCTGGCCAACAATTTCGACGTAGATACGGACGCCGCGCGCCGTACGCGGCGCGATTTCCTGGGGCGCCATGCGAACCGGCCGGTGCTGGTGCTTGGCACCCACTTCGCGCCGCCCACCGGCGGCTGGGTGGTGGCCGCGGAGCCGGCCTGGCGCTTTGAACTGACGCCACCAGCAAATAGTCCGTAGCGCGCCGCAGGTGCGCACAGCGGAATTCGCGCCTGGCCCAATCAGCGAAACCGTTACTTGTGCGACGGGGACCGGCGCGTGGGTCCGCGATACAGGGGATTGAGCCAGACGATCAGCGCGGCGTGACCGCATGACTCGTCGTCCTCCGGAATGTAGCCGTCGATGACGCCGCAGAACTGGAAGCCCTCGCGCAGCTGAAAGCGCAGCACCGGATCCTCGATGTCGCCCCAGATCACTTTCATCGCGTAGGTCGTCGCGCTCATATTCTGCGCGTGACGGTGATACCCCGGAAGCCGGCCCGCGGCGATAATGCGGCGCAGATTCATCTGCCGGCAAAGGCGCCGGCGCGCCGAGTACAGCAGGCGCCCGATGCCCCGGCGCCTTACGCCCGGATCGACAAACACCTCGGCGCCGTAGAGCGTTCGCCCGGCGGGATTATGCGTGCCGAACAGGCCTTTTCCGGTCACCTCCCGCCAGTTGTGGTCCAGTCCGTAGTCATCCCAGATCACGATGAGCGAACTGGCCGAACCCACGACGTTACCGTCGAGCAAGGCGACAAACTGCCCTGCGGGAAAGACCCTGAGCTGCTGCTCGATATGGGCGCGCGACCACGGCGCTATCGTCGGATAGATGCGCCGTTGCAGCTCGCGTATTCCGTCTATGTCCTCGGCCCCGGTATTGCGTACGATTACGGACATGTTCTTCCCTTGGCGATGGCGCGCGCCCAGCGCCGCTTTCGGCTTTCTGCACTGGGCCTGCAACGATGCGCGCGCGTATTTGAAATGACGATCGATGTTCTCGCCACAGACGTTTAAGGTTATCATGTGCTCATCGATGCTGTCATCGACCGACCCAGTTTCCTCAAGCCTGCCCTCGCGCTTATCTGACGAAGTTGGTGAGCAAACGACGGCATTCGCGCCGATCCGGCCGATCCGGCGCCATCGGACAATCTTCCGCGCATGCGGGAACGAGGAGTGCCAATGAGCGAAACCGAAAACAAACCGTTGCGCGGAATCGTGCGCATCGCCGCCGTGCAGTACGAGCTGCGCGCAATTCACGACTGGCGCGGGTTCGAGGATCAGGTGCGTTTTCTGATGCAAAGCGCGGGCGACTACAAGCCGCAGTTCGTCCTGCTGCCGGAAATCTTCACCAGCCAGTTGCTGTCTTTCATGGATACATCGGATTTGCGCAAGGCCGTGCGCAACATGAATGACTACACTGCGCGCTACATCGCGCTGTTCCAGGAACTTGCCGCAAAGTGGAAAGTGCACATCATCGCCGGCAGTCATCCGACGCTGAAAGACGGCAGTCTGCGCAACATTGCCTACATGTTTTCACCGAATGGCGGCGTGTTCGAACAGGAAAAGATCCACCGTACGCGATGGGAGAAGGAAAAATGGAACAGCGATCCCGGCGACCGGCTGCGTGTGTTCGACACGCCGCACGGCCGGATTGCCATCCTCGTCTGCTATGACATCGAGTTTCCGGAGCTCGCGCGAAAAGTGTGCGAATTGGACACCGACATCCTGTTCGTACCGTCGTGCACCGACGACCGCCAGGGCTATTGGCGCGTGCGCTATTGCTGTCACGCCCGCGCCATCGAGAATCAGGTGTATGTCGCTCTGACGGGAACGGTAGGCCACCTGCCGGTCGAGGGTCTGGGGCTCAACTACGGTCAGGCGGCGATCATCACACCGTCGGATTTTCCGTTCGCGCGCGATGGCATCGCCGCCGAGGGCGTGCCGAACGTAGAGCAAATCGTAGTTGCCGACGTGGACTTGAGAAAGCTCGTGGACAGCCGCATCAACGGCACCACGATACCGCTGCTCGACAAACGCATCGACGTCTACCAGAATGCCGTGGAAGTAATCGCGGCGCCCTGACATGTGCCTGCCGGCCCGGCCTCCCGCCAACGGCGCAGGTTCCGCGCCGGTCCGCGATCCGGCCTGCACCGGCGCGATACACAACTCGAAAACCGCCCGCAAACCCAACAGGGACGCGCGTCTCCGACCAATGGCCGGGTGCGCGACGAAGGAGTTTCAATGAGTGCAGAACCCAGCGCCACGCCCGCCACCGCGTTTGAGCAACTGCTCAAGAATCGATACAGTTGCCGCGCGTTCCTGCCACGACAGGTGGACAGCGCGACCATCACGCGCATGTTGGAAATCGCGCAGCGCACGCCCTCCTGGTGCAACTCGCAGCCGTGGCAGGCAGTAGTCACTCGTGGCGTGGGCACGGAGCGCTTTCGCGACGCGCTGTTCGAGTACGCCGCTGCACACAAACCGGAACCCGATTTCGCCTTTCCGCGCGAATACCGCGGCGTGTACCTTGAGCGCCGGCGCGCCTGCGGCTTCCAGTTGTACGAAAGCGTGGGCATCGCGCGCGGCGACCGCGAGGCGTCGGCGCGACAGACGATGGAGAACTTTCGCCTGTTCGGCGCGCCGCACGCCATGATCGTCACCACCGACGAGGCGCTGGGCGTATACGGCGTGCTCGATTGCGGCGCGTGGGTGAATAACTTCATGCTCGCCGCGCGCAGTCTGGGCGTAGCCAGCATCGCGCAGGCTGCCCTCGGCGCGCACCCGAAATTCGTGCGCGCGCATTTCGGTCTACCTGAGGACCGGCTGGTCGTCTGCGGCATGTCGTTCGGCTACGAGGATGCAACCAATCCGGTTAACGGCTTTCGCACCAGCCGCGCCGCAATGAACGACGTGGTCACCTGGGTGGATCAGTAGACCGCTCCTGTTCCTCACTTCGACCACGCGCGCGCGGGGAGAACGTGGGATTTCTTCAATTGCCTTGAGCGGCGGCAGGCTCAATGGTCTTTAGCCAGGCGACAGCGCCAGCACCGGCGGCGCGGCCGCTGGCGAAACACGCGGTCAAGAGATAGCCGCCGGTCGGCGCTTCCCAGTCGAGCATTTCCCCGGAGCAGAATACGCCCGGCAGGGCCTGGATCATCAGGTTCCGGTCCAGGGCT
>QYQC01000204.1 GCA_007280315.1 Betaproteobacteria bacterium | reverse complement strand
TGAGGATCTGCCCGGCCAGCTTGCCGCCGCCGATGGCATCAAAGGCCAGGGTCGCTCCGGTGGCGACGAGCGCCTCGGTGAGGTCTTGCATGAAGGTCGGGGCGCTGGAGTCGCAGACATGGCTCGCGCCCAGGCCCTTGAGCAAATCCGCCTGCTGCTGCGAGCGCACGATGTTCACCAGGCCGACCCCGTCGGCTATGCATATCTTGTTGAGCATCTGGCCCAGGTTGGACGCCGCCGCAGTGTGTACCAAAGCCTTGTGGTCTTCGAGCCGCATGGTTTCCACCATGCCCTGTGCAGTGAGCGGGTTGACGAAGCAGGAGGCGCCGTCGGCTGCGCGCGTGCCTGGCGGAAGCACGAGACATTGCTTGACCTTCGCGCTGCGGTACTGCGCGTACATGGCGCCGCCGACGATTGCCACCATCTTTCCGAGCAGCGCCTGCGCTTCGTCGGACGCGCCGGCGTCCACGACCACGCCCGCGCCCTCGTTGCCGACGGGCATGGATTGGTCAAGGCGGCCGGCCATCCCCTTCATCAGCGCATCGGGAATGCCCGCCGTAATCACCGGCAGCGCGGCCGAGCCGGAGCGCCGTGCCGTACTCATGTCGGCCGCGCCAAACAGCAGCCCCAGATCGGAGGGGTTGATCGGGGCACCTTCGATGCGGATTACGACCTCGTCGGCTTGCGGGACCGGCATCGGGACGCCGACCAGCGAAAGCTCCAGCTCGCCGCTTTTTTTAACCAAGGAACGAAGCTGAAGCCCCGTTTTTTCCGTAGCAGAATTCATATTCGCCGTCTCCTTGAACAGGCTGCAGAGTATAGGGCGTTATCGAAAGGGGTCGGAGACGAATTATTCCCGGAAACGGATGCTTGAAGCGACCTGGTTTTATCATTGCCAGACAAGCCGTACTTAGAAAGGAAATTGTCTCTGACCCTTCTTGGTTCTTTCACCAAGGATTGACGTTCAGACCGGAGCCGATAAACTCAAATGCGAAACGGCCCCGAAGGGCCGTTTCGTCGCTAGCTGAGGTTGATGCGGGTTGGCGCTATTTCCTGGCCGCTTTCACTGCGAAGTAGACCAGAGTCCCGAAACCGGCGAACGGGAGGGCGATCATATAGGCCAGGCCGATGAACGGTGCGGCGAAGAACAATGCGACGTTCTTGACCTGGTGCGCGATGCGGGCCCAGTGGGCTGCAATCAGTTTCGCGCCGTAGTACGCGGTCAGCACGACGCTGGCGAGCGGCAGTGCGAATACGAACGCCAGGCCAAGGAGCGGACCGGCGACGAGCATCAGTGCTGTCTTGGTCGCGAGGGTCAGATGCGCAGTGGCGGCGTTGAATTTTTCCGCGGCTGCTTCGAGCGCTGCGAGTGCCAGTTCGGGGGTGTTCATTTTCAGTGTGTTTGTGCTCATGATTTTCTCCGGTTATTTCGTTTCGATCTTGCTTACCCTATCCTGAGCATAGGCCGTGCCAGATGCGAATATTTGCCTGACATTTCCGCGAAACACCCGCGCAATCCATGGCTTGCGTGTTACCAACGGCAACGGCGCTCGGACGCGTCGGCCGCCGCGCAATCCTGCGAAGTACGAAATTTCTATGCGGGGTGGCTCGCCGCAACGCATATATCCCAATGAAATCAGAGAGGACCACGGAAGGTGTGATGCGTGCTTTTTATATGCGTCCGCCACGCTCGCAGGAGGTCATCCCTGCTGCGTAGGGCCGTATGTGCACTGCCGGCGCGGCTCTCGGCGCCGCGTTTGGCATAATGGCGGAGAGATGAAAACCCCTGTTGCTGTTCTGTTCCTGGCGTTCGCCGCCGCTTTCGTCGGCAACGCCCAGGCCACGCCGCTCGAAGAAATTCACGGGTTGCCGGTGTCCCGGCTCGAATTCAGCAGCCTCAAACTGGAGTTCGCGCTCGCTGGAATCAAGGATTGGCCCTTCCCGATCGAAGGGGCCGGCATTTCGTTCAAAGTCAATCCAGACCAGATCGATATCGTCGTCGCGGTAAAGATAACACGCGATGAGCCATTTCGCGCGGCCTGCGTTCGAACCGTTACGCGCGTGCGCGAGCTTCTGTACGTGAATGCTGAAGGGAACGCGTCCATGGGGCGGTCTTCCCTGGGCACCTACTTCCGCGGGCCGTGGCAGGGCCCCCAGCGCGAAGCCGCTTTGCGCGCGTTGGACGCGAGCACGCGCATACAGGTTGATGTGGTCAAACGCGGAAGTTGCCAGGCGGCGCTCGTAAAAGCGCCGGTCACGTTCGAAGAGACATCGCCGAAGTGATGCGCAAGTGAGCCGCTGTTTCCGCGGCGCCAGTCGATTGCGGTCGGCTTCAGTTTTTTTCCTCGCCACAGAGTACATTGCGCCCCAGCCGGGCGATAATGCGCACCTTCCCGAACTTTATCCTTCGATCGATCCCCCATCATGACCACTTTGCAATCCGAATCCTCCAAGAAGAAACTCCCGACGATTATGTTTGTCTCGCTGATCGTCGTCATCGGTCTACTGGGCGGCGGCTACTACCTCGCGCCGCGCTTCGAACGGGAGGTGCCGCAAATCAAGCTGCCTGAGGCCGGCGTGCTCGGCCTGGCGCCGATGGAGATCGTGGTCACCGATGCGGGCGCAGGATTGAAATCGGTCAGCGCGACGCTCTCGATAGGTGGCACCGAGCACACGCTGGCCACGGAGCAATACGCCCAGCCGCAGGCGGAGAAGAAGATCGCGCTCGCGTTGCCCGCCAAGCTTGAAGGCGTCAAGGAAGGGCCCGCAGTGCTGCGCGTCGTCGCGCGCGACGCCTCGCTCTGGCATTTCTTCAACGGCAACGAGACGGTGATGCAGAAAAATCTCACCATCGACCTCACGCCGCCCACGATCGAACTCGTCGCCGATGACCGTTACGTCAACTTCGGCGGCGTCGGTGTGATCGTCTACAAATCGTCCGCGGATACGGCGACGAGTGGGGTCAGGCTCGGCGCCCATTATTTCCCCGGCTTCCAGGGGCAGATCAAGGGGCACCCGGATCATTTCATCGCCTTGTTTGCGCATGCCTACGATGTGCCGCCGGAGGCGAAGGCGGTGCTGGTTGCAACGGACAGGGCCGGCAACACCAAGGAAATGCCGCTCGCCTACGAACTCAAGGACGTGAAGTACAAGAAGAGCACCATCGCGATACCGGACAGTTTTCTGCAGAACAAGGTGGCGCCGCTGTTGGCCGATGTCGGCGCGCGCCAGGGGGCGCCGAAGGATATTTTCGTCGCCGTCAACCACAAGCTCAGGAAAGAGAACGAAGACAAGATTGCCGCCATTACGTCGAAAGCCACGCCGTCGCTGCTGTGGAAGGGCGCGTTCAGCCAACTGAGCAATTCCAAGGTCGAAGCCAACTTCGCCGACGAGCGCACCTACACCTACAACGGCGAGGCGATCGATACCGCGCGCCACCTCGGCTACGACCTGTCCGTCACCAAGCACTATCCGGTCGAAGCCGCCAACAGCGGCGCGGTCGCCTTCGCCGGCGACCTGGGCATATACGGCAATGCGGTCATCCTGGATCACGGCCTCGGACTCTTCACGCTCTATGGCCACATGAGTTCCATCGACGTCAAGGTCGGCGATTCGATCCAGCACAAGCAGATCCTCGGCAACACCGGCGAGACCGGCCTCGCCGCCGGCGATCATCTGCACTACGGCGTCTATCTGGACGGGGTCGCTGTTCTGCCGGTGGAGTGGTGGGACCCGAAGTGGATCAACGACAACATCACGCCCAAGCTCGACGGCCAGAGCGGCGTAGCCATCGCCGAATCGCAGCAGCCGAAAGCGCGGAAAAAAGCCGCGGCCAAATCGGGGCGCAAAGCGGTGCGCAAGCGGCACCGCTGAGCCTGCGGGCCGGTGGCCCCGGTAGCGATGGTGTGCGGACTTGCAAGCCGTTCCGGTTTCGTTCATGATTGCATTACAAATGCAATGCACGAGGTGCCCATGAAAACCGCTGCCATTCCCGCGGTCCGCGTTTCGCCCGAACTGCGCCAGGCCGCCGAGGCGGTGCTCGAATCAGGCGAAACCCTGTCCGGATTCGTCGAGGACGCGGTGCGTCGCAATGTCGAGTTCCGCTACGCCCAGAAAGCGTTCATAGAGCGCGGACTGGCGTCGGGCGCAGCCGCCAGGACGTCGGGCAAGTATGTCTCGGCGGCGGCAGTTCTCGGCAAGCTCACGCGGCGCCTGGACAAAGGGCGCAAGGGGTTCGCCGTCCGCACAGGTGGCAAAGCGGCGGCATGAAACGGTTCAAGGTCCGCTTCACGCCTGAAGCGGAGGCGGACCTGCTGCGCTTGTTCGATTTCCTGCTCGAGCAGGACTACACTGCAGCCGAAAAAGCGCACGAGGCGATCGCCAAGTCGATCGAGCTGCTGCAGGTGTTCCCGTTTTCCTGCCGCAAGGTCCTGGGTGGCGACGGCAACCCCTTCCTGCGCGAACTCATCATTCCCTTCGGTGCTTCGGGCTATGTCGCGCTATTCGAGATCGAGAACCGGGACACGGTTACACTTCTGGCGCTGCGTCACCAGAGGGAAGAGGACTATCACTGAGGTATCGAAGCGAGTCGCCGGCGGCGACCCAGGCTCAGACGCGCCGCCCGGGGTTACTGGCCCTTTGACACCCGTTTCAAATTCTCGATCACTGCCTCGATGCCGTGCTGATTCACCAGCGACGCTAGCCCCCGCGCCATGGCTTCGCGTTCTGCCGGCGCGTCGACTTCCGCTTCCACCTGACGCACTGCGTAGGTGAGGCAACCGGGCTCGCACACGGTGACGCACAGCGGCTCGGCCAGCGGCGGCTCGTCTTCGCACATGTCGCATTTGAGTGGCAGGCCGGAATCGGGTTCGATGAAGAAATCGCGGGTCGGGCAGGACGCCGGGCAGAAGCTGCACTCGCTGTATTTCTTTCCCTTGAGCTGGTAGACATGCCGGCCGTCGCAGCCGGTGCGGGTGAAGTTGCCGGCGCGCACCGGCACGTACTCGTCGTTGAGTTCGTCCGCGACCACGCGGATGCGCGAGCGCGCAGGATTGATGCTGCTGTAGCGCGGCATGGCGTGAAACGCCGAGCAGGCCATCTCGCAGGCGCGGCAGCCCGTGCACTTGTCGATGTCGGCGATGATTTCCTTGACGGTCTTCGAGCTGACGTCGACGTTCATTGCCTTTCTCCCGTTCTTGCCCGCATCTATTCTGCTGCTGCCACCGTCTCGCGCGCGGCAGCGCCGGCATCGGCCTTGAGAATGCCTCTGCGTTCCAGGTCATCGGCGGCGTAGCCCATGTCCAGGCGCTCCAGCGTCTGCCGCGTCGGTATGCCCTCGCTGTTCCAGCCCTTGAACGCGTAATACTTGGAGAGCAGTTCCTGTTCGTACTTTTCGTCGCGCACCGCCCAGTGGTCTTCGGGCGGTCGTTCGTCCTTGCGCCGCAGCCCGCGCCTGACGTTCACCGCGCGAACGAGGGTGCGGATTCTCTGGAACGTCTTCCACAGCCGCGCCTTGTCCATTTTCATGCCGGTCGCGTGCGCGATCATCTGCGGAATGTTGTTCATGTGATAGGCGACGCCACCGCCAAACTGGCCGCGGAACGAGGAGACGAAACCGCACAGCCCGGTGGCGTCGTCGATGTAATGCATGGCTTCGTTCCAGTCGACGATTTCGCAGGTGGCTTCATCCGAAATGTCGTCGCGCTTTTTCCAGTCGAGGAAGTATTGCTTGAATTTCTCGTCGGGCGGCGCTTCCCATTTGCTGACGAAGGCTTCGCGCTGCTCCTGGGTGGGCAGCGGGTCCTGCGGAAACGAACCTTCGATCTGGGTGATGCTCATCTTTTCGCCGGTGGCGATCATGAGGAAGTAGGCCGGATTCAGTTTGCCCAGCTTGATCGGCAGCTGCTCGAATTTCTTCGTGGTGTTGTGATCAAACGCTTCGGCGCCGTTGCCGATACGCTTCGCCGCATGCGAGACGCTGTCGGCGAGGACGTCGCCGATGCCTTCGCGGCGCACGATCTTCTCCAGCAGGTAGAAAAACCGCCCCCGGCTGTCCTCGGGCATGTCCGGGAAGTTCTTTTCGGTGAGTATTCCGGCTTCGAGCAGTTCCAGCGCGAACGCGATGACCTGCGGCGTGGAGTAGGAATCGAGACCGTATTCCTGGGCGACGCCGAGGATTTCATAAGTGAAGTCCAGTTCCAGGAACGCCGCCATGTGGTAGGTGTCCTTGCCGAAGCACTTGTAGCCGAAGCGCCGCCCTCCCGGCCAGTTGATCACGTTGCGGCATTTCTTCGCGCAGTTGAAGCAGCCGGTCTGCCGGTCCATGTGGTCGTATTTCCATCTGGTCCAGCGCTGCTGCAGTTCCTCGCTCCAGTAGCCCTTTCTGCGCGTGCGTGCATTGCCCCAGGCGAAATGGTTGTGGTGGAAGCTGTCGTCCTCGTCCACCGCCATCCAGTCGCCGTTGCCGTCGCCCTCGCCGATCTTTCGGTGCAGCGCCTGGGCGAGTTCGAACATCTCGGCCGGCCGGGCGATATTCAGGTCGCGCGTGCCGCGCACGGCGATGGCCTTCAGGCGCTTGTCGCCCATGATCACGCCGACGCCGCGCGACGCGCTGGCGTGGTTGTGGTCGATGGAAGCCATGTACACGCGGTTTTCGCCGGCAAGGCCGATGGCCGCCACCTGGACGCGCTGGTCCTTCAGCTCCGCCTTCAGCAGGTCCTGCGTTTCGGTGGTGCCCTTGCCGCGCAGGTGGCTGGCGTCGCGGATTTCCACCCGGTCGTTGTGGATGTACAGGTAGACCAGCTCCGGCGCCTTGCCGCGGATGATGATCCTGTCGTAGCCGGCGAATTTCAGCTCCGGGCCGAAGAAGCCGCCGAACAGGGAATGCGACATCAGGTTGGTCTGCGGAGAAAACGTGTTCACCACGGTGCGGTTGGCGGCCGGCGCCGGCGTGCCCACCAGAAGGCAGGCGCTGAAGATCAGCAGATTGTCGGGAGAAAACGCGTCCGTGTCCGGCGGGACGCGCTCGAACAGGATCTTGGCCGCGACCCCCTGACCGCCGAGATAGAGCTCGGTGTCCCGCGGGTCGGACGCCAACCTCTCGGCGCGGCCCGTGGACAGATCAACTTCCAGATTGAATCCGGTTTCTGCGTATTTCATCTAGAGCGCCCCCTTATCTCAGGCGAGTACCGGCAGGCAGAAGGAAATGTCGCGCGCATAATCGCAGGACTCGCAGGCGAAGCGTGCCTTGAGCATGTCGCATTTCAGTCCGCGCTCGCTGCGATGCGTCAGCGCGACCGGCGCGTCGCAATCCGGGCAGGCGCGCGGCATGACGATGGTCACCTCCACCTTCGTCACGCGATTGCCGTCGCGGCCGCGGAAATCGCCCTCTACCACAAGAGGGCGGCGCTCGAACGCGGCGATGCCCCAGCGTTCCAGGTCGTGCAACAGATCGTCGAAGAACGCGACGGTCTTTGCCGTCTGCTCGCCGGCTAGCCTTTTCCCGGTTTCGGTCAACATCGAATGCGGCGCTGCCAGGGCGTAACTCAGTTCCCGGCTGAGCGTCTGCACCAGCGCGTCGACGAGGCCGCGTCCGCGCAGCGTTGCCTTGGTGAAGAAGGCGCCCACGCCCAGAGCTCCGAGTTTGTCGAGCCGGTCCGCATCCTGCACGATGCGGCAGGCTTCGAGGCTGCCCAGCCGGTCGTCGTACAGCGCGCGCAGCGCGGCGCACACCGCCTCGATGTCGGCGCGTTCGGCGCCGGATTCGGCGAGCATGTGCCCGGCGAGGATGGCCGCGTGTTCTTCTTCGGGCACGCCGTCCTTGTGGTATTCGCCATCATGGAACTTGCCCGCATCGTGGTAGAGCGCCACCAGCACCGGCAGGAGCGCGTCGACCCGTTCCATTGCGGCGAGCTTGCAGGCGATGGCCGCCGCGCGCCGGGTATGCTCGAGGAGAAATTCCGAGGGCGCCTGTTTGGTCTCGCGGTTGTAGCGCGCCTCCGATGCGAGGAGCGTCTGCTCGATGCGCGCGTACAGTCCGGGAAAGCGTGACTCCAGAAGATTGCGCACCTCGTTCATCGCCGGTTCCTGGACAAGGTTCGCTTAGCTTGGGTAAAAACCCGACCCTGCTACGCGCTCAGCCGGCCTGCGGCATGCAGAAAGGCGGACGCGCTGCGCCTGCCGCCATGGGCGGCGCGGTTGGCGGGAACGGTCAGAATACCCGATCAAGTTAGTCAAGTTTTATACCTATAAATCAACAGGTTTGACGAATTTCAGTTGACGTGAACCCGATAAATAAGCATTATAGTACGACAATACCAAAAAGCGAAAAAAAAGCAAGCGCCGGAACAGGGACCTCGGGTCCGGAACCGGCCAGCGGCTAAGGGGGGGCAGCGGGTGCCGGTCGCGATTCGTTTCAAATGGAAATCTGTCCAGCGTGAAGGACGAAGGACAGTTGTACAGAAACGCAGATTGAGAGAGGGCCAGGAATATGCGATACGCAGAGACAGGGTTCGAACTGGAGGTCGATCTTTCCCGCGGCAGTATCGACCGGGTGGAATCCGATCCCGAACTGACCAGACTGCATCTGGGCGGGCTGGGCACCAGCGCCAGGATACTGTGGGACCGGGTTCCCGCGGACACCGATGCATTTTCCGAAGACAATCTGCTGATTTTCGCCACCGGCCTTCTGTGCGGCACCGCGGCGCCCGGCTGCAACCGCACCATCGTCTCGACGTTTTCTCCGCAGACCCAGCTGCTCGCCTATTCGATGATGGGCGGGTTCTGGGCGCCGGAGTTGAAACACGCCGGTTACGACAAGGTGATCCTCCGCGGCAAGTCGACCGAACTGGTTTATCTGTGGATCAACAATGACAAGGTCGAAATCCGCGACGCCGCCCATCTGCGCGGCAAGGGCGCCATCGAAACCGCAGAATGCATCCGGCAGGAACTGAAGGAACCGAACGCCCAGGTCGCCGCCATCGGCATGGCCGGGGAGAACCGCGTGTTTTACGCCTCCATCGAGCAGGGCCGCTCCAGCGCCAGCCGCGGCGGCATGGGTGCGGTCATGGGCGACAAGGGGCTCAAGGCGATCGTCGTGCGCGGCACCAAGGACGTCAACGTCGCCCGGCCGGCCGAATTCATGGGTCTGTGCGACGACGTGCTGAAGTACATCAAATTCCGCGCCGACCATCCGATTCCCGGCGTCCCTCCTATCCTGCAGGGCCTGGGTTCGCCGCAGGAAATGGCGATCGTCGACGAGCAGTGGCACACCACCAGTTTCATGTGGGGCAATGCGCGCACCCGGCGCAAGGATTTCTGGAGCCATGAGATAGAAGAGAAGTGGCGCAAGACCCAGGAGGACGTGCGCACGCGCCTGATCAGCTGCTACAACTGTCCGATGAAATGCGGCGCGACCATCTCGGTGCCGGGGCAGCCTACCTACATGATGAAGTGCTACTCCAAGCTCACGTACACCATGGCGGCCTATTCGGATCTCGAGTTCGGTTTCAAGATCGCACAGCGCGCCACCGAATACGGCGTGGATGGATTCTCCACGCCGCAGGTCATGGCCTTTGCGCTCGAACTGCTCGAGGCCGGCATCCTCACCGACGCGGATTTTCCGGGCATGCCGGCCGACGTCGAGGGCCGCTTCTTCTGGCTGCTCGATCGCATCGTCAGGCGCGAAGGCATCGGCGACGTGCTTGCCGACGGCGTGTACTGGGCGGCGCGTCGCATCGGCAAGGGCGCGGAAAAATTCGATCACAACACGATCAAGAAACACGAGCAGCTGCCGCTCAAGCTCGGCATGCTCAATCCGGTATACTACCT
>QYQC01000109.1 GCA_007280315.1 Betaproteobacteria bacterium | reverse complement strand
GCGAGGGTGGCGGAATTGGTAGACGCACTGGATTTAGGGTTCCAGCGCCTTACGGCATGGGGGTTCGAGTCCCTTCCTTCGCACCATGCGGTCAGGTTTGGAGGGTGGGATAGGAAAATAGGGTGCCCCGTTTCGACAAACCGGGTTATTACGGACTTTAAGGGAATTTGATGCAAACAAGCTTGGAGAATTTGGGTTCGCTTGAACGCCGACTGAACATGGCGGTTGCGGTCGACGAAATCGAAAAACAGGTCGAACAGCGGCTTAAAAAGCTCTCGCGTACCCTGCGCATGGCCGGTTTTCGTCCGGGCAAGGTGCCGATGAAGTTGGTCGCGCAGCAATATGGGCCGCAGGTGCGTTCGGAAGTTCTCGGCGACGCCGTGCAAAAAGCGTTCGGAGACGCGGTGCGTGAGCAGAACCTCAAGGTTGCCGGATATCCGCGCATCGAGCCCAAGTCGGGCGATACCGACGCGAAAAGCATCGAGTTCAGCGCCACTTTCGAAATTTATCCTGAAGTGGTGGTGGGCGACATCGGCGCCAGCAAGATCGAGCGCGCCGCGCTGAGTGTGGGCGATGCCGAGGTGGACAAAACGCTGCAAATCTTGCGCAAGCAGCGCCAGCATTTCCACCAGGTCGAGCGGCCGGCGGCGGCAGGCGATCGAATTACCGCGGATTTCCTGGGGAAAATAGAGGGTGTCGAATTCACCGGCGGCAAGGCCAGCGATTTTGTGTTCGTGCTGGGCGAGAAACAAATGCTGCCGGAATTTGAGTCCAACGCACTGGGCTTGAACGCCGGAGCGAGCAGGACATTCGAACTCACTTTTCCGGCTGATTATCACGGCAAGGACGTCGCCGGAAAGACCGCGAGCTTCGAACTTACGCTCAAGCTGGTTGAGGAGCCGCATTTGCCCGAGCTCGATGCCGAGTTCGCGCGTTCGCTCGGCGTGGAAAACGGTGATCTGGTGCAGATGCGGTCCGAGGTGAAAGCAAATATCGAGCGCGAAGTAAAGAAGCGCGCCCAGGCCGATCTCAAGAGCAAAGTCATGCAGGTACTTCTCGATGCGACCAAAATCGATCTGCCCAAGGCGCTGATCGAAATGGAAACGCAGCGGCTGGTGCAGGCCGCGCGCGCCGAAATGGAAGCACGCGGCATGAAAATGGAGCAGTTGCCGATCAATCCGGAGATGTTCGAGCAGCAGGCGCAACGTCGCGTATCGCTGGGTTTGATCATCGCCGAGCTGGTAGGCGCACACGACCTTGGTGCCAAGCCGGAGCAGGTGCGCGCCCTGGTTCAAGAGCAGGCCGAGAGCTACGAGCAGCCTGACGAGGTGGTAAAATGGATTTATTCACAGCCGCAGCGTCTGTCGGAAATGGAAAGCGTGGCGCTGGAGGACAATGTTGTCGCCTGGGTGCTCGCGCACGCCAAGGTTGAAGAAAAAGCTGTGAATTTCGATGAATTTATGGGGAAAGCAGAATGAATCGCGGCAAACCCAGAGAGGCAAGTAAATGATGCAGCCGGGTTGGAAGCCGCACGCGGCGGGATGGATAGAGCCGCAGGCGGGTCTCGAGGGTCCGCAGAACCTGGGCCTGATCCCGATGGTGATCGAACAAAGCGGCCGCGGCGAGCGCGCGTACGATATTTACTCGCGCCTGTTGAAGGAGCGGGTCGTTTTCCTGGTCGGTGTGGTGAACGAGATGACTGCCAATCTGATCGTTGCGCAGCTGCTGTTTCTGGAATCGGAAAATCCGGACAAGGACATTTCGTTTTATATAAATTCACCGGGCGGCTCGGTTTCAGCCGGTCTTGCCATCTATGACACGATGCAATTCATCAAGCCCGATGTGAGCACGCTTTGCGTGGGTCAGGCTGCCAGCATGGGATCGTTCCTGCTCGCCGCGGGGGCCAAGGGCAAGCGTTTCTGCCTGCCCAATTCGCGCGTCATGATTCACCAGCCGATGGGCGGCTTTCAGGGACAGGCCTCTGATATTGAGATCCACGCCAAGGAAATTCTCTACCTGCGCGGGCGGCTGAACGAAATGCTGGCGCTGCATACCGGCCAGAGCGTAGAGACGATCGCGCACGATACCGACCGGGATAATTTCATGTCGGCGGTGGAAGCGGTGAAATACGGCCTGGTTGACAATGTACTGAGCAATCGCGCCGATGCCAAAAAATGAGACTTAGATGACCGAAAAAAACGCCGGCGAAAAGCTGCTTTACTGTTCCTTCTGCGGCAAGAGCCAGCACGAGGTAAGGAAGCTTATCGCCGGGCCGTCGGTGTTCATCTGCGACGAGTGCATCGAGCTTTGCAATGACATCATTCGCGAGGAAACCAGTACCGACAAGTCAGGCAAGTCAGCCAAGTCAGACCTGCCGACGCCGAAGGAAATCTGCGACATACTCGACGAGTATGTTATCGGCCAGGAACTGGCGAAACGGATCCTGTCGGTAGCGGTATATAACCATTACAAACGGCTCAAACATCTGTCGAAGAACGATGAGATCGAGCTGGCGAAATCGAATATTCTGCTGATCGGACCCACGGGTTCGGGCAAGACGCTGCTGGCGCAGACGCTGGCGCGCCTGCTGAACGTGCCCTTTGTGATTGCCGACGCCACCACCCTGACCGAGGCTGGATACGTCGGTGAGGACGTGGAAAACATCATCCAGAAGCTGCTGCAGAATTGTGACTACGATGTAGACAAAGCCAAGCGCGGCATTGTCTACATCGACGAAATCGACAAGATATCGAGGAAATCTGACAACCCGTCGATCACCCGTGACGTCTCGGGTGAGGGTGTGCAGCAGGCACTGCTGAAGCTGATCGAGGGTACCATTGCGTCGGTGCCGCCGCAGGGCGGGCGCAAGCACCCCAATCAGGACTTCGTGCAGGTGGACACCACCAACATCCTGTTCGTCTGCGGCGGCGCTTTCGACGGCCTGGAAAAGATTATCCGCAATCGTTCTGAAAAAAGCGGCATCGGCTTTGGCGCCGATGTGCGCAGTCTCAAGGACAGTAAAGACATCACAGCGGCGTTGCGCGCGGTGGAGCCCGAGGATTTGATCAAGTACGGCCTGATTCCGGAATTTGTCGGCCGCATGCCGGTTATCGCCACGCTGGAAGAACTGGACGAGGCGGCGTTGATCCAGATTCTCACCATCCCAAAGAACGCGCTGATCAAACAGTATCAGCGTCTATTCGGCATGGAAGGCGCGGATCTGGAAGTACGCCCTGCGGCGCTTTCAGCCATCGCGCAGAAAGCGCTTGCACGCAAGACCGGCGCGCGTGGTTTGCGCTCGATTCTGGAGCAGGTGCTGCTCGACACGATGTACGAACTGCCGACCATGGAAAATGTAAGCAAGGTGGTTATCGACGAACCGACGGTTCTCGGCGAAGGCAAGCCGCTGTTGATCTATTCCGACCCGCCCAAGGTCGCCGGTTCTCTCTCCTGAGAACGCTGACGGGGTTGAACTAATCCCCCCCGTCCCCATCTATCATTGAATGTCACGCTGAGGGTCCGCCATGTCCGTTACCGAGTATTCCCCCAATCCGATCCAGTTTCCGTTGTTACCGTTGCGCGACGTGGTGGTATTCCCGCATATGGTGATTCCGCTGTTTGTCGGCCGTCCGAAATCAATCAAGGCGATGGAAATCGCCATGGAAGCGGGCAAGAGCATCATGCTGGCGGCACAGAAATCCGCAGCCAAAGACGAGCCTGGTCCCGACGACATGTACCAGATCGGCTGTATCGCCAATATTCTGCAGATGCTGAAGCTGCCGGACGGAACGGTAAAAGTGCTGGTTGAGGGCAGCCAGCGCGCGGTGATCAAGGAAATCGAAGACCAGCGCAGTCATTACGTTGCTGTGGCGCGGCCGGTACCCGCGGATGCGAGCGACAATAACGAGGTCGAAGCAATGCGCCGGGCGCTGGTGACCCAGTTCGACCAATACGTGAAGCTGAACAAGAAAATACCCCCGGAAATTTTGACCTCGCTCGGTGGTATTGAAGAGGCCGGACGCCTGGCCGATACCGTGGCTGCGCACCTGCCGTTGAAACTGGAGCAGAAGCAGCAGGTGCTGGAGATGTTCGACGTCAAGGCCCGCCTGGAGCATCTGCTCGGCCAGCTTGAAACCGAGATCGACATCCTGCAGGTGGAAAAGCGCATTCGCGGCCGGGTCAAGCGCCAGATGGAAAAAAGCCAGCGCGAGTACTACCTGAACGAGCAGGTAAAAGCGATCCAGAAGGAACTGGGCGAGGGTGAGGACGGCGCCGATCTGGACGAGATGGAGAAGAAGATCAAGGCCGCGCGCATGCCCAAGGACGCGCGCGTCAAGGCCGAGGCCGAGTTGAAGAAACTGCGCCTGATGTCTCCGATGTCGGCCGAAGCCACGGTGGTGCGCAACTATATCGACATATTGGTAGGCCTGCCGTGGAAGAAACGCAGCAAGATATCCAAGGACATCGCTGCCGCGGAAAAGAGCCTCGATTCCGATCACTATGGGCTGGAGAAGGTGAAAGAGCGCATCGTCGAGTACCTTGCGGTTCAAAGCCGCGTGGACAAGGTGAAGGCGCCGATTCTGTGTCTTGTAGGGGCGCCAGGCGTCGGCAAGACCTCTCTTGGGCAGTCCATCGCGAAAGCGACCAATCGCAAGTTCGTGCGCATGTCGCTGGGCGGCGTGCGCGACGAAGCGGAGATTCGTGGCCACCGCCGCACCTATATCGGTTCCATGCCGGGCAAGATTCTGCAGAACATGACCAAGGTCGGCGTACGCAATCCGCTGTTTCTGCTGGATGAAGTGGACAAGCTGGGAATGGACTTCCGCGGCGATCCGTCCTCGGCGCTGCTCGAAGTGCTGGATCCGGAACAAAATCATACGTTCGTAGACCATTACGTCGAGGTCGAGTACGACCTGTCGGAAGTCATGTTCGTAGCAACCGCCAATACGCTGAACATTCCCCCGGCACTGCTCGATCGCATGGAGGTCATCCGGCTTTCGGGATATACCGAGGATGAGAAAATACACATCGCCACGCGCTATCTGCTGCCCAAGCAGCTCAAGAACAACGGACTGAAGCTAGACGAAGTTTCGATCGCCGAATCGGCGATACGCGACGTGATTCGCTACTACAGCCGGGAAGCGGGCGTGCGCAGCCTGGAGCGCGAAATTTCAAAGATCTGCCGCAAGGTAGTGAAGATCCTGGTGACCAAGAGTCGCGACAGCAAGATCCTGGTTACGGCGAAAAATCTGGACAAATTCCTCGGCGTGCGCAAATTCACTTTTGGCATCGCGGAGAAGAAAAACCAGGTTGGACAGGTCACGGGTCTTGCGTGGACTGAAGTCGGCGGCGAGCTGCTGACGATCGAAGCCGTGGTAATGCCGGGCAAGGGCAAGAGCATAACCACCGGCAAGCTGGGCGAGGTAATGCAGGAATCGATCCAGGCCGCGCTGACGGTGGTGCGCAGCCGCTCGGCCAAGCTCGGCGTCGCCGAGGACTTCTATCAGAAGATCGATTTGCATATCCACCTGCCGGAAGGCGCGACACCAAAGGACGGCCCCAGTGCCGGCATCGGCATCTGCACTGCAATGGTTTCGATTCTCACCGGCATTCCAGTGCGCGCCGATGTTGCAATGACCGGTGAAATTACGCTGCGCGGCGAGGTGCTGCCTATCGGCGGATTGAAGGAAAAGTTGCTCGCAGCCCACCGCGGCGGCATCAAGACCGTATTGATTCCCGAGGAAAATGTAAAGGATCTGACGGAGATTGCCGACAACGTCAAGAACCGCCTCGAGATCATTCCAGTAAAATGGATTGATCAGGTGCTCGAGCTTGCGCTGGAGCGCAAGCCCGAGGCAACGAGCAAGAAAGACGAAGTTGCCCCGATAGCGCCGGCGTCCGAGGGGCAGCCCGTGAGCGGCGTCATCACTCATTGAGCAGGCTTCCGGAGAAACTGAAAAGCGCTTGACACACGCGAATGGCGCTTGTTATAAAGATCGTATCGCTCTTGCCGGTTGCGGCAAGTTTGTTGCGCTCGCAAGCACGCCTACTCCAAAACTTCAACTCAAAAATGCACGCCAGGCTTTGTTCGTGCCATAGCTAATCTCATTTAGACAAAAAGGGGGTTCAACGTGAATAAGTCCGAAATGATCGATCAAATTGCCAAATCCGCCGACGTTTCCAAGGCAGCGGCCGGACGTGCGCTGGATGCAACCGTAACCGCGATCAAGACCGCGATGAAGAAGGGCGGCATGGTGACGCTGGTCGGATTCGGTACGTTCTACGTTGGCAAGCGTGCGGCGCGCAACGGCCGCAATCCGCGTACCGGCGCGAGCATCAAGATCAAAGCCGCGCGGGTTCCGAAATTCCGCGCTGGCAAAGCACTGAAAGATGCGTTAAACTAGTGCCCTTTTTGGACCAGAGCGCCCCGCATTTCAATCTGTCCGAAAGGGTGCTTAGCTCAGTTGGTAGAGCGTCGCCTTTACACGGCGAATGTCGGCGGTTCGAACCCGTCAGCACCCACCAGGGTGTCCGTATTGCTGGAGTGGTAGTTCAGTTGGTTAGAATGCTGCCCTGTCACGGCAGAGGTCGCGGGTTCGAGTCCCGTCCACTCCGCCAACAATAAGAGGCGAACCCAGACAGGGGTTCGCCTTTTTTACTTGAGAGCCTAACTTCATGTTCGATCTAGTCCACAAGCACAAGATGCTGGTTCAATTGATCCTGGCACTGCTGGTGCTTCCATTCGCGTTCTGGGGTATCGATTCCTATCGGCGCGGATCCGGCACGGTGCAGGACATGGCACAGGTCGCCGGGCAGGCGATCACGTTGCAGGAATTCACCCAGGCGCAGCGCGAGCAGCAGGAGCGTTTGCGTGGGTTGCTTGGCCGCAATTTCGACGCGGCGCTGCTGGATACGCCGCAGCAGCGCGCCGAACTTCTGGATCAACTGATACAGCAGCGCCTGCTCACGGTGCACGCAATCCGCAGCAACCTGGTGGTGACCGATACGCAACTGCGCGAAATCATCGCCCGCCTGCCGGCATTCCAGGAGAACGGTCAGTTTTCCAAGGCGCGTTATGACGCCTTGTTGCGCGCGCAAGGCATGAACGACGTGGTATTCGAGGCGCGGATGCGCCGCGACATCGAATTGCAGCAACTCAATGGCGCACTGGTCGAGTCGAGTCTGGTCGGAAAAACGCAGGTTGCGCGCATGCTCGCGATTCAAGGGCAGGAACGCGAGGTGTCTGAGGCGGTGCTTTCGTTTGATCAGTTCGAGGGCGAGGTCAAGCTCGGCGCTGACGCCGTCAAGGCCTACTACGACAGCCATCCGGGCGAATTCGTGCTGCCGGAACAAGTGCGCGCCGAGTATGCCGTGCTCAATGCGGACGCGCTCGCCGCGCTGGAGACGGTGAACGAAGCCGATCTGCGCGGCTGGTATGACAGCAATGTGCGCCCCAAATTCGAGGAGCGCAGCGTGGCAAGAAAGAAAGCCGAACAACTGCTCGGGCAATTGCATGCCTCGCCGGAAAAATTTGTGGAGCTGGCGAAGCTGAATTCCGAGGACCCAGGCTCGAAGGACAATGGCGGTGACCTCGGTTACTTCGCGCGCGGCTCGATGGTCAAACCGTTCGAGGACGCAGTATTCAAGCTGAAACAAGGGCAGTTGAGTGATATCGTCGAATCCAGTTTCGGATTCCACATTATCAAGCTGACCGGGATCAAAGCGGCCAAGGACGGCGCACCGGAGCAGCGTCAGGCAAGTCACATATTGATTAAAGCGCCGTTGGCTCAGGATTTTCAGGCGATGCGCGCAGAAATCGAAAAGGATCTGAAGAAGCAACGCCTGGGGAAGAAATTCGCCGAAGCCGCTGAAGCCTTCAGCAATCTCGCCTATGAGCAGCCGGATACCCTGCAACCGATCGCCGACAAGTTCAAACTCAAGCTGCAGCAGTCAGGATGGGTTACGCGCCAGGCTGACGCTGCGGCCGGTGCCGCTGCCGGACCGCTCAATAGCCAGAAGATACTGGACGCGTTGTTTTCTCCCGATTCGATCAAGAACAAGCGCAATACCGAAGTCATGGATGCAGGACCCAATGCACTGGTGGTGGCGCGTGTGATCGCACATAAACCCGCGGCGCCCAGAGCCCTGGACGAGGTCAAGGCGGAGATCGCGAAAAAGCTGGTTGCGCAGCAGGCGATGGTGTCGGCGATCAAGACCGGCGCCGCCAAATATGCCGATCTGCAGCAGGGAAAGGATGCAGGATTGAAATGGAGCGCGGCCAAAATGTTGAGCCGACAGGGCAAACCGACAGTGCATCCGGACGCGCTGAAGGCTATTTTCCGCGCCGATACCAGCAAGCTGCCGGTCTACCTGGGCGTGGAATTGCGTGACCGCGGCTACGGTATTTACCGGATTTCACGCGTAACCGATACGACGACGGTCGATGCAGCGCGCGAGAAAGAAATGCAGGAGCAGCTGGTGCGGCAGGCCGCGCAGGAAGATTCAGCCGCCTATATTGCCGGTCTCAAAGGCTCGGCTAAAATAGAAATCAACAAGGCAAATCTGGAGAAGAAAGGCGGCTAGGGCGGCGCGCCGCAAGCGCGCCAGCGGGCGTTATGCGATTTCCGTCGTACCCAGTGCCGTAGTGTTGAAGCCGCCATCGACATAGGTCACCTCACCGGTGATGCCGCTGGCGAGATCGCTGCACAGGAACGCAGCCGCATTCCCCACTTCGTCTATGGTGACATTGCGCCGCAGCGGCGCATGCCGCGCATTGTAGGCGAGCAGCTTGCCGAAATTGGCGATGCCGGAGGCGGCCAGGGTCTTGATCGGCCCCGCTGAAACGGCGTTCACCCGTATCCCCTTCGGACCCAGGCTCGCAGCCATGTAGCGCACCGCGGCTTCGAGACTCGCCTTGGCCAGTCCCATTACGTTGTAATTCGGCATGGTACGCACCGCACCGAGATAGGTCAGTGTGAGCAGCGCAGCGCGCCGCTCCAGCATCATCGGCAGTGCCGCCTTCGCCAGCGCGGCGAAGCTGTAACTCGACACGTCATGCGCGATGCGGAACGCCTCGCGCGACATGCCTTCCAGAAAATCGCCGTCGATCGCTTCGCGCGGCGCATAGGCGATGGAATGAACCAGGCCTTCGAGTCCGTCCCAGTGCTTGCCGAGTTCTGCGAACAACTTTGCGATCTCCTCGTCATTTGCCACATCACAGGCAAATACCAGGCGGCTGTCGAAGTCGGCGGCCATGTTCGTAACGCGGTCCTGGAAGCGTTCGTTCTGATAGGTAAAGGCAAGTTCGGCGCCTTCACGATGACACGCCTTGGCGACGCCATAGGCGATCGAGCGGTTGCTGAGCAAGCCAGTGATGAGAATGCGCTTTCCTGTCAGAAAACCCATGGTGACTCCGGGATGCGGAAAGGGTGGATTATACCGGGGGTGATTACGAATGCGGGTATGGCAGATGTGCCGATCAGTCGAATCGGGCGTGCATGCGATTTCGCCGGATGGGCTACCATAGCCGGCCAGAAGGGGCGGACGCGTCGCGCCCGCCCCGGTCGAATGCGGAGAGTCAATGATTAGATTGAACACGGTCGTCACGCTTTTGGCTGCTGCAGTTTGCAGCGGCTCAGTTTGCGCCGCATCGCTCGAATATCCGGCGACCCCCAGGAAATCGGTCAGCGACACCTATTTCGGCACGGTAGTAAGCGAGGATTACCGCTGGCTGGAGCAGTCTGACAGCCCCGAGGTCAAAGCCTGGATTGCCGCGCAGAATGCGCTCATGCGCGGCGTGATCGACGCGTTGCCGCAACGTGCGGCGATCAAGAAGGAACTGGAGGGAATGTTAGGCGGCGGTCGTGTGACACGGCGCAGTTTCGTGTTCGCCGGCGGAAAACTGTTTGCGCTCAAGCGCCAGCCACCGAAAAACCAGGCGATGATCGTCGTGCTTGACGGTCACGCCAGCCTAAAATCCGAGCGCATGGTGCTCGATGCCAACGTACTCGACCCGAGCGGCAAGACGGCAATCGACTGGTTCGAGCCGTCGCGCGATGGCAAGCGCGTGGCGGTATCGCTGTCGAAGAACGGCAGCGAAGACGGTACGCTCTACATTTACGACACGGCGAGCGGCAAATCGCTGCCTGACGTGGTGCAGCGCGTACAGTATCCGACCGGCGGCGGCAGCGTTGCCTGGAATGCAGACGGCAGCGGCCTTTACTACACACGTTATCCGCAGGGCGACGAGCGGCCGCAGGAAGACGCCAATTTCTACATGCAGGTGTATTTTCACCGGCTCGGTAAGCCGGTGATGCAGGACGAATACGTTCTGGGCAAGGATTTTCCGCGCATCGCGGAAATCAAGCTGTCTTCGAGCGAGGACGGGAACTACCTGCTGGCCGATGTCGCGAACGGCGACGGCGGCGAGCACGCTTACTTTCTCCGTGGGAACGATGCTAACTGGCTGCGCATCGCCGATTACACGGACGGATTTCGCAACGCCAAATTTGGACGCGACGGGCGTCTTTATGCGCTTGGATTGAAAGACTCGCCGCGCGGCCGAATTGTCGCACTGAAACTCGATGCCCCCGGAGCCGGTCTGCCCGCGGCGGCCGTGGTTGTGTCCGAATCGGACGCGGTGATCGAAAGTGTGGTTCCGACGAAGAGCCGCCTGTATGTCAATTATCTCGCCGGGGGCCCGTCCGAACTGCGCGTGTTCGCGCTCGACGGCAGGCCAATGGGAACGCTCGGCGCCGAGCCGGTTGCAAACATCAACGCGGGTTCGCGCCTGGCCGGCGATGCAATCCTGTTCGGCAGCCAGAGCTTCATACGCGCGTTCGCGTGGTACGCCTACGATCCGGCGCAGCGCAATGCGAAACCGGTGAAGACGCGGCTGTCGGACGCGCCGATCTACGCAGTCAATGGTGCTATGCCTGACGTCGAGGTGTTGCGCGAGTTCGCCGTGTCCAGGGACGGGACCAAGGTCCCGGTCAACATCCTCTTCCGCAAGGGGAGCAAGCGCGACGGCTCGCAGCCAGTGCTGCTCACCGGCTATGGCGGCTATGGCATTTCGCTGCGGCCGTATTTCATGCGCTATGCCGCGTTCTGGCTGCGTCACGGCGGTGCGTTCGCGATAGCCAACCTGCGCGGCGGCGGCGAATACGGCCAGGAGTGGCACCATGCCGGCAATCTGACCAGGAAACAGAATGTATTCGATGACTTCATCGCCAGCGCACAATTGCTGGTCGAGCGCGGCTACAGCGCGCGCGACCGACTGGCGATTCTGGGCGGGAGCAACGGTGGCCTTTTGATGGGCGCGGCCATGGTGCAGCGGCCCGAGCTGTTTCGTGCCGTGGTCAGCCAGGTCGGCATTTACGACATGCTGCGTGTCGAACTCACCCCCAACGGCGCGTTCAACGTCACCGAATTCGGGACGGTCAAGGACGAGCGACAGTTCAAGGCGCTGCACGCCTATTCGCCGCTGCATCATGTGCGTGACGGCGTCGCCTATCCGGCGCTATTGCTGACGACGGGCGAGCACGATGGCCGCGTCGAACCGTGGATGTCCTACAAGATGACCGCGCGCCTGCAGACAGCCAATCCCGGTGGCCGGCCGGTCCTGCTGCGGGTGGCGTCCGACGCCGGGCACGGCATCGGCACCTCGCTGGCATCGGTGATCGACGAGGACGCGGACGTGTTCGCGTTTCTGTTCGCCCAGCTCGGCATGCAATGACGCCGCGTGTTTCAATCGCGCTGGCGGGCCTTTGTCTGTGCGCCGCCGGGTTCGCGGGCCCGGTTGCCGCCGCGCCGCTGAAGGTGCTGCGTTTGGCGGCGCTGCAGGGCGAGAACTCGTTCGATCCGGTGCGCGAATCGGAGGAAGCCTCGCTGCAGTATTGCGAGAACATTTTCGATTCCATGCTCACCTATGACTACCTCGCGCGCCCGGCAAAGCTGGTGCCGAACACGCTCAGCGCGCTACCGGAAGTATCCGCGGACGGTTCGGTATATACCTTCAACATCAAACCGGGCATCTACTTTGCGCCGGATGCGGCGTTCAACGGCAGGCGGCGCGAGCTCGTTGCTGCGGACTACGCGTTCAGCCTGAAACGTCTGCTCGACCCGAAGCTCAGATCGCCGTGGCAATTCCTGCTCGCGGGTAAAATTGTCGGCGCGGAGCCGATTGTCGCAGCGGCCAGCGCAAGCGGAAGATTCGACTACGATGCACCGATGGCGGGGCTGCAGGCGATCGACCGCTATACCCTGCGCATTCGCCTTGCCGCGCCTGATTTCAAGCTGCCCTACATTCTGGCAACGGCCGCGACCGGCGCCCTGGCGCGCGAGGTGGTGGAACGCTATGGCAGCGACGTCGGCGCACATCCGGTCGGCACCGGGCCCTACCTGCTCAGGGAATGGATACGTTCGAGCCGCGTCGTGCTCGAAGCCAACCCCGGCTACCGAGAGGTGCGCTTTGACGCCGAACCCGAAGATACGCCCTGGGATGCGGCGGTGATGAAGGCTCTGGACGGGCGGCGCATCCCGCTCAATGATCGTATCGAGGTAAACGTGATCGAGGAGGGCCAGCCGCGCTGGCTGGCGTTCCTCAACCGCGAGATCGACGTCATCGAGATTCTGCCGGAGGAGTTCGCCAACGTCGCCGCGCCCAACGGCAGGATCGCGCCGAATCTGGCGACGCAGGGCATACGCCTTTTCCGGGAGGCAAAACCCGACGTCTGGTTTACTTTTTTCAACATGGAAGACCCGGTGGTGGGCGGCTACACGCCGGAAAAGATCGCATTGCGCCGCGCAATAGCGCTGTCGATCAACACGCAGGCTGACATCGCCATCGTGCGCAACAATCAGGCGGTGCAGGCGCAATCGGTGATCCCGCCGGGGATCGCGGGTTACGACGCGAATTTTCGCAATCCTTTCGGCGAATACAATCCGGCGCGATCCAAGGCCTTGCTCGACCTGTTCGGCTACCTGGATCGCGACGGTGACGGCTACCGCGAGCTGCCGGACGGCAGGCCGCTGGTCATCGAGTATGCGAGCCCTCCGACGCTGGCGTCGCGGCGGATGGACGAACTGATCCAGCGCTCGCTCGAGGAAATCGGCATCCGCATGACGCTGAAAAAGGAAAAGGTGCCTGAGCTGAGAAAGCTGGGCAAACAGGGAAAGCTGCAGATGCGCACCGACGGCTGGCAGGCGGACTACCCGGATGCCGAGAATTTCTTCCAGCTGTTGTACGGTCCGAATGCGGGGCAGGCGAACTATTCGCGCTTCAATCTGGCACAATTCAACAAAATGTACGAACAGACGGCCGCCATGCCGGATTCCGCGGAACGCAACTTGCTCTATCGACAAATGTCCAATCTGGTGCTGGTCTACGGTCCGTGGCGACTGGCCGTGCATCGATTGCAGAACCACTTGCTGCATCCGTGGGTGGCAGGCTACAAGAAGCACCCGTTTGTCATGACTGCCTGGCGCTATCTCGATGTCGATGTGGCGCAGCGCGAAGCGGCATTGCGATGACGCGGAGGCAGACCGGCCGAAGTGCAAAACCGAACTGGAGACAGGGTTTGAAACGAAGCATTCTCGCCTGCGTGGCAATAGCGTTGGCGGCGTTGGCCGTGCTGGCAGCGGCGAACGGCGCCGCGGCCGCGGACCCGAACAAGGTAATCCGCTATGCGTTCCCGGTCGCCGAAACCAGCTTCGATCCGGTGGCAGCGTCAGACCGCTATTCGAACACGTTGATCGAGGACGTGCTGGAACCGATGCTGACCTACGATTATCTTGCCCGGCCGGTGAAGCTCGTACCGAATACCCTGGCCGCGATGCCCGAAGTGCGCGACAACGGCGCGACCTATGTTTTTCACATCAAGCCGGGCATTCATTTCACGCCGCACGCGGCGTTCAAGGGCGGTAAGCGGGAACTCGTCGCCGCGGACTACGAGTTCAGCCTCAAGCGCCTGTTCGATCCCAAGCTCAGATCGCCGTGGATGTTCCTGCTCGAGGACAGTCTGATCGGCGGGAAGGACGCCTACAACCGCGCCAAGGCCGCTGGGCGGTTCGACTACGACGCGCCGATCGAGGGTATCAAGGTGCTCGATCGCTACTCGCTGCAGATTCGCCTCAAGGCGCCGGATTACAACCTGCTCTATATCATGGCGATGCCGACAACCGCAGCGTTTGCGCGCGAAGTAGTGCAAATGTATGGCGATGACGTCGGTTCGCATCCGGTAGGCACCGGCCCCTACATGGTCAAGGAATGGAAACGCTCCTCGAAAATTGTGCTCGTTGCAAATCCGGATTACCGCGAGGAATACCTTACCGCGACGCCCGGCGCCGATCCACTCGACCAGAAAATTGCTGCGCACCTCAAGGGCAAGCGCCTGCCGCTGGTGGGCCGCATCGAGATCGGTATCATCGAAGAGACGCAGCCGCGCTGGCTCGCGTTTCTGAATCGCGAGCACGACTACATCGAACGCTTTCCGAATGAGTACGCCAACATCGCGGCGCCGGGCGGCAAACTGGCGCCGAACCTGGCGAAGCAGGGCATCACACTGCAGCGGCTGGTGGAGCCGAATCTCACCCATTATTG
>QYQC01000021.1 GCA_007280315.1 Betaproteobacteria bacterium | reverse complement strand
GTGCTGGAGAATTACCGAAAATTCCAGTGTCAGGCTTGCGATTTCAATATCTGGAAAGTCGTCTCCAGCCGTGAATTTGCGCCAGAAGAAATCGAGGAGCTGATCGCCGCGCGGACAATCGGTCCGCTGCAGGGATTCCGCAGCCGCATGGGGAAACCGTTTGCCGCGGTGGTGCGCCTGTCGCCCGAACTAAAGGCGGAGTTTGATTTCGGACAGTCGGGCAACGGCTCAGACGAAGTGCCGGATTTCTCCGGCCTCGAGCCGCTCGGTCCCTGCCCCAAGTGTGCGGCGCGGGTGTTCGAGCAGCCGATGGCCTATGTGTGCGAAAAAAGCATGGGTCCGGAAAAAAGCTGCGACTTCCGCTCCGGGCGCATTATTTTGCAGCGTCCAATCGAACGCGAACAAATGCAAAAGCTACTTGCCACAGGCAAGACCGATCTGCTGCACCGATTCATTTCCAAGAAAGGACGGCCGTTCTCGGCCTTCCTGGTGCGCGGTGCTGACGGCAAGGTCGGATTCGAGTTTGCGCCGCGCGCGGCCAAACCGGGCAAGGCCGTCGCCAAACCCGACGCGGCCAGTGAGGTCAAGCCTGCGACCGAGGCGAAGACCAAGACCGCCGCAAAAACCGGCGCCAAGAAGAGCACCAAAAACAGCACCAAGACTGCCACGAAGTCCGTGGCAAAATCGGTCACCGCGCGCAAACGTCCGGCGCGCTAGGCCGCGTGCCGCCGGGCGCAGCGACCGCCCGACATCAGGCGGGCCGCGGCGTACGCATGCTGCCGGCAATAATCTTGTATTCGAACAGGCGGCATTCCAGCGCGCCGTTGAATAGCGGCGTGCGCTTGGAAACCTGAAGTTTGATCAGCTTGGGCAGACTCATGTCGGCACTAAGTATGTAGCAGTCCCAGCCGGCGAATTTCTGCTTCAGTGCGTCGCCGAATTTGGGGTAGAACGCGGCGAGGTCCTGCTGCTCGCCCATTCGCTCGCCGTAGGGCGGATTGGTCACCAGTACGCCTGAGGCGGCCGGCGCCGGGATCTCCAGTGCATTCGCCTGTTTCAGCTGCACCGCGCCCTCCAGGCCGGCGGCGGAGAGGTTTGCGTGGGCAAGCTTGAGCGTGTCGCCGTAGAGGTCGCTGCCATAAATCGGCAAGGGCACAACCGGCTTGCGCCGTGCCCCGGCTTCGTCGCGCAGCCCGCGCCATAACGTCGCGTCGAAGTCCTTCAACCGTTCGAAACCGAAACTGCGCGCGCCGCCCGGCGCGATATCGAGCGCGATTTGCGCCGCCTCTACCAGAATGGTGCCGCCGCCGCACATTGGGTCGAGCAGTGCCGATCCCGGCTGCCATGCGGCGAGTCTGAGTATACCGGCTGCCAGATTTTCCTTGAGCGGCGCCTCGCCCTGGGCGGCCCGCGCGCCGCGTTTGAACAGCGGCTCGCCCGACGTATCGAGGTAGAGCGTGAACTGCGTGGCATCGAGAAAGGCGTGGATGCGCACTTCCGGCGCACGCGTATCGACGTTGGGGCGGCTGCCGGCGGCGCTCCTGAAGCGGTCGCACACCGCGTCCTTGATGCGCAGCGTGAGGAAGTCGAGGCTTTTCAGCGGGCAGCGCTGCGCGGTGAGGTAGACGCGGATGCTGCGCGCGACATCGAAGCGCTGCGGCCAATCGACTTCGTACGCCGCGCGATAGATGTCCGCTTCGTTGCGGTAATTCGTGGTGAACAGGCGCAGCAATACGCGCGTGGCGATGCGGCTTTCAAGATTGGCACGGTAGACGACGCGCGTGTCGCCTTCGAACGCCACGCCGCCGGGGACCGCCTGCACTGCGCTTGCGCCAAATTCGGACAGTTCAAGCGCGAGCACACTTTCCAGGCCTCGTGGACAGGGTGCGAACAACTGAAAGTTGGCTTCGGTGCTCACGCTGTCACGCTGATTGTTGCCGGCATTGCAATCCTAAGCCACGCTCTGGTCAGAACTTGGGGCGGTATGTTCATGCGCCATGGATGCGCGCAGTGAAACCGACGGCGCGCAGTGCGCGGATGATTTCCTCCACATGCTCGCGGCCGCGGGTCTGCAGCACGAATTCGACCTCGGCCGTTTGCAGCGGCAGGTTGGTAAAAGCGCGTTGATGGTGCACCTCTTCGATATTCGCGTTGGCCTGGCCGATGCAGGCTGTGACCGTCGCCAGCGCGCCAGGCAGGTCGCGCAGTTCGACCGTCAGCCGCGTGAGCCGCCCGGCGCGCACCATGCCGCGTTCGATGATCACCGCCAACATCAGCGGGTCGATATTGCCGCCGGAGAGCACGATCCCGACGCACTTGCCGCGAAGGTGCTGCGGATGTGCCAGCAGCGCCGCCAGACCGGCCGCTCCCGCACCTTCGACCACGGTTTTCTCGATTTCCAGCAGCAGCACGATGGCATGCTCGATCTCCCCTTCGCCGACCAGCAACACGCCGCGCGTGAGTTCGCGCACCAGCGGCAGCGTGAGCGCGCCGGGTTGCTTTACCGCGATGCCCTCGGCAATGGTGTTGGCGTCGAACCGGGCGGTCTCGCCGCGCAGCGCGCAATGCATCGATGGAAAATTTTCGCTCTGCACGCCGTAGAGTTCGATCGCGGGCTTGATCGCCTTGGCCGCGACCGCCATCCCGGCGAGCAGGCCGCCCCCGCCCACCGGTACGAGCAGGATTTCCAGCCGCGGTTCGCGCGCGAGCATCTCCAGCGCCACCGTGCCCTGGCCGCTGATTACCTGCTCGTCGTCGTAGGGATGGACCAGACTCAAGCCGCGCTCGGCGGCCAGCGCTACACCATGCGCCCGCGCCTCGTCGAAACTGTCCCCGGCGAGGATCACTTCGGCGCCGAAGGCGCCGGTGCGCTCCACTTTTACATGCGGCGTATGGCGCGGCATGACGATTGCGGCGCGAATGCCCAGGCGCCTCGCATGGTAGGCCACGCCCTGCGCGTGGTTGCCCGCCGATACCGCGAGCACGCCCGCGGCGCGCTCCGCGGGCGCGAGCGCGAGCAGCTTCACCAGCGCGCCGCGTTCCTTGAACGACGCGGTGAACTGCAGATTCTCGAATTTCAGGAATACCTCGGCGCCGGTGATTTCCGACAGCGTGCGCGAGTACAGACAGGGCGTGTCGATGACCTGGTCAGCGAGTACGGCGGCGGCGGCACGGATGGCTTCTGCGGTGACGGCCATGATGGTCAGGTTCTCAGCGCTGCCAGGCGCCGTTGATGATGCTCTTGATCAGATGCAGCCGGCGATGAAAAAAATGATCGGCGCCGGGTACCACGACCACCGGCAGCTCCTGTGGCCGCGCCCAGGCGAGCACGTTGGACAGCGGCACGGTCTCGTCCAGCTCGCCGTGAATGATCACGGTTTGCGCGGGCACCGGCGCGGCAGTGTAGCTGCGCCCGCCGCTGACGAATCCCGCGGCGACGCCTACCAGCGCCATGCGCGCGGGCGCTGCGCGCTGCGCTACCAGGGTCTGCACATAGGCGCCGAAGGAAAAACCGGCCAGCACTGGCGGTCCCGCGTGAAAGCGCGACTGCGCGTAATCGAGGATCGCGAGCATGTCGTCGGTTTCGCCGCGCCCCTCGTCGTGTCCGCCCGCGCTCGCCCCGACACCGCGGAAATTTGGCCGCAGCGCGACGTAACCGAGTTCGGCGAAGGTCTTCGCCAGCGTCTGCGCCACCTTGTTGTCCAGGCTGCCGCCGAACAGCGGGTGCGGGTGCGCGATCAGGGCGACGCCGCGAATTTCGCCGGCCGCGGGCGGATTGATCACGCATTCGATCTTGCCCGCCACGCCGTCGACGAGCACGCGCTCGATCATCGACCGCGTCATAGCTTGAGACGTTCGACCACGCGCCCATGTTGGAGGTGTTCTTCGACGATTTCGTCGATGTCGTGTTCATCGACATAGGTGTACCAGGTTTCCTCCGGGTACACCACGATGCACGGTCCTTCCTCGCAGCGGTCCAGACACCCTGCCTGATTGATGCGCACCTTGCCTGTGCCCGAGAGTCCGAGTTGTTTCACCCGCTGCTTGGCGTAGTCGCGCAGCCGGCTTGCGCCCTTGTCGTTGCAGCAGACCCGTTCGCCATCGCGCTGGTTGCAGCAGAAAAAAACGTGGTGTGCGTAATAGCTCATGCGGGACTCGCTGGACAGAAATGCCGCTGCGGGGACATGCCGCTTGCCTGCATGTCGTTTTACAACCTAGTCCAAATTATAGCTTGTCGCGACTAGGGGAGCCTTGAGCGGCGAGGCGCGGCGCAAGCAGCATCAGATAGAACAGCGCGACAAACGGCCAGGCGAGGGAAACCAGATGCGTTACGCCGTTGAAGTTCAGAAAATAGCCCTGCGGCCATTGCTTCAGGGCGTTGACCAGGTACGGATTCTCCGGCGTCAGGTTGACCAGCACGGTCGCAGCCATCAGCAGCAGGCCCGCCAGTGCCAGACGCGCGGCGCGCGGCAGTGCCACCGCCAGCAGCAGCGTCAGCGCGCCGCCTGCCAGACCAAGGAACGCGCCAGGTGTGAGCCAGGCGAGTACGTTCTGCGCCTTGAGTACGACGCCCACCGCGACTGTTTTCAGCGCCAGTGCCGCCGCGAACAGCGCCAGCAGCAGCCGGCGCAGCGGCCGCGCGTCCTGCATCAGACAGGAGAGAAACAGGCCGATCGCAAGCAGGTTGCAGGCGGCCACCGCCGCTTCGGCCTGGATGAACACCTCGGCCGAATGCAGCACTGCCGGTGCCGGACCGAGCACGCCGCGCAGATCGCCGTTGCCGAACAACAGCGTCTCCGGCGTGAGCTGCGTGAACAGCCACAGCGCGAGCAGCACCAGACCGAGATCGTAGCGCGCGCCCGCGGCAAACCAGCGGTGGCGCAGTGCGTAGATTCTGCCGCTGCCGAGCAGACTGATGCCGAAGCGCAGCGCCAACGCGGCGCCGGCGAACGCGCCCAGCGCGTTGGTGGCGAAATCGAGATTGGACGGGAATCGGCTGGGGAGAAAGGTCTGCAGCGTCTCCAGCGCGAAGCTCAGCAAGCAGCCGGCCAGGCCCGCCGTGGTGAGCGCAAGCGTTCCGCGCAGGTGCGGGTGCAACGCCAGCAACACGAGAAACCCGAGGGGAAGATAGGCGGCGAAATTGGTCACCAGATCGAAAGTCGTGATATAGCGCGGCAGGCCGCCGGTGAAAAAGGCGAACGCGCCCACGCCCTGATCGCGCCAGCCAGAGAACGGGTGCAGGCTGGCATAGATGACCAGCAGTACATAGGCGAGCAGCAGATAGCGCGCCAGCGGCGAAGGTCTGGGATCGGTGACGGTCACAATGTCACCATGTTACAGCTTCACCAGTTCCGTCCGGTACAGCGCCAGCATCTCGGGGCCGAAACAGGCAAACACGATTTGCGCGATGCGCGATTCGGCCGCGGCGAACCGCGCGCATTCGCCAAGAGCGATGCGTGTCGCCAACGGCGGTGGATAGCCGTAGACGCCGCAACTGATCGCGGGAAAGGCGATGCGGCCAGCGCCGTGCGCCAGCGCCAGCGCCAGGCTTTCGCGGTAGCAGGAGGCAAGCAACCCGGGTTCGCCCCGCGCGCCGCCCTGCCATACCGGTCCGACGGTGTGAATTACATATTTCGCCTGAAGTCGATAACCGCGCGTGATCTTGGCCTGCCCGGTGGCGCAGCCTATAAGCGTGCGGCACTCGGCGAGAAGTTCAGGTCCCGCAGCGCGGTGTATCGCACCGTCCACGCCGCCGCCGCCCAGGAGCGAATTGTTGGCGGCATTGACGATGGCATCCACCGGCAGCGTCGTAATGTCGGCTTCGACCGCTATCAGCTTGGCGCGCATGCCTGAATTCTACCGCTCCGCGCAGCGCCGCCGGTACCGGGAGGAACATGTGGCACATGACGCTTGCGCCGGACCACACGATAGACCGCAGCGAAGCAGCGGCCATCGTCTGCGCCGCAGCCAAGTCGTGACGCCGCTGACTCATGAAGTTGGACGGCGGCGGTGCACCGTGGGACACTAATACAGGAGGAAACCAAATGCGAACCCAGGCGGAAAAAGGCAGCACCTTTCGCGCGCTTCACCAGGGAAGTGGCGCTTTCATCATTCCCAACCCGTGGGATGCCGGCACGGCGCGACTGCTCGCGTGCCTGGGCTTTGAAGCGCTGGCGACCACCAGCGCCGGATACGCGTTTTCCGTCGGGCAGCGGGACAACACAATAGGCCGCGACAGGATGCTGGCGCATGTGGCCGATATCGTGTCGGCCACCGACCTGCCGGTTAGCGCCGATCTTGAGAACGGCTTTGGCGATGATCCCGCCTCGGTCGCGGAAACCATCCGGCTCGCGGCAGCGGCCGGGCTGGTCGGCGGCTCGATTGAAGATTCCACCAACCGTCCGGGCGATCCAATCTACGAGCATCAACTGGCGATCGAGCGGGTGCGCGCGGCGGCGGAAGCTGCGCACGCGCTTCCGTTTCCTTTCACGCTGACGGGACGCGCGGAAAACTATCTCCACGGCCGGCCCGACCTCGCGGACACGATCCGGCGGCTTCAGGCCTATCAGGAGGCCGGTGCGGATGTTCTCTATGCGCCGGGACTGAGGAGCAGGGAGGACATCGCCACCGTGGTTCGATCCGTCGATCGACCGGTGAACGTCGTGATGGGGCTGCAGGGTGTCCAGCTCAGCCTTGCCCAGTTGTCGGAAATCGGCGTGAAGCGCGTCAGCGTCGGCAGTGCGCTCTCCCGCGCCGCCCTCGGCGCTTTCCTTCGTGGCGCCAGGGAAATGCGGGAACACGGCACCTTCAATTTCGCGGACGAGGCGGTGACCTACCGGGATATCAGCGCGATGTTCGAGGCATGATCATCGCCCTTGTCACGGCGCTGACCCTGCTGTGCAGCGGGATTGCGCGCGCGCAGGCAGGCGCCGACGCGGCGCCGGCATTTTTCAAGCTCGTGGAGCTTGCGCCTGGCGTATTTGCAGCTACCGACATCGACGGCAAGGCGGGCGCGAACGCGGGCTTTGTCATCGGCGACGATGGGGTGCTGGTCGTCGACAGCTTCTACAAGCCCGAAGCCGCGCAGGCACTGCTCGCGGAGATCCACAAGCGCACCGCACTGCCGCTGCGCTTCCTGGTCAATACGCACTATCACATCGATCATGTGTCGGGTAACCGCATTTTTGCCGCAGCGGGCGCGCAGGTGATCGGCCAGCAGCGCATGCACGATTGGGTGCAAAGCGAAAACATGAAATTCCTCGGCAGCAAGGCTACTGATGCCGACCGCGAAAGAATACGAAACCTGCTTCCGCCGCAGTTGGGCTACGGCCAGACACTTCACGTTTGGCTGGGTCGCCGCAGCGTTCTTTTGCGTTCCTGGCCCGGGCATACCGGATCGGACACCGTGGCCTACGTCCCGGACGCCGGAGTCATGTTCGGCGGCGACCTGTTGTGGTCGCGTTCGATCCCGAACCTGATCGACGCCACGGTGGCGCAATGGACGCAAAGCCTTGAGCGCATGGCCGAGGACGAGGGTGTGCGCTACAACATCATTGTTCCAGGGCACGGCGAAGTGGCGTCGCAGACCGAACTCGCGGAATTCAAAACCTACCTGACGGAATTGCGCGGAGTCGTTGCCAAGCTGCAACGTCAGGGGCTGGCGGGCGATGCGCTGCAGGACGCGGCGCTGGAGGAACTCAACGCGCGCTATGGAAGCTGGCGCTATAACCGCCTGATGCGCTCCAATGTGCGCGACATGGCGGACGAACTTGCCGGGACCAAGCGGCTGCCGGGAACACCGCAGCGGCGTTAGCACCGTGCAAGGCAATTCGTTCGCGAGGGCGTTGCCATCCGCGCGCCGCAGGCGTAGATTGCGCCGTAAATGAATAATAAGCCGCGTCGACAGCATGATAAGACTCCGCGAACACCGGCGCTTCACCCATCCGGCCCTGTGCGAGACTGAGACATGCTGATCACCTTCGTTCTACTCTACCTGGTGGTGACCATCGCCATCGGATTGATCGCCGCGCGACGCGTCAAGAATTCGACCGACTACCTGATCGCCGGTCGCAGCCTGCCCCTGTACATGAACATCGCCACCGTTTTCGCGACCTGGTTCGGCGCCGAGACCGTGCTGTCAGTGTCCGCCACATTTGCCAAGGACGGCCTGCACGGTATCCCGGGCGACCCCTTCGGCGCGTCGGTTTGCCTGGTGCTGGCGGCGCTGCTTTTCGCCAGATTGTTCTACCGAATGAATCTTCTGACCATCGGTGATTTTTACAAGCAGCGCTACGGCAAACCGGTGGAGGTGCTGACCAGCCTGTCCATCACCGTGAGCTATCTGGGCTGGACTTCGGCGCAGATGACCGCCCTGGGCCTGGTGATCTACACGCTTTCGGGCGGTCTGCTGGAATTGAACCATGCCGTCATGCTTGGCGCCGGCGTGGTAGTCATCTATACGATTTTCGGCGGCATGTGGTCGGTGGCCTTCACCGACCTGTTCCAGACGGTAGTCATCCTGATCGGCCTGACCCTGGTGGCGCTGCTCGTCGGCGACCTCGCCGGGGGAGCGGAAAAAGTCCTGCGGCAGGCCGCCGCCGACGGCAAGCTGGTGATGTTCCCGACCGGCATGGATGCTGCCGGCTGGTGGGCGATGGCGGGCGCTTTCTTTGCCTTCGCCTTCGGCTCGATCCCGCAGCAGGACGTGTTCCAACGCATGACCAGCGCCAAGAACGAGAACACGGCGGTGCGCGGCACCATCATCGGCGGGCTGATTTATTTTTGTTTTGCCTTCGTGCCGATCTATATCGCTTATGCGGCGCTGGTGGCCGACCCGTCGCTCGCCGCCCTGTTCGCCGACAAGGACCCCCGCATCATCCAGAAGATCCTGCCCGACCTGGTGCTGGGCAAGATGCCGCTGTGGGCGCAGGTGATGTTTTTCGGCGCGCTACTGTCGGCCATCCTGTCCACCGCCAGCGGCGCCCTGCTCGCACCGACGGCGCTGTTTACTGAAAACGTGCTGCGCCCATTCGTGCCCCACATGGGCGACCGGCAGATGCTGCTGACGCTGCGCATCATCCTGGTCACGTTTTCGGCCGCGGCGCTCACGTTCGCCGTCAACAGTACCAGCACCATGTACGAGATGGTGCAAAACGCCTACAACGCGACGCTGACCGGGGCTTTTGTGCCGCTGCTGGCTGGCGCCTACTGGAAGCGCGCCAACACGCAAGGGGCGTTGTTTTCCATCGTGCTCGGCGTCGGCACCTGGCTCGCGGCCAGCAACATTGCGGCAGAGGCCATGGTGCCGCCGAATCTGGTCGGTTTCTTCGCCGCGGTGATCGGCATGCTGCTGGGAACGCTGGCACCATCCATCATCCGCCACCATGGCCAGTCGATCGAGGCCTCTCTCGCGCATCAAAAGCCGTTGCCGGGGCAGCACGGCCACCACTGATCCAGCGCGGGCAATTTCCCGCGCCCCCGCGTTCGCATTAGTCCGATCCGCGGCTACAGTACCAGGTAGATCTGCCAGGCAAGCAGGGCCGCGAGCAACAGGCCGAGCATCACGGTGGTGTGGTTGCGCTGGCTTTGCGCGGCTGCAAGCCGCTCCAGCGCTTGTTCGATCCCGGCCGCGTGGTCCGCGGCGAGGGCGCGGTGCGCGAGGCGCGGTAATTGCGGCAGCAGGGTCGCCCAGCGCGGGGCTTCATTCTGCAGGCCGCGCAACAATCCGCGCCAACCCAGCTGTTCGCTCATCCAGCGCTCGAGATAGGGCTTTGCGGTTTTCCACAGGTCGAGTTCGGGGTCGAGCTGCCGCCCCAGGCCTTCGATGTTAAGCAGCGTTTTTTGCAGCATCACCAACTGTGGCTGGATCTCGACGTTGAAGCGGCGTGAAGTCTGGAACAGGCGCAGCAGCACCCTGCCGAAAGAAATATCCTTCAGCGGCCGGTCGAACACCGGCTCGCATACGGCGCGAATGGCATTCTCGAATTCGTCGATGCGGGTATCGGCCGGCACCCAGCCCGCTTCCAGGTGCGCCTGCGCCACGCGTTTGTAATCGCGCTGGAAAAAGGCGAGAAAATTCTGCGCCAGGTAGTTCTTGTCGACATCGGTGAGCGTACCCATGATGCCGAAATCGACGGCGATATACTTCCCGCGGATTGCGGCGTCGGTGGAGACGAAAATATTGCCCGGATGCATGTCGGCGTGAAAGAACCCGTCGCGGAACACCTGGGTGAAGAAAATCTCCACGCCGGCGCGGGCGAGGCGCGGGATGTCAACGCCGGC
>QYQC01000202.1 GCA_007280315.1 Betaproteobacteria bacterium | reverse complement strand
TCGTTCTTTCATCTCGGCCGACCCGAGCGCGCCTGGCGTTCGGCTGCGATGTGGCGCACCTCCTGGCTGTCGCGCGAGGTGATTGTGCTGCCCCTGTTCATGGCCGCAGTCGCTGCCTTCGGCATGGCGCACACATTGCGTGGCGCCGGCGATCTGACCTTGGCACTGGGTGCTGCAGGTCTGACCCTGGCCCTGCTGCTGTTCGTTTGCACCGGGATGATTTACGCATGTCTGCCGTTCCTGCAGGAATGGCATACGCCGCTTACCGTCATCAACTACACCCTGTTCGGCTGTGCCTCGGGTTTCATGCTCGCAACAGCCTGGGCGGCAACGCTGGCACCGGCGCTGGTCGCGGCATCGGCACTGTGGACGGTGGCGTTCACGCTGGCCGCCCTGCTCACGCGCAGCGCGTCGCTGGCGCGCAACGCCCGGCTCAGGCCGAAGTCAACGCTGCAAACGGCGATCGGAATCAAGCACCCGCGCATCGCGCAGAAGTCCGAAGGTTTTATGGGCGGTTCGTTCAATACGCGCGAATTTTTCCACGCGCGAACAGCGGGACGACTGCGCGCGGTGAAGTGGGGATTTCTGCTGTTGGTGTTCCCCGTCCCGCTGGTTTTGCTGGCGGCCGGGGTCGCCCTGGCTTCCTCGCCGGTGTTGGCCGCGGCGTTTGCGCTGCAGTACCTGGGCCTGGTCGCCGAGCGCTGGTTTTTTTTCGCGCAAGCGAAGCATCCGCAGAATCTTTACTACCAGGCGATTTCCTGAACGCACCACGCGCCTGCGCTACGCGCCTGTTGCAACTCGGCCGTTTTCTGCTACATTGACTTTTCCAAAGCGGCTGTATCACCGCTGACGGGTCCGCGCGAATCGGCCTGAACGCGCGGGCAGGGCATCACGAATGACAAATCACTCACCAGAAGAGGAAGCAACCATGAATTTCGATAAAGACCTCGATGCGCGCGGTTTGAACTGCCCGCTGCCGATATTGCGCGCAAAGAAGGCGCTGACCGATATGCAAAGCGGCCAGGTGCTGCGCATCGTTTCGACCGACGTCGGTTCGGTCAAGGATTTTCAGGCATTCTGCAAGCAGACCGGCAACGAACTGGTGTCGCAGGCCGAAGCCAGCAACGAGTTCACGTTTTTTCTCAAGCGAAAGTAGGTTGGCCGCCGCGCCTGCCGGATGCGAATCGGAAATTCTGTTGGCGCGAACAGCTGAAATTATGGATTGCGCAATCCGCTTGCGCGGCGTAGTCTTTTCGCACGAACCCGTCAGCGCTGATTAGAAGGGATCTCCGTCCCCGCCATCGCAGCCCGCGTTCGCGTCTGATAGTCGGTTCGCTTTCATCAGGAGTGGCGCGTCATGGCCGTAGAGAAGATCTGCGTAGTTGTCGTTTCAGGTACGCGTGAACGCTTGCAAATGGCCGCGATGGCCGCATCGGTCGCTGCGGTGAGTGGCATGGAAGTCACGATATTCCTTTCCATGAATGCCGTGCCTTTCTTCATCAAGGGCGCGTCGACCGACGCCCCGAGCGAGGGCAAATTCGGTGAACTGATGGTGCAGAAGAACGCGCCGGATTTCAAGACGCTGTTCCGGCAGGCAGTGGAACTGGGCGACGCGAAAATTCTGCCCTGTTCGATGGCGCTTGACATAGCGGGCATCGACACGGCTACCCTGGAGCCCTATCTGGGTGAACCGACCGGGCTGACGCGATTTCTCGATCTGGCTCAAGGTGCGCAGGTCTGGACTTTCTGAATCTAACCGGGGAGAAATGGCAATGGCAGAGAAAAGGATAATCGATGGTCGCGGCAGCTTCTGCCCCGGCCCGTTGATGGAATTGATCGCAGTGCTGAAAATGTGCGAGATCGGAGACGAGCTCGAGGTATTGTCCAACGACAAGGGTTCGGCCAACGACATACCGGAATGGGTGCGCAAGGTCGGGCACGAATATGTATCGACGCGCGAAGAGGCGGGCGTGTGGCATATAACGGTAAGGAAAACCAAGTAGCTGAAACGAGGTGTAAGCAGGGTCTGTGGTATTCGAAATCAACCTGAGGAGGCGGGAATGAAAATACTGATTATCGGCGGCGGCATGGGCGGCACCATTCTTGGAAATAATCTTGCGCGGCGACTGGGGCCGGAATTGCGCGCGGGTAAGGCGCGCATCACGATGCTCTCGGCGACAGACAAGCATATGTATCAGCCCGGCCTGCTCTATCTCGCGATCGGACGCACCACGCCGGATGCGCTGTATCGCGATCAGGTGAGCCTGCTGGAGCCGGGGATCGAATTCCACGTCGATCCGGCGGAGGAGTTCCAGCTCGATAACAATAAGGTGAAGACGAAGAGCGGCAAGACCTACGACTACGACGTGCTGGTGATCGCCACCGGCTCGCGCATGGCGGCCGAAGAGGTGAAGGGGCTGGCGGAGAACGCCGAGTTTTTCTATACCGAGGAGACGGCGCTGAAGATGATGCGCCGGCTGCAGGAGTTTCAGGGCGGCAAGGTGGTCGTCACCGTCGGCGTGCCGCACAAGTGCCCGATGGCACCGCTGGAAATTATCTTCATGCTGCACGACTACTTCAAGGGCCGCGGCATGAGCGACAAGGTGCAGTTGCATTACACCTATCCGATCAACCGCGTGCATAGTCTGGAGAACGTGGCCAAATGGGCCGGACCCGAGATGGAGCGCCTGGGCATTACGACCGATACCTTCTTCAACATCAAGGAAGTCGACGGCGCGAAGAAGATCCTGCGCAGCGAAGAGGGCAAGGACCTGCCCTACGACCTGCTGGTGGCGATACCCGCGCATCGGGGAATGGACGTAATCGAGAAAAACGGCCTGGGCCAGCGCGGCTGGATTCCGACCAACAAGACCAAGCTCAACATGGAGGGTCGCGCCAATGTATTCGTGATCGGCGACACCACCAATATTCCCATCAGCAAGGCTGGTTCCACTGCGCACTTCGAAGCCGAAACGCTGGGCGAGAACATTGCGGCGATGGTTAAAATGGGCGTGGGCGCGCCGGTGCGCGATTACGACGGCAAGGTATTCTGCTTCATCGAGGCGGGGCTGGACCGGGCGACCTATGCGATGTTCGACTACCAGAATCCGCCGGACCCGAAGGCGCCGACGCGCGCCATGCACTGGTTCAAGATGGCCTACAACAAACTCTATTGGGCCTCAGCGCGTGGATTACTGTAGCCGGGAGGGAACATGAACGCAGAATCGAAGGGCGTGCCCGGCACGCTGGAAGAGCTCGCGGGCGTCGCCACCGCGGCGCGCGATGCGATGACCGAGGACATCATCGGCCGCGTTGCCGACAGCGCCGCCGGTGCGATGGATCTGATGGACAAGGTCAATCGCAGCGGGTTGTCCAAGGCGATACCGCAGCTCGCGCAGATGGTCGAGAACGGTGACCTGCAGCGCCTGGTCAACCTGGCGCGGGTCTATGGCTCGGCCGAGGACGCGCTGACCGAGGAAATGGTCGGTCGCATCGCGGGGGCCGCGAGCGACGGCCTGAGTCTGATGGACCAGGTCAATCGGTCGGGCCTGGAAAAGGCGCTGCCAACGCTGACGCGCCTGGTCGCCGATGGCGACATAGAGCGGCTGGCGCAGCTTGCGCGCGTATATGGCGCGGCGCAGGACGCAATGTCCGATGAAATCATCGGCCGCCTGTCAGAGGCGATGAGCGAAGGCCTGTCGCTGCTCGACCGCCTTAACCGCGGCGGCGCCGGCCGACTGGTCGAGATGCTGGCCAAGCTCGAGGCGAGCGGGTCGCTGGAGCGCGTCGCCGCGCTTCTGCCTACGTTCGTCGACCGGCTCGAAATGGTGGGCGGGCTGCTCGAGAGCATGGAGACTGCGGCGAAACAGGCCGAGGCGGAGCGCACCGACGGCGGCATTGTCGCAATGTACCGCATGCTCACCGATGTACGCACGCAGGAGACGCTGCGTTTCATGCTTGCCCTCGGGCAAAACATGCACGAGCGCTACGCGCGCAAATCCTGACGCCAGGTGCTGCATGAATCTGACCGCTGCAGTCGCGGCGGTCAGATCAGTCGCGCAATCATCGCGTAAGCCGCATCTCCGCGGCGCCGGCCGCATGCTGAGCCGCCGCGCGTTCCCGCGGCCGCGGTATAAGCTAACGCACCGGCATGGGACGCCTGTTGCCGTGGGCGGCGCAAAAAATCGGACGGTGAAAAAAGCCGTCGAAAACATTTGATCGAAACGGAGTTGAAATGAAAGTACGGACTGACGATTTTTCCGGCCTGTCGCAAGCTCGGGCGGTGTGGGATTTCACCACGGGCGATGAACGGCGATTTCTCGATCGCGCCTCGCTCATGCTCAGCACGCTTCAGGGCTTCAGGGCGCGCAAGCTGGAAGCCGACTTTGTGATGATGATACACGGCCCCGCCACCAAGTTCGTGACCCGCTCCCACGAGGGAACCAAGTTCGCTGCGGACGTGCCGAGCAGGCTGGAGGAAATTCGGGCGGTACTCAAGCAGCTTAGCGATGAGGGCACTTGCATCGAAGCCTGTATGATTGCCATGGACCGCTGCCTCGTGGGGGCTGACAACGTGCTGCCTTTCGTTGTGGTGGAATACAACGTGCTCCTGAACAGCATCGCCCTGCAGAACAAGGGTTATGCCTATATGTGGATGGACTGAGTCAGAAGACGCCACAACGCCGAATTGCGAGTGAAGGCACGCGAATTTAGCCATGCCGCAGTTCGCGTCCAGTACGGTTTCTCCGAAATGCGGATGACATTCTGACACTTGTTCATTGCGTCCTCAGCAGCTCCAGACGACGCCGAAACACTTCGTAGGCGATCGGCTCCTTGTTCTCATAGCCGATGCGCGCGCGCCGCGCCTCGTCGAGTAAGTGGTAGCGGACGACCGCCTCGACTGCCACCGGCGCGGACTTGCCTGCGGCCGGGATCTCGATGCGGTAGATGCGCGGCTGGCCGCGCGGCAGGCGCGTATCCCACAGATCGATAATAAACGGGCGCCACATGGTGGTGCGTTTCAGGGCGTGGTTTTCTTCGGCAAGCGTCTTCCCGGCAGCGTCGAACACGCGCAGGCGCACGGTCAGATGGCGATCCGGCGTCCCGGTTGGCAGATAGTGGGCCGCGCCGACATTGGTCAGGCTCAGTTCGAAGGTGCGCCGGTCCGCCGCGTGGTCGCCGGTTTCGGTGAAGCGGATATCCAGGGCTTGTTTCACCGTCGCCGGGTCGTGGCCGCCGCGCCACAGGTGGCGGCGCGACTGCCGCACGCGGCCACCGTCAACCAGCGAGCGTTCGACCGCGGGCATGTGACACTGCACACAGCCGAGCTCGCTCGCGTTGCGCACTGTGTACTCGCCGCTGCGACCCTGCCAGCGTCCGGCTCCGGCCTCGATTTCGGCCGCGGTGCCGCAGGGCGGATAGCGGAAAAATGTGTCCCAGCTCGCGCCCTGAACCACATGGCAGTGCAGGCAGATCTCGTTCGCGTCGGCGAGTTTCTCTACCGGATGAGGTGCTTCCAGGTCGCCATGGGCGCCGAGAATTTTGCCGTCCCTGAAGTGGCATCCGGCGCAGGTCACGCCTTCGTGCTGCAGGCCGGCATCGAAACCGGGGTTGTCGGCGAGGATGGGTTTCAATTTCTCCGCGTCGTTGAAGCCGAGCACCTTGTGTTCCTGTTGCCGATCGAGCGGAATATGGCAGTTCTTGCAAACCTGCTGCAACTCGTCAAACTTCCAGTCGATCTGAAAGTAGGGATCGGTCCAGGCCTGGCTATGGATGCTCGTCTTCCACTCCTCGTAGTTTTCGCGGTGACAGGCGCCGCAAGTGCTTGCTCGCAGCGCTTCAGTCGAAATTGCCGCTTTGCTGGTGTCGATTGGCAGCTCGAAGTTCTCCGTCACCACGAAGATGGTCATAGGACGTACCAGGCGCCAGCCGAGGAAGGTCGCGAACATGGCGACTCCGATAGCGATGATGAGCCTACGT
>QYQC01000123.1 GCA_007280315.1 Betaproteobacteria bacterium | reverse complement strand
GAACACCACGCTCAATGCGGGTGCGGGCGCGATTACTTTCGCGAGCACACTGGATGGACTATTCAGTCTGGCGGCGAACAGCACCGGCACGACGACCTTCGGTGGTGCGGTGGGCGGGACAGCGGCACTGACGACGCTGACCACGAACGCAGGCGGGACGACGGCGATCAATGGCGGCGCGGTGACGACCTCCGCAGCGCAGACGTATAACGACGCGGTGACGCTGGGAGCGGCGACAACGCTGACCGGTGTTGGTGTGACCTTCGCGACGACAGTAGACGGCGCGAACACGTTGACCGTGAATGACTCTGGCACGACGATCTTTGGTGGCGTGGTAGGCGGGACGACGGCGCTGACGAGTGTGACGACGAACGCGGCGGGGACGACGGCGATCAACGGCGGCACGGTGACAACGACCGGAGCGCAGACCTACAACGATGCGGTGACTTTTGGCGCGAACACGACGCTGACCACGACCGGTGGCGGTGCAGTCAGTTTCCTGGGCGGATCGGAATCGTCCACGGGCGCTGTGCGCAACCTGACAGTTGCGGCCGGAACTGGCGATGTCACCGTGCTTGGCAACATGAACGCGGCGGGTGGCTTCAATGTTCAAAATCTGGACATCACCGGAGGCAATGTCAAGGTCGGTGCGACGACGCCCACAACGACCGCGATCGCGGTTACCGGCCAAGTCAAAATGACTGCGTCCGGAACGGTCGATCTTTATGGTGGTTCTACTGTCGCGACGACGGGTGCGGGGACGCAAACCGGTCGCGGAACAAGCGCGGCAGCCGACAACGCGGTTGCGGTCTCCATTCAGGCTGCCGGCAACGTAACTTTCGGGTCCACCGCGGGAATCACGGCCACGACGACGGCAGCCAATAGCGCGGAAGTCATTTCAACTGGCGGCAATATCGCGCTGGGGCAGGTGCAGGCAGGTTCTGCCGGAACCGTATATCTGCAGGCCACCGCGGCAGGCAAGACCATTCTGGACAGCAACGGTGCTACAAACAACGTGACGGCGTTGGCACTCAACGCGCGCGCCGACACCAAGATTGGGGATGTCACCTCTGGAGGCAAGAGCGTTCTCGTGGGACCGACCGACGCGATAGAAACCGCGGTGACCAACCTCAACCTGACCACGACAGGCGCAACCGGCACCGAGATCGCCGTCGACAATACCGGCGGTACCTTAACAGCGGGTGGCAACCTGACGATGGCGGTCAATAACGCCGCCGGCTTGGGTGTCGCAACTACCGGTCTTAACAACGTTTGGCTGAAGAACAGCCAAGGCCTGGATGTCTCGGCCTACACCATGCAGGACAAGAGCAACTACGGTTTTATCTCCGGCACGGGCGCGTTGACGGTCCAGGCGGCGGCGATAAACGTAGGAACCGGGAATCTCAATCTCCAAGGTTCGACCGACATCGTCAATCTGGGTACGGTGACGGCAAACAACCTGCTGATGAAATCCGGCAGCAGCGAAACCCTGACCACGACGGTCAGCGGTTTCGATGGCACGGTGAACGGGACCGGCAACAATCTGACAGTGACACAGACCGGTCCGCTGGTGGTCAAGGACGTGGACGGCGACGGCCAGTCTGTCAGCGTCCAGAACGGCAACTTTACGCTGACTGTCAACGGCGGCGATCTGACCGTGCTGAATAACCTGCAAGCGTCCGACCTGACCGCCAACGGCGCGCGCGCTGGCTTGATCGACATCGCGGTGAATGGCGGCAACTTCATCATGGATTCCGGCACCATTACGTCGACGAACAGCGTCGACCAGAGTGCGGCAGGCGGCTTGGGCACGGCAGTGACGGGTACGAATACGGGCCAGGTTTCGGTCCGCATCCTGCTCGATAACGTGGCGGGCGCGACGCGTACGATCAGCGTCGGCAATGGCGCCGGCGGCGCAGATACGGCGATCAACGCGATCGGCGGCGACATCATTCTCGACGCGATCAATCTTGGCGCGCAAACCCCGAACCACAGCGTCACCATCAACGGCGACGCAAGCGTCGCCAGCTACAACAACGCCGGCGATCCTGTAACCGGTACTGCGACGCTCTCGGGCAATGTAACAATCAACGGCGGCTCGTTCACGATACGCTCAGCTCGCGCCGGCGCGCTTGCTGGTTCGGATGCGAACATCGTGATCACGCCCGCAGGTTTGGTGGGTTCCGGTGTTCTGACCCTTAGCCCGGGATCAGCGAACTCGGTTATCGTCCAAAACGGCGGCAAGATTACCGTAACCGAAGGTGCGACAACATCCGGTGACCTGATCATCACCAACGCCAAGAGCGTCGACATGCAGGGGGCGACCAGCAATATCTCGGTCGACGGCAGCCTGACGATAGGCGCAGCGGGTACACCGCTCGCGGGCTTTGTGAACCTGAACAACGTGACCGTCGATGCCAACGGCAACGGGCAGCTCGGCGCCGGCGCATCGTCGCTAAAGGTGTATGCAACGGGTGATGTCACACTGAACGGCACGGTCAACGCCAATGCGGCAAACAATGCGCTGCGCGGCAACACTGTCTTGATACAGACCGGCGGTGCACTCACGGATCCGCTTGGCACCGGCCTGATCAAGAATGCTTATTCGACCACGATCACCGCCGCAACCGGCGTAGGCACCATTGTCGGTACGACGATCAATCCGATCACCATGGATTCGGCGCGGGTGGATGTCAGCACGACCGCCGGCGACCTGGCGATCCTCAGCACGCCGCAGAACCCGGCGAATTTCAGCCAGACCGGGGTGATCGTCACACAGCTTAAAAATTCGGGCGCCGGCAAGCGCGTGTATTTCAACCAGACCAATACGCGGGACCTGATACTCGACTCGGGCGCGAACGGCGGGAACGACGGCGCCAACGTGATCACCTCGAGCGGAGGCCGCATCGACGTCATCGCGCACGGCAAAGTTACGCAATGGGACAACATTTCCTCCGGCGGCGGCCAGATCGTAGTCGACCCGACGGACATCGACGTCAACGCGGTGACCAACGCGGCTGGTGGCAACATCTTCTATGAAGCCGACGGCAACATTGCATTCAAGACCGGCGGCCAGTTGATTACCAGCGGCACCGGCACGATCACGGTCAACGCCGACCACAATCTGGACAGCGCGGGTTCGGTCACCTTCAACGTAGCGGGGGCGAATGCGACGACCGGCGCGATTTTGTCCAATTCCGGCGGCACCGGGGCGATCCTCGTAAACAGCCCCTCGATCGCACTGCGGGACTTCGCTATCGGTGCTGGTACGGCGGCAGTGACCTTGAATGCCGGCACCGGAGCGACTCCTGCGGGAACGATCACGTCGACTCAGACTGTCGCAGCAAATCAGGACGTCACGGGCGGCGTTGTCACTTTGAATGTCATTAACACTGCCGGGGGCGATCTGGTCGGCGCCGCGGCAGCTCCGGCAAGGGTTGCGGCCGCGACGCGGGTCAATGCCACGCTTTCAGGCACGGGTAATGCGGCACGCAATGCGTACCTGTCTTCGCCTGGCGCGATGCCGCTTGGTTTGATCGAGGTAGACGGCTCGAGCAGCGGCGGCAGCGGCAATGTAACGCTAAAGGCCGGCGGCGCCATCAGCGACGCCAACAGTGGCAGCACCAACGTGCATGCCAACGCACTGACCATGACAGCCGCCGGCGGAATCGGCACCACCGCGGCGCCGTTTAACAGCAACGTAGCCAGCATTGCGGCGACGACGTCTGCGGCTGGCGACATTGTCATCCGTGAGACGGACGCGGTGACGCTAAACGCGATGTCGACCAACGCCGCTACCAACGGCAATATCAGCGTGACTGCCGGAGGTACCGAAACCGTCGCTGCCGCGCTTTCCGCGGGCGGTTCCGGAACGGTGACGCTGACCGTAAACGGCGCGGCCAGCGATGTCCTGATCAACGGGGCGGTGAGCAGCACCAGCGGCGCGATCAATGTCACTGCCGGCCGCGCGATCACCGAAACTGCTCCGGGCACATTCGGCACCAGCGGATTGCTGACGACGCAATCGAATGCCGGCCAGACTCTTGCCAGTGCCAACACGGTCGGTGGCTTCAACGCATCCAACAATGGATCGGGCGCGGCAGGCAATATTTCCCTGACCAATACCGCACCGACGCTGACGATATCGGGGATTACCCAACTCGGCGGCGGCAACGTCACGGTAGCAAACACCGGTGCGATCACTACTACCGGCGGCATCACTGCCGCCGCGAACGGCAACATCGGCCTGACGGCAAGCGGCACGGAAACCATCGGCGCAGTTGTTACCGCCGGCGGTTCGGGTACGGTTACGCTGACCGCCAACGGGGCGTCGAGCGACGTTCTCATCAATGCGCCGGTCGGAAGCATCAGCGGCGCCATCAATGTGACCGCCGGCCGCGCCGTAACGGAAGCAGGTATCGGCGCAATCGGCACCAGCGGGTTGCTCACCGTGAATGCGACCGCGGGTGCAACGCTTGCAGGCGCGAACACGGTCGGCAACTTCAACGCGACCAATACAGCTGGCGGCAATCTTGTACTTACCAATACTGCGAGCCCGCTCACGATCACCGGAATGAACAACACCGGTAGCGGCACCAGCACGGTTACCAATACCGGGGCGATCGTGATTGGCGGTACAGCGGCAAACAGCGTAACCACGGCGGGTACCAACATCACTGTGACTTCGACTTCCGGCAATATCACGCTGACCAAGGGCATCAGCACGGGCGGTGCTGCGGGCATGGTCACGGTCAATGCCAAGAGTGGCTCGATTCTCGGCAATGGTGGCACCATCACCTCCAATAGCGCGAAACTCCTCGCCAGCGGCACGGTTGGGACCTACAGCCCGAGCGCCCCGATCAGCGTCGTGCTGAGCAGCTCGGCGACCACCGCCCTTCAGGCCCAGGCAGGGGCAATGGATGGCAGCGGCTTCTCGATAAACGTGATCGGTACCGTTCCAAGCAATAACATCGACCTGATCAATCAGGGGGCGACGCCGGGCCTGGTGATGCTGAACGGCAGAATTCTCAATGATCTTCAGGTCCCTGGGGTCAACCCGGTGGCTGGTCGGGTGGCTCTGGCAGTCGCCGGGCAGGTGCCGATGACCGGCAACGGCGAGTTGCTGCCGCCGGCGCCTACCAGCGTCGCAGCGTCGTTCCTGGAAACAGCGTATCCGAGCGACAACGTGCGCTTCCAGATGACCTTCGGCGGTGGAATTGTCGGAATGCTGAACCCCTTGCTGACGCTGGAGGGCATCGGCGTGAACGTGCCTGGCGACGTCGCGAACGCATTCGGACGTCAGCGGCGCGAAGAGGATGAGCGGAATCTGAAAAAGCGCAGGTAAGCGGCGCGTCCACCTGCGCCTTCAGAATTTCTGAATCGACGCAGGCGGAGATTCCATCCTGCCCTGTGTAGGCGGTGGCGTCGTGACAGCAATGAACGGATGCGCCTAGGCGCGTCCCGACGGCAATCGGGACTACTGCTGTTTCGCGCGAAGTTTGGCGACAGGCTTGATTTTCTTTTGCGGGATTTTTTTCTTGGCACCGGTCCGTTTGGTCCTTATTTAGGGGAATTTTGGTATGGCCCGCGGCGGTGAAGAACCTGGCGAACTGCCAACGCAACAAAGGGGGCCTTGGGAGCCTGTTTGGCGTCCCAGACCCCAGGGGTGTTCAATTCCTGGCTCCCCGCCGGG
>QYQC01000045.1 GCA_007280315.1 Betaproteobacteria bacterium | reverse complement strand
CATCGTCCTTGAAGCGTTTGAGCGAATCGAGCTCACCATCAAAGATCACCACATTGTCGCGCAGCAAGCGCACGCGCGCACCGCGCTTGATCAAGCCGTCCTGCACCATGCAACCGGCGACCGTGCCGACCTTGGATATCTTGTAGATATTGCGGATCTGCACCGAGCCAAGCACGCTTTCCTTTTTCTCCGGCGCGAGCATCCCGGAAAGAGCCGCTTTCACTTCGTCAACGGCGTCGTAAATGATGTTGTAGTAGCGGATGTCCACGCCCTGCGTTTCGGCCAGCCTTCTGGCGGCGACGTCGGCGCGGGTGTTGAAACCGATGACCACCGACTTCGAGGCGAGCGCCAAATTTATATCGGACTCGGAAATTGCGCCGACGCCGCTATGCACCACACTTACCTTGACTTCTTCGTTGGACAGGCGCGACAGCGCGTGCGCCAGCGCCTCGCGCGAACCCTGGACATCCGCTTTGATAAGCAATGCCAGCGTCCTTATGCCGCCCTCGCCCATCTGTTCGAACATGTTCTCGAGTTTTGCCGCCTGCTGCTTGGCCAGTTTCACCTCGCGGAATTTGCCTTGGCGGAACAACGCAATTTCACGCGCCTTGCGCTCATCGGCGAGCGCCACCGCCTCCTCGCCTGCAAGCGGCACATCCGACAGCCCCTGAATCTCAACCGGAATCGACGGTCCGGCCTGCTCCACCGGTTGTCCGTTTTCGTCGAGCATCGCGCGCACGCGACCGAAGACCGAACCTGCGAGCAGAATCTCGCCGCGGCGCAGCGTTCCCGACTGAATCAGAACGGTTGCGACCGGTCCCTTGCCCTTGTCCAGTCGCGCTTCAATCACCAGACCTCTGGCAGGCGCATCCACCGCTGCCTTCAACTCCAGCACCTCTGCCTGCAACAACACTTGTTCGAGTAGATTGTCGATGCCCGCTCCGGTCTTCGCCGATACGGATACGAACGGCGATTCGCCGCCGTATTCCTCCGGAACGACACCTTGCGCGACCAGTTCCTGCTTGACCCGCTCGAGATTCGCATCCGGCTTGTCGATCTTGTTGACTGCCACCACCAGCGGCACATTCGCAGACTTCGCGTGCGCGATCGCCTCTATCGTCTGCGGCATCACGCCGTCATCGGCCGCGACTACCAGAATTACGATGTCGGTAGCTTTGGCGCCGCGCGCGCGCATGGCGGTGAAGGCCTCGTGGCCAGGCGTATCGAGGAAGGTCACCATACCGCGCGGCGTCTGCACGTGATAGGCGCCGATATGCTGGGTGATACCCCCGGCCTCGCCCGAGGCGACGCGCGTGCGGCGGATGTAATCAAGCAACGAGGTCTTTCCATGATCGACGTGACCCATCACGGTTACCACCGGGGCGCGTGGTAGCAACTCGTGCGCCGTCTCGTGCGCCTGCGGCTCCTCGCTAAGAAACGTATCGGGTTCGTCCAGCTTGGCCGGCTTGGCGATGTGTCCCATGTCCTCTACCACGATCATGGCGGTTTCCTGGTCGAGCACCTGGTTGATCGTGACCATGCTGCCGAGCTTGATCAGGGTCTTGATCACCGCAGCCGCCTTCACCGACATCTTGTGCGCCAGATCGGCGACGGTAATGGTTTCCGGCACCATGACTTCGCGCACCACCGGCTCCGTTGGCGCAGCGAAGGCCTGTGTCGATTCCTCCGCGTGCGCTGGCTTGTGGCGCGCGCCTTTGGGCGTGTGCCAGCCCGACGCTCCGCCGACGTCGCCCCGGGTCTTGATCGTGCGCCGCTTGGCGGTTTCGTCTTTCCAGATAGTCGTGGTTTTTTTCTTCGGGCTCTTCTTGTCGCCTTTGGCGGTTTCATCGACCTTCGGTTTATGCAGTGTGCCGTCGGTCGGCGGCGCTTGCTCGGCGCCTGGTTTTGCAGGGGCTTCCTGCGCCCGCTTCTCATCGGTTTCCCGGACATCGGCGAGTTTCTTCTCGCGCTCCTGCTTCTCGCGCAATTCCTCCGACTGGCGCGCAATCAGTGCAGATTGCCTCTTTTGCTCCTGCTCGCGCAGCTCGAGTTGCTGCGCGTCCACCGGTGACGTCCGCACGGGCGGTGCTGGCTTTGCCTCGATCACCGGGACGTCTACCGGCGCTTCTGTGGCAGCGTCGCGCTTGACGAACACGCGCTTCTTTTTAACTTCGACCTGAATCGTGCGCGACTTGCCGGTGGAGTCGGATTTCTTGATCTCGGACGTCTGCTTGCGCGTAAGCGTAATCTTGCTCTTCGCCTCGGTGGCGCCGTGCGCCTTGCGCAGATACTCGAGCAGCCGCGTCTTGTCCTGCTCGCTCAGCGTGTCCTCTGCCTGATCCTTGTGCACGCCGGCAGCCTTGAGCTGCTCGAGCAGCACCGATGGCTGCACTTTGAGTTCTCCGGCAAATTGTGTAACGCTAGTTTGCGCCATACCGATCCCCTACTTCCCTTCCTCTTCCGCGAACCAATGTTCGCGCGCCTTCATGATCAAGGCTTTGGCTTTTTCGGTGTCCATGGCGCAGATTTCAATCAAATCGTCGGTGGCCAGATCCGCCAGATCGTCGCGCGTATTCACGCCGGCCTCGGCAAGTTTGGCAGCGATGTGGCTGTCCATGCCTTCCAGGCCAAGCAGATTCGGATCCACGCCCTCGACTTTCTCCTCGCTCGCGATTTCCTGCACCAGCAGAGCGTTACGCGCGCGACTCCTGAGCTCGTTCACCGTGTTCTCGTCAAACGACTCGATTTCCAGCATTTCGTTGATCGGCACATAGGCGACCTCCTCCAGCGAGGAGAAGCCTTCCTGTATCAGAATGTCGGCGACTTCCTCGTCGACGTCGAGCTTTTCGATAAACGTGCTGCGGATGCCGGCGCTTTCTTCCTGGTGCTTTTTCGCCGATTCCTCTTCGCTCATCAAATTGATGGTCCAGCCGGTGAGTTCCGACGCGAGGCGCACGTTCTGACCGCTTCTACCGATGGCAATGGCAAGATTTGCTTCGTCCACCACTACGTCCATGCTGTGTTTTTCTTCGTCCACCAGAATGCTGGATACATCTGCCGGCGCAAGCGCACCGATGACAAACTGCGCCGGATCGGCCGACCACAGAACGATGTCGACGCGCTCGCCACCGAGTTCACCCGTTACCGCCTGCACGCGCGAGCCGCGCATACCGACACAGGTGCCGATGGGATCGATGCGCTTGTCGCCGGTGTACACCGCTATCTTGGCGCGCACACCCGGGTCGCGCGCAGCCGACTTGATCTCGAGCAGGTTCTCTTCGATTTCGGGTACTTCCAGGCGAAACAGCTCGATAATGAATTCGGGCGCCGTACGCGACAGCACCAACTGCGGACCGCGGACATTGCGATCGATGCGCAGCAGCAAGGCGCGTACGCGATCGCCCACGCGCAGGTTCTCTTTCGGAATCATCTGGTCGCGCGGCAGTATCGCCTCAATTCGCCCTGATTCGATCACGGCGCTGCCGCGCTCGATGCGTTTCACCGTTCCGGTGACCAACTTGTCGCCACGGCCGAGGAAATCCTGAAGGATTTGTTCGCGCTCGGCGTCCCGAATCTTCTGCAGGATCACCTGCTTTGCCGCCTGGGCACCGATGCGCCCGAATTCGATCGGCTCCAGCGGCTCCTCGATATATTCCTCGAGCTGTATATCGGCGTGCTGTTTGAGCGCCTCTGAAAGCGGTATCTGTTGCGGCAGATTCTCCACCGCCTCGTCGGCCACGACCTGCCAGCGGCGGAACGATTCGAAATCACCGGATTCGCGATCGACCGCCACACGCACGTCCGCGTCGTCGCTGAATCGTTTCTTGGTAGCCGAGGCGAGTGCCATTTCCAACGCGACAAAGACCACGTCCTTATTGACGTTCTTTTCACGCGCCAGGGCGTCCACCAGCAACAAAATCTCACGGCTCATTTAGAGCACCTCCAACATCAGAATTCTATTTTCGGCACCAGGCGCGCCTTATCGATATTGGCAAGTTCCAGACTCACCATACCGCCTTCAATCTCCAACTCCAGTCTGCCCGCCGCCACCGCGCGCATCACCCCGGCAAAATTCCGCCGGCCTTCAACCGGCACTCGCAGGGTCAACCGCGCCTCGCGTCCGACAAACCGTGCAAAATCCGTTTCTTTCTTCAGCGGCCGGTCCATTCCAGGCGATGACACCTCGAGCCGGTCATAATCTATCTCTTCCACTTCCAGCACCCGCGCCAGCTGATTGCTGACCCGGGCACAGTCCTCCACCGTAATCCCGCCGGTGCGTGCTTCCTGCTGGCCCGTGGCCGGCTTGTCGATAAAAATCCGCAACATCCTGCCGCGATTCGACAACTCGACGTTGACCAGCTCGTAACCGAGCCCGCCCACGGTCGTTTCCAGCAATCCTTGCAATTCCATAGCCACAAATGAAAAATGGGCTGACCGCCCATCCCGCTGACCACACTCAACAGACTTAAATTGTAGCAGATAAACGCGCCATGAACAATCCGTTTTGTCCTTGGCGATGTGATGCTTAGCTTGGAAAGTTTAGCTAGGTTCTACAGCGAATCAGCGGCGCCGGCGTCCCGGCCCGCGGGCTTCCGCATGCGCCGGCCGCGCAGCGGCGGATTTGGGTGCCATAGGTGGAGTCTGGAACTCCAGCGCGGCGTACAGGCGTGCGATTTCGGCGTCGTCCAGTTCGCGCATCTGACCGCGCTTCAGGTGCGACGGCAGTGCAATCGGGCCAAAGCGCACCCGCATCAGACGGCTCACCGTCAGATTCAGCGCCTCGAACAGGCGCCTTACTTCCCGATTTCGTCCTTCGGAAAGCACGACGTTGTACCAGTGATTGCTGCCCTGCCCGCCGGCGTCCGCAATGCTGTCCAGATGCGCCTCCCCGTCCGCAAGCGGCACCCCGGTGCGTAAGGCCTGGATCTGATCTTCGCGCAATTCGCCCAAGACGCGCACCGCATACTCGCGCTCGATGCTATGCCGCGGATGCATCAGCCGGTTGGCAAGTTCGCCGGAAGTGGTGAATATGAGCAAACCGCTGGTATTGAAATCCAGCCGCCCGATCGCGACCCATTTCGCCGCGCGCAGCCGCGGCAGCTTGTCAAACACCTCGGGTCGGCCATCCGGGTCGTCCCGGCTGACGATTTCTCCGACTGGCTTGTGGTAGAGCAATACACGCACCGTCGCGTTGCGCTTCAGCCGCACCGGCCGGCCGTCGACTTGCAACCGATCATCGGCGCTGACACGTGTGCCTATTCCCGCCGGCTCGCCATTGACGCTGACTCGGCCTGCGGCTATCCATTGCTCCATTTCGCGGCGCGAGCCGAGCCCGGCGCCAGCCAGCACCTTGTGCAGCTTGTCCGAGGTCGCAGGCGCGCTAGTCGGCGGCGGAGACCGGCGCGGCGTCTTCTGCGGCCGCGGTCGATTGTTCGCTGGAGGATATTTGCGGGGCAAGATCGAGGGTGCTGCTTATTTGTTCCAGCGGTGGCAATTCCTGCAGCGAACGCAGGCCCAGGTCATCGAGAAAATTCTTAGTGGTCGCATACAAAGCTGGCCGGCCCGGAACATCGCGAAAACCCACGGTATCGATCCAGCCGCGCGCCTCCAGGCTTTTGATCACGTTAGTGGACACGGTCACGCCGCGAATGTTCTCAATATCGCCGCGCGTCACCGGCTGACGGTAGGCGATGATCGCCAGCGTTTCCATCACCGCGCGCGAATAGCGCGGTGGCTTGTCGTGTGACAGGCGCTCCAGATACTGCTGAAACTCAGGCCGCGTCTGAAAACGCCATCCGCTCGCCAGATTCACCAGCTCAACGCCCCTGCCCTGCCAACCTTCGCGCAGTTCGTCGAGCAGTCGCCGCAGTGTGTCCGCGCCGATTTCCTCCTCAAACAACCGCTTGAGGTCGGCGAGCGCGAGCGGTTCCTGCGCCGCCAGCAGCGCGGCTTCGAGAACGGTCTTGACATCATTCGGATTGAGCATGGGCAAGCTTTACGTAGATTGGAGCATAGGGCTCGGACTGGGTCACTTCGATCAAGCTCTCGCGCACCAGTTCCAGCAGCGCAAGAAAACTCACCACGACCACCGCCACACCCTTGCCCACCTCGAACAGCGAGGTGAAATTGGCAAACTGGCCTCCGTGCAAACGGCGCAGGATGGCGGACATGAATTCACGCACCGACAACTCCTCGCGCGTCACTTTGTGATGCTGGGTCATGCGCGCATGCATCAGCAGAGACTGCCAGGCCGCGATCAGATCCTCGGTACGCACCTGCGGCAGGCGCTGCACCGCGGCCTGCTCGATCCATACCTCCAGCGTGAGGAAGTCACGCCCCAGCACCGGGAGCGCATCGAGCTTGTGCGCAGCCAGCTTCATATTCTCGTATTCCACCAGGCGGCGCACCAGTTCGGCGCGCGGATCATCTTCGTCGTCGAGCACGGTGCGCGGGCGCGGCAGCAGCATTCTCGACTTGATTTCCATCAGCAGCGCCGCCATCAGCAGGTATTCGGCGGCAAGCTCCAGATTGCGCCGGCGCATCAGTTCCACGTACTCCAGGTACTGCTCGGTGAGCCGTGCCATCGGAATATCAAGGATGTCGATGTTCGCCTTGCGGATGAGATAGAGCAGTAGATCGAGTGGACCTTCGAAGGTGTCGAAGAACACTTCGAGCGCGTCCGGCGGAATATACAAATCCAGCGGCATTTCCAGCATGGCTTCGCCGCGCACCGTCGCCACACGCGATTCCGCCGCCCGGGCTAGGGGCGGTAACACGCCTGATGCGCCTGCCACCTCATCCTGGGGTGCGTCGTTGGCCGCGGCGGTTTCGATCACGTGTAGTTCAATCCCATCGCTTCGCGCACGTCGCGCATGGTCTCGGCTGCATAGGCGCGCGCCCGTTCGCAGCCGTCGGCAACGATGCTTTTTACCAGAGTCGGATCGTCCAGATAGCGTTGGGCGCGCTCGCGCATCGGCGCCTGTTCGGCCAGAATGGATTGAATTAGCGGCTGCTTGCATTCCAGACAGCCGAATGCCGCGCTCCTGCAGCCGTGCTGCACCCACGCCTTTGTTTTTTCATCTGAATATACCAGGTGCAGTTGCCATACCGGACATTTGTCCGGATCACCCGGATCGTTGCGCTTTACCCTGGCCGGGTCGGTGGGCATGGTGCGCAGCTTCTTCGTCACCGTGGCGGCATCCTCGCGCAGGGTGATCGTATTGTTGTACGACTTGGACATTTTCTGCCCATCCAGTCCCGGCAGCTTGGAAGAATCCGTAAGCAGCGCCTGCGGTTCGGCCAGGATCATGCGTCCGCCACCTTCGAGAAAGCCGAACAGCCTCTCCTTGTCGCCCATCGACAAATTCTGCTGCTCATTCAGAAGCGCCCGCGCTGCCTGCAGCGCGCCCTCGTCGCCCTGCTCCTGATAGCGGTTGCGCAGTTCGTTATACAGCCTGCCTTTCTTGCTGCCGAGTCTTTTCACCGCGGCCTTGGCCTTGTCCTCAAAGCCCGCTTCGCGTCCGAAAACATGGTTGAAGCGGCGTGCCACTTCGCGCGTCAACTCGACGTGCGGAACCTGGTCCTCGCCCACCGGCACCCAGGCGGCGCGATACATGAGGATATCGGCGCTCTGCAGCAACGGGTAACCCAGAAATCCGTAGGTCGCCAGATCGCGCTCCGCCAGTTTCTCCTGTTGATCTTTGTAGCTGGGAACGCGCTCCAGCCATCCCAGTGGGGTGATCATCGACAACAGCGTATGCAATTCCGCATGCTCCGGTACCCGCGACTGAATGAACAGCGTCGCGCGCGACGGATCGATGCCGGCGGCAAGCCAGTCGATAACCATGTCCCATACGCTCTGCTCGATCACCTCTGGCGTGTCGTAGTGCGTCGTCAGCGCATGCCAGTCAGCGACGAAGAACAGGCACGGATATTCGCTTTGCAGTCTGACCCAATTCTTCAGAGCACCGTGAAAATGGCCCAGGTGCAAGCTCCCGGTGGGGCGCATGCCCGAGACGACGCGTTGCTCGTACATAGGATTGGTTCCCTAAAGTTGGAACAGTGTCTCGATCATCTGGATCGATACCCGCACCATGGGGTTGAGAATCGCGCCGAGCAGATTGGTAAACAGCAGCAGCAGCAGTATCGGAAATCCGTAAGGCTCCAGGCGTGAAAAACTGTAAGCCAGACGGTTGGGCAGCAGACTCACCGCAATGCGACCGCCGTCCAGGGGCAAAATAGGCAGCAGGTTGAGCAGCATCAATACCAGGTTTACGGTAACCCCCGCCTCGGCCATCAGGCTAAGCGGCAGCGTGAACGCGTTATGCGGCGCGACCAGTGCGAACTTGAGCGAAAGTGCCCACAGCAGTGCCATCAACAAGTTGGCGAAGGGTCCGGCCGCCGCCACCCAAAGCATGTCCCGCTTGGGATGGCGCAGCCCGGAAAAATTCACCGGAACCGGCTTGGCCCAGCCGAACAAAATGCCGCCCGAACCGAGCAAGCTGCTGGTGACCAGAATCAACAGCGGCACCAGCACCGTCCCGACCGGATCGATATGGCGCAACGGATTGAGACTGACACGGCCGAGCACGTAGGCGGTATTGTCTCCAAAATGTCTCGCTACGAACCCATGCGCGGCTTCGTGCAGGGTAATCGCAAAAATAACCGGCAACGCGTAAATCGCGATTTTCTGGACGAGATTGAATTCCATCGACCCAACAATTTAAAAACGAGGATTTTATCAGACTCGGGCGTCGAACCCGAAAGCTTCCAGACTTCCCTTTCCCGGCCGCAGCAATTCCGGTACCGGACCGGTCAGGTCGACCATGGTGGTCGGATCAATACCGCAGGAACCGGCATCCAGTACCAGATCGAGCACATGCTCCAGGCGTGCGCGAATTTCCTCTCCATCATTGAGCGGCAGCGCATCCCCCGGCAAACTGAGTGTGGCTGACAGCAACGGCTCGCCCAGGTCCGCCAGCAGCGCATGCGCGACCGCATGCTCCGGTACCCGCATCCCTATGGTCTTGCGCCGCGGATGCAGCAGGCGCCGCGGCACCTCCCGACTGGCGCGCAGAATGAAGGTGTAACTTCCCGGCGTCAGTTTTTTCAGCAACCGGTATTGCACGTTGTCCACCTGTGCGTAGGTGGCGATCTCCGACAGGTCGCGGCACATCAGCGTCAGGTGATGCTTGTCGTCAATCTCACGTATCCGGCGCAGCCGCTGCATCGCATCCTTGTCGCCGATATGGCAGCCGATGGCGTAGCAGGAATCGGTCGGATAGGCGATCACGCCTCCAGCACGAATGATTGCAGCGGCCTGCGCGATCAAGCGCGGCTGCGGATGGGTCGGATGAACGGCGAAATACTGCGACATTTGAAACCAGCTGCGGGGAAGATGAGTGCAAGCGAATCAAAATCCGGTGCGCTGTTTTCACCAATCGTGCCAGACCGGCTTGAGATCGGCCGACAGGCTGGGCAGCCGTCCAAGATCAACGCGCGACTCGCCCGGACCATGAAAATCCGAACCGCGCGAAGCGAGGAAACCGAATTCGCCGGCGAGAATCGCGTACTCAAGGAATTGCTCGGCCGTATGGCTGCTGGTCACCACCTCGATGCCGGTTCCGCCGCCGTCCTTGAATTCACCCAGGAATTTTCGCATCTCGGTGCGCGTGAGCTTGTAACGCCCCGGGTGCGCGACTACTGCAACGCCGCTTCCGGCTTTGATATAGGCGAGGCCGTCTTCCAGCGTAGCCCATTGGTGCGGCACATAGCCGGGCTTGCCGCTCACCAGGTAATGTTGGAAAGCGCTCTTGACGTCGCTGACGTAGCGCTTTTCAACCAGGAAACGGGCGAAATGCGTGCGACCGATTAGATTCGGATTGTCCACATAGGCATAGGCGCCCTCGAGGCTCCCGGGAATTCCGGCACGCTCCAAGTCCTCGGCCATTTTTTTCGCGCGTTCGCGCCGGCCCTCGCGTATGCCGTGCAGACCTTGCTGCAACTGCGCATTGCCGGGATCAATGTTCAGGCCAAGAACATGGATCGTGGTCCCGCCCCAGCTGACCGAAACCTCGACACCGTCGACAAATCGAAGGCCGAGCGCCGCCGCCTGATCGCGCGCTTCGGTCAGTCCGGAGATTTCGTCATGATCCGTAAGCGCGAGAACGTCGACGCCGTTGGCGAGCGCTCGCCGAACCAGCTCGGCCGGCGCGAGCAATCCGTCCGAAGCCGTGGAGTGGCAATGCAGATCGTAATTGAGCAGGGGTTGCATCCGACGGCGATTTTAACACGCCGTCTGCGACGCTCCGGCGCGAGGAGCGCCGGCGGCGTCTAACCGGTGCGCAGAAACGCCTCGATCAGCGCGGCAAGCCGCTCCGGCTGGTCGTGATGCAGCATGTGTCCGGCGTCGGCCAGCGTGTGCGCGCTGATATTGCGAAAGCAGGCCTTGCGCGCGTCGTGATCACCTGCATTGATGCGCATGCGCTCCATGGTTTTCGATTCGGCGCCATCGATCCACAACACCGGCGCCGAAACGTTGCGCCAGCAGGCCATCGCCTCCTCCAGCTGGTACGCAACGGGGTTGATCAACTTGTGCGCCGGATCACTACGCAACTCGACCCGTCCGGCGGCGTTAATGCCACCCCAGTGCTGCGCCAGGTACAGGGCACGCGATTGCGACAAGCGCGGATTGCCGGTGCGCATGCGCGCGGCCAGGTCCGCGAAATCGGCGTAGTCGCGAAACCCCGGTTTGTCAGCCAGCTGCGCCATCCATTTGGCATAGCGCTCGGGCGCCTTAACCGCCTCGCTGCGGCTCATGCCAAAACCTTCCAGATTAACCAGGTGCGCCACGCGTCCGGGGCGCACCCCTGCATACATGCTGGCGATATTGCCGCCCATGCTGTGACCAATCAGCGTGACCGGCCGATCCGGCTCGAAGTGCGCCAGCACCTGGTCCAGATCCCCCATGTAATCCGGGAACCAATAGCAATCTGCGGGCCCCCAGGCGGACAGGCCATAGCCGCGCCAGTCCGGTGCGATCACCTGCCACTCGGATGTCAGCGCATCGACCAGAAACTGGAACGAAGCCGATACATCCATCCAGCCGTGCAACATGAATAGCTTCGGCTGGGCGGTCTCGCCCCACACGCGGCAGTGGTAGCGCAGGCCGCGAATGTCGAGAAAGACGGAGGTGTCGGGTTTCATTTTCGGCCGCCATCATAGCAGGTGAGTGCATCTGTTATCATTCCCGCGGCTATTTTTCGAGGAACCAACATGGGCGTTTACTCCCTCGGCGAGCGCCGGGTCGAGGTGCAGGGCACGGACTGGTAT
>QYQC01000116.1 GCA_007280315.1 Betaproteobacteria bacterium | reverse complement strand
GTGCCGATCTATGGCCTCAACTACAAAGACGAGCGCGCCGACGGCATTGCCTGGCTGGCGCGTTTCGGCAATCCCTACCAGCTTTCCGCCTACGATCGCGACGGTCGCATCGGCATCGATTACGGCGTGTACGGCGTTCCGGAGACCTATGTCATCGACAAAGCCGGCGTGATTCGATACAAACGCATCGGCATCGTCACGCCGGAAGTCATCCGCGACAAAATCCTGCCCCTGGTGAAGGAGTTGAACACAAATGGGTAGATTGCCCGCTTTGCTGGCAGGGCTGATCCTGGCCGGCTCCGCGCTCGCCAAGGAAGCGCCACCGGCAGCGGCGGATCCCCTGCTGGAACAGCGGGTGATGGCGCTGGCGTCGGAGCTGCGCTGCCTGGTGTGCCAGAACCAGACTATCGCCGATTCGCACGCCGAACTCGCCATCGACCTGAAGAATCAGGTCAGGGAGAAACTGAAACAGGGCGAAAGCGAAGCGAAAATCATCGACTACATGGTGGCGCGTTACGGTGATTTTGTACTTTATAAACCGCCAATGAAGGCGACCACGCTGGCGCTGTGGATAGGGCCGTTCGTGCTCATGCTTGGCGCCCTGGTCGGACTGTACTATTACATTTCGCGGCGCCGGCGCTCGGAGCCGGAGCAGGCACTGAACGCAGACGAGGAGGCGCGCCTTCGCACGCTTCTCGACGCGCCGAAGGACAAGCCATGACCCTGTTCTGGGTGTATGCGGCGCTGCTGACGGCATTGGCACTTGTGCTCCTGGTCACGCCGCTGCTGCGCCGGCGCCGCAAGGCGGGAGCGTCTGCATCTCGTGCGGATTCCAGCCTGACCGTATTTCGCGATCAACTTGGCGAACTCGATGCCGACCTGGCCGCGGGGACCATCGGTCGTGACCAGTGGGAGGCCGCCCGTGGTGATCTGCAGCGTGGATTGCTTGAGGGATCCTCCAACATGGATACGGCAGTCGCGGCACGGCCCGACGCGCGCTCCACGGTGACGGCGATAGTGTTGGCCGTTGCAGTGCCGGTTATTGCGGTAGCGGTTTATCTCGTGTTGGGCAGCCCGCAGGGGCTGGACCCGAACCGGGCGAACGCGGCGCAGGCCGCGCCGCATGCAGTGACGCAGGCGCAGATCGAGGCCATGGTTACGACCCTGGCACAACGGCTGGAGACGAACCCCGACGATATCGAAGGCTGGGTAATGCTGGCGCGCACCTACGGCGCGCTCGGGCGTTTCGAGCAGTCCGCCGCCGCCTACGCCAAGGCCGCGGCGAGATTTCCGCAGGATGCGCAGCTGCTGGCCGATTACGCGGACAGCCTCGCCATGGCGCAGGGGCAGAAGCTGGAGGGCAAGCCGGAAGAACTGATTCAACGCGCGCTGCAGGCGGATGGCAATAATCTCAAAGCCCTGGCGCTGGCAGGGTCCGTGGAATTCGAAAAACAGAATTTTGCCAAGGCGAGCGAATACTGGAAGCGCATTTTGCCGTTGCTGCCGGCGGATTCCGAAATGGGCAATTCGGTTCGTGCCAGCATCAAGGACGCGGAGGATAAGCAGGGGGGCGCGCCGAAGTCCTCCGTGTTGACAACCAAGGCGGGCCAGGGCGGCAAACCGAAGGCGGCGGATGCGCCTGCACCCGCCGCGGCCAGGGATGTCCGTCTGAGCGGAACGATCAGGCTTGCGCCGGCGCTCGCTGCGCGCGCCGCGCCCGAGGATACGGTATTCGTGCTGGCGCGGCCGGCTCAGGGTTCGCGCATGCCGCTTGCCGCGGTGCGCATCAAGGTGAAGGATCTGCCGTTCGCGTTTTCGTTCGACGACTCGATGGCGATGAGTCAGGCGGCGAAACTTTCCGATTTCAGCGAAGTCGTGGTAGCCGCGCGGGTATCGAAATCGGGAAACGTAACTCCCGAGCGTGGTGATCTTGAGGGGGCGAGCAAGTCAGTGCACCCCGGCACTACGGGACTGACCGTCGAAATCGCGAAGGAAGTCCGCTGATCGATTGGCGCGCTACGCCTATCGGAACTAGTGTTTCTCGATGCCAATGAGGTGCAGCGAGTCTTCCCGGCTCTGATTGTGTCGGTGCAGCACGATCACCAGCAGCATGGCGAGAATGACGAACGTGCCGAAAATTACAATAATGGTGTTAATGCCGAAATTGGCGTGAATCATCAGCGCGTATAGCGCCAGCATCAGCAGAATATTCAGGTTTTCATTGAAGTTCTGCACTGCGATCGAATGCCCGGCGGACAGCAGAACGTGACCCCGATGCTGCAACAACGCATTCATCGGAACGACGAAAAAGCCCGCCAGCGCGCCCACCAGTACCAGCAGGAAATAGACCAGCGGCATCCAGGTCACGAAAATCAGCGACATGACGGCAAAGCCCATCGCTGCGCCTACCGGCAGCACGCGCAGGGAGTACTTCAATGGGACGAAGCGCCCGGCGAGCACTGCGCCCAGCGCAACGCCTACGGCAACCACCCCTTGCAGAATCGCGCTTTGACTCAGCGGCATGTCCAGCCGGCGCTCCGCCCATCTGAGCACGATGAACTGCAGAGTGGCGCCCGCACCCCAGAAGAGCGTGGTTACGGCGAGCGAGATCTGTCCCAACTTGTCGCGCCACAGCGTGGTGAAGCAGCTGACGAAATCCCGGACCATCACCGCCGGGTTGTGCGACTGGCGGTGGTAGCGCGCGCCGGTATCCGGGATGCGCAGGTTGAACACCGCGGCAATCAGGTAAAACAGGGAAATCACCAGAATCGCCGCCTCAGGCGCTGTGTCTATGCCGGTTTCGATGCGCGGAAGATCGATCGAAAGCAGCAGCGATGAAACCCTGGGGTCGATGAGCGCGCCGCCGAGCATCGTACCGAGAATGATGGAGGTGACGGTGAGGCCCTCGATCCAGCCATTGGCGATCACCAGCTGCCGCGGCGGCAGCATTTCGGTGAGTATGCCGTATTTGGCCGGGGAATAGGCGGCGGCGCCGAGGCCGACCACGGCATAGGACGCAAGTACGACGAGATGCGAGCCGATACCGAGCAGAGCAAAGTAATCGTAAAAAAACATCAGCCCGCAGCCGACCATTTTGATCGCGTTGGTGATGAACATCACCTTGCCTTTGGGCAGGGAGTCGGCGAAGGCTCCGACAAAAGCTGCGAGCACCACGTAGGAGACGGTGAAGGAAAATTTCAGCAACGGCGTCATCCACGCCGGGCCGTTCAGTTCGAATAGCAGCGCGATCGCCGCGATCAGCAATGCATTGTCGGCTAGCGACGAAAAAAACTGCGCTGCCATGACAGTGTAGAAACCGCGGTTCATCTATGGGATATGCTTGAATCAGATGTCGTAATCGGAGCAGGGCGCTTTATACCATGGCACTGCCCGGAATCGCGAAGAATGATCATCAGCTGTTCTTGAATGGCAATTTATGATTCAATGAGGCGGGATAATACAGGAAACAATTGATCGGACGGACTCGGAGATGGCAGACAGACGATTACAGGTCTTTCATGCGGTGGCCAAGCAGAGCAGCTTCACCAAGGCGGCCGAGACGCTGTTCATGACGCAGCCGGCGGTGACATTTCAGATCAAGCAGCTGGAAGAGCATTTCAACACGCGCCTGTTCGATCGAGGGCACGGCAAGATATCGCTTACCGCCGCAGGCGATGTGGTTCTGGAATATGCAGAGCGCATCCTCTCGCTTTCAGCCGAACTCGACACGCGCGTGAGCGAGCTGACCGGCGAAGTACAGGGGTTGTTGCTGATCGGCGCGAGCATGACCATCGCCGAATTCATGTTGCCGCGGGTGCTGGGAGAATTCAAAGGCATGTATCCCGGGGTAAAGGCGCGACTGACAGTGGCGAACTCCGAGACCATCGAACATGGCGTGGCGGCGCACAGCCTGGATATCGGACTGATCGAGGCGCCGTCGCGGCTTCCCGGCCTTTTCACCGAAGACTGCTGCGAGGATGAGTTGCAGGTGGTGTGTTCACCGGCACATCCGTTGGCCAAGCTGAAAGCAGTGACGCCGAAGCAGCTGATGCAGCATGCCTACATCAGCCGCGAACCGGGGTCGGGTACGCGAGAGGTGACCGACGTCTACATTGAGCGCGCTGGACTTTCCGCGGCTGCGATGAACACGGTGATGGAACTCGGAAGCCCGGATGCGATCAAGGGTGTGGTTGAAACCGGCCTGGGATTTGCCATCATGTCCAAGGTGATAGTGGCCAAGGAAAAGCAGCTCGGCGTGCTGGTTGCGCTGCCGCTCTCGCCCCGCCTTACGCGCACGCTCTCGCTGGTCTACCCGAAGGAGAAATTCCGTTCGCGCCTGGTCACCAGCTTCGTCGAGTTCTCAAAGGGCAGGCTGAAGTCTACTGGCAAGGCGTAATCGCGTGTTCAGCGACCCGGAATATCCGGCGGGGTAGATGCCGCGCCCTATCCACGCAGGTTTCAGCCTGTCGGCGCTGAAGCACAACCTCGGCGTCGCGCGGCGACATGCGCCGAAATCCAGAGTCTGGGCGGTGGTCAAAGCCAATGCTTACGGCCACGGCCTGTTGCGTGTTGTGCAGGCCCTGGACGACGCCGATGGGTATGCATTGCTGGATCTGGACGAGGCGGTGCGTCTGCGCGAGGCGGGGATATCCAAACCCATTCTGCTGCTCGAAGGTGTGTTCGAGCCGGCGGATCTGGTGCAAGTCGATCGCCACGCGCTGTCGCTGGTGGTGCACGATTACGAGCAGATACTCATGCTCGAAAGCGCCCGACTGTCTGCGCCGGTAGCAGTAGTGCTCAAGCTGAATACCGGATTGAATCGCCTGGGAATTGCCCCCGCCCTGGCGCGCAACGCCTATAGCCGGCTTCAAGCGAGCGGCAGAGTCGCGGCGATTGCGTTGATGACCCACTTTGCCGATGCCGATGGCGCTTCTGGAGTCGCCGCACAAATGGCGCGATTTGTCGAGTGCACGGCCGGGCTGAAAGGCGAGGCGACGCTGGCCAACTCCGCCGCGATTCTGCGCTACCCGGAATCCCATGCCGACTGGGTGCGGCCTGGCATCATGCTCTATGGCTGTTCGCCTTTCGCCGACGTCAGCGCCGATGCGCTGGGATTGCAGCCGGCGATGACGCTTGCAAGCGAAATCATCGCACTGCAGGAACTCAAGCCGGGCGACCGCGTCGGCTACGGCGGCACGTTCGAGGCCAGGCGGCCGATGCGCATCGGCGTGGTGGCCTGCGGCTATGCCGACGGCTATCCGCGCCATGCGCCCGGCTACCATGACCGTAACACGCCGGTTTTCGTCGCCGGCAGGCGCACGCACACCGTGGGGCGTGTATCCATGGACATGCTATGCGTCGACCTGAGCGCTATCGAGGACGCCCGGGTCGGCACGCCGGTAACGCTGTGGGGCGAGGGGCTGCCGGCGGACGAAGTCGCCGCCTGTGCCGGCACGGTCAGTTACGAATTGCTGTGCGCATTGGCTGCGCGAGTGCCGGTCGTGGAGGTCTGAAAGCGCGGTATGATTCTGCCCTTAAAGGACGACAACGATGCCGATACTGGTGCCGTTCAATCTTAAATAGAGGTCATCATGACAATGCACAGCTATACAGCAATTGTGGAAAAGGAAGGCGATATTTATGTGGCGCTATGTCCTGAACTCGACGTCGCCAGCCAAGGCGAGAGCATTGAGCAGGCGACTGCGAACCTGAAAGAGGCTGTGGAATTGTTTGTCGAATGTGCCGATCCGGCGGAAGTCGCAAAGCGGCAGCACGGCGAAATCTACGTGACCCGTTTCGAAGCGGTGCATGGCTAGGCTTGCCGTTCTCTCAGGCAAGGAAGTCTGCAGGATTCTCGCGCGCTTCGGATTCGTGGAGGTGAGAAGGCGCGGCAGCCATGTGGTGATGCAACGTCGCACCGCTGCTGGTAGCACCACGGTTCCGGTGCCCGATCATGACGAGCTGAAGATTGGCACGCTGCAATCGATCATCCGGCAAAGCGGCCTGCCGCGCTCAGCGTTCGAGTCGTGAATCGGCAAGGACCTCAGCGGTGCGCAGTTCCGACTCCAGGTATTGGCCGACTACCGGGCGTGAGGCAATGACGGAACCCGAACGTGGCTAAATCCAAATCCATATACACGTGCACCGAGTGCGGCGGCAGCGCGCCAAAATGGCAGGGCCAGTGCCCGAGTTGCGCCGCCTGGAACACGCTGACCGAAACCGCCGCCGAGACGGCGTCGACGCACCGCTACAACAGCGTCGCCGCCGCATCCAAGCTGCAGATATTGTCCGAGGTCAGTGCGCGCGAAGCGCCGCGCCTGCCCAGCGGAGTCGGGGAATTCGATCGCGTGCTGGGCGGAGGATTGGTCGCGGGGCAGGTAGTGCTGATCGGTGGCGATCCGGGGATAGGCAAATCGACGCTGCTGCTGCAGGCGCTCGCCGCCATGAGTGCAAAACATCGGGCGGTCTATGTCAGCGGCGAGGAGTCGGCGGCGCAGGTGGCACTGCGCGCCACACGCCTCGGGCTGGATTGCGGCGGGCTGCAGTTGCTGGCGGAGATCAATCTGGAAAAAATCCAGGACGTCCTGGCCGGCGCCAGGCCGGAAATCGTGGTCATCGATTCGATTCAGACGCTTTATTCGGAAGCGCTGTCCTCTGCGCCGGGGTCGGTGGCGCAGGTGCGGGAATGCGCGGCGCAGTTGACGCGGATGGCCAAGCAGACCGGCATGATCATCGTGTTCATCGGCCACGTGACCAAGGAGGGCGCGCTCGCCGGGCCGCGGGTGCTGGAGCACATCGTCGATACCGTGCTCTATTTCGAAGGTGATACGCAGCAAAGCTTTCGCCTGGTACGGGCTTTCAAGAATCGATTCGGCGCGGTAAATGAGCTCGGCGTATTTGCCATGACCGACAAGGGATTGAAGGAAGTGTCCAACCCGTCGGCACTTTTCCTGTCGCGGCACGACGGCCAGGTGCCGGGTTCCTGTGTGCTGGTGACGCAGGAAGGCACGCGACCCTTGCTGGTGGAAATTCAGGCCCTGGTGGATCAGGCGCACGCGCCTAACCCGCGCCGTCTCTCGGTGGGACTGGAGCAGAACCGGCTGGCTATGCTGCTGGCCGTGCTGCACCGGCACGCGGGAGTCGCCTGTTTCGACCAGGACGTGTTCGTCAATGCGGTTGGCGGCGTAAAAATCAGCGAACCCGCCGCCGATCTTGCCGTGCTGCTTGCTATCGTGTCTTCGCTGCGAGCGAAACCGCTGCCGCAGAAACTGGTGGTGTTCGGCGAGGTAGGACTGGCAGGGGAGATCCGCCCGGCGCCGCGCGGACAGGAACGTCTGCGCGAGGCGGCCAAGCTTGGGTTTACGCAGGCGATCATTCCCAAGGCCAATGTTCCGCGGCAGGCGATAAGCGGGCTGGAAATCGTCGCCTGCGACCGGGTCGAGGACGCGGTCGCGCGCCTGCGCTAGCGCAGGCGCACAAGGCCGGCCGCTCGCACGCCGCTGCGCACCGCCGATTCCAGTGTGGCCGGATAGTCGCTGGCAGTATAGTCGCCCGCGAGGTAAAGGCGATCAACAGGTGTCCGGTTCGACGGCCGCGCAATCCCGGGGCGGCAGGAGAAGGTAGCGCGCTTTTCGGCGATGACGCGCGACCAGAGTGGCGAAGGAATATCTGGCAGGAACGCGACCAATTCGCGGTGGATCGCTTCAGCCAGCGCATCCTGAGAAAAATCCTGATGCGCGCCGCGCGCACTGATCACCGCTGCCAGCAGACCCGCTGTGCCGTTGATCCGACCGCGATCGAATATCCACTGAATGCTGCCGCCGTCAAAACCGGTCATTGGCTGCGGCATCGTCACAGAAGGCGGGTATTGCAAATAGCAGGTGTAAATCGGTTCGTAAGCGAAGGCAACGATGCTCTGTCGGACTGCTGCAAGCGCCGGAAAACAATCGAGCAGGACATCGAGCTGATGCGGCGCCACGGCAAGAATGACATGGCTGTAACGCTCCGGACCGGTGTCCAGAACGAAGCCATCCGCGCTTTCCGTAAGCGCCCGCACCGGTGTTCCCAGCCGTATCGAGCCCCCGTGATCACGCACAAAATCCGCGGCTGGCAGTGGAAACAGCCGGCCCAGATCGGTGCGCGGAATGAGAAAATCACTGTTCGCGCGCGGACCATCCAGCCCGTCGCGCACCACGTTGAGGAAGGTCTGCGCCGATGCGGCAGCGGCCGGGGTGTTGAGCGCAGACACGCACAGCGGTTCCCACAAATAGCGTGCGAGCGCGCCGCCTTGTCGGTGTTGCGCCAGCAGCTCGGCAACCGGCATGTCGGCGGCGATGCGATAGTTGTTGCCGCGCATCGCTGTCATGAAGCGCATGGCGGCGATGCGCTCGGTCCAGGCCAGCCCGTTGGCAGTCATCAGCGCGGCGAGCAAATGAAGTGGCGCTGGAAGCCGCGGTGCGCGCAGGCGAAACGCCCCGGGATATTCTATGGCGAGCTGCTGGCGCAGCAGCAACTGCTTCGGATCGGCGCCGACCGCGCGCATCAGACGCAGCGTCTCAACGTAGGCGCCGATGAGGATGTGCTGGCCGTTGTCCAGATCTATGCCTTCGAGTTCGACCGTACGCGCGCGGCCGCCCAGGTGCCGCGCCGCTTCGAACACGGTGACCCGGGTCCCCGTCTGTGCCAACGTCACCGCGGCCGCCATGCCGGCCCAGCCGGCGCCGATGACGGCGACGTTTACGCCGTGATCCAGGTCTTCCATGCGATCCACAGCTTGCGCACCGGTGTCAACGCCGTGCGCTGACTCAGCACCTTGCAGCCGTCGTCGGCGATTTCCCGCAGCAAGGTGCGGTAAATTGCCGCCATGATAAGACCCGGCCGTTGCGCCTTGCGGTCGATCCGCGGCAGCTGTGCGTAGGCCTCGCTGTACAAGCGCTCGGCGCGTTCGATCTGGAATGCGATCAGACTTACGAAATTCTCGTTCTGGCGCGCATGCAGGATGTCGGCGGCGCTCACGTTGAATTGTTGCAGTTCGCTCAGGGGAAGATAAATGCGCCCGTTGCGGCTGTCCTCGCCGACATCCCGGATGATATTGGTCAGCTGAAACGCGAGGCCGAGCGTGTGGGCGTAGGCGAGCGTGCGTTCATCACGGTAGCCGAAGATCGAGGCGGCAAGCAGGCCCACCACGCCGGCAACGCGGTGGCAATACTGCTCCAGGTTCGCGAAATCGAGATAGCGGTTCTGGTTCAGATCCATTTCCATGCCGTCGATGATCTCCAGCAGGTATTCATGCTTGATGCCGAAGGGCTGGATGGCGGGGGCGAGCGCCCGCGCCACCGGATGCTGTGGCTCGCCGGCGTACAGGCGGGCGAGTTCCTGCCGCCACCAGGCCAGCTTGGTGCGGGCTACGCCGGTATCGGCGCATTCATCGACGATGTCGTCCACCTCGCGGCAGAACGCGTACAGCGCGGTGATGGCGCGTCGGCGCGGCGGCGGCAGAAACAGGAAGGAGTAATAGAAGCTCGATCCGCTCTGTGCCGCCTTGTGCTGACAATATTCGTCGGGATTCACGCACGTTCCAGTTTCAGAAGCGTCACATCGCCGTTACTGTGCATGCGGCTGCGTGCCATCAGTCGGTCAAGGCTCTCAGGAGCAGCAACGGCCAGTCGTAAGCTTTCAGCACAGGTCGGTGATGGTAGACGTCGCCTCCGGCCTTGTCTATTTTTTCGAGTATGCGCAGTCCGCCCTGCACTATGGTGCGGATTTCGAGTCCCACACGCCCGGGCAGGGCGTGCCCAAGCGGCGCTCCCGATCGCATCAACGCGCGCGCGCGTTCGACCTGAAACGCAATCAGTGCCGGCCATTGACCCGAGGCGTCGCCGCGCGCAATCTGATTTTCGCTGACACCGAATGTTTGCATCTCGTCCTGGGGCAGGTAGACGCGGTGTTTATGCCAGTCGATTCCCACGTCCTGCCAGAAATTTATCAACTGCAGGCTGGTGCAAATCGCATCCGATCGTTGAAAGTTTTCTCCGGTTGCGGCGCCGAACAGATGCAACAACAGCCGGCCGACCGGGTTGGCCGACCGGCGGCAATAGTCCTCGAGTTGGGCGAAATCGGCATAGCGGTTCTTGACCACGTCCTGCGCAAACGCGTCGAGCAGGTCGTGAAACAAGGTAAGCGGCAGGCGGTACTGGCGCACGACCTGTCCGAGGTCGACGAATAACCGCTGCTGTGATTCGAGACCCGCCTCCAGACCCTTGAGTTCCAGACGATAACCGTCGAGCTGCGCCAGCCGCTGGGCAGCTGGAAGATCACCTTCGTCGGCGAAGTCGTCCGCGGATCGCGCAAAGCGGTAAATGACCGCGATGGGATGGCGCAAGTGGGACGGCAGCAGCACCGAGGCGACCGGGAAATTCTCGTAGTGGCCTGCGGACATTAGCTTGAAATTCTTGAGGATTTAGCAAAACTTGGGCTGACAGTATAGGGGGAAATCGCGTAAAATTACACCTGCGCGAGGGTGGCGGAATTGGTAGACGCACTGGATTTAGGTTCCAGCGCCTTACGGCATGGGGGTTCGAGTCCCTTCCTTCGCACCATGC
>QYQC01000217.1 GCA_007280315.1 Betaproteobacteria bacterium | reverse complement strand
AGCGGCAAGACCACTTTGCTGAAACTGATTCTGAACGAGCTGCAACCGGATACGGGCCAGGTGCGCCAGGGGACGAAACTGGACTTCGCCTATTTCGACCAGTTCCGAGCGGCGTTGGACGAAGAGGCGACGCTCGCTGACACCATCAGCGTGGGCGGCGACTTCGTCGAAATCAACGGCGCGCGCAAACATGTGATCAGCTATCTGGGCGATTTCCTGTTCCCGCCGGAACGCGCGCGCGCACCGGTGAAATCGCTTTCCGGCGGCGAGCGCAACCGCCTGCTGCTGGCGCGGCTGTTCAGTCGTCCGGCCAACGTGCTGGTGCTGGACGAGCCTACCAATGACCTGGATATCGAGACCCTGGAATTGCTGGAGGAACTGCTGCAGGACTACGCCGGAACGCTGTTTCTGGTCAGCCACGACCGGGCATTCCTGGACAACGTGGTCACGCAGACCATCGCCAGCGAAGGCGAGGGGGGGTGGAAGGAATACGCCGGTGGCTACAGTGACTGGCAGCGCGCGAAGGCGCCTGCCAAACCGGCGCCGCCAACCACCCGGCGCGGGCAGAAAATCGATGGCACCAGCCGGAAAGATGCGGTCAAACCGGCACAATCAAAACCTGGACTTAGCTTTAAGGAAGAGCGGGAACTATCTGAATTACAATTGAAAATAGATTCAATTGAGCAGGAACAAAAGCATATCACGGCGGCGCTGGCCAATGCGGCGCTGTACCGCGATCAGCCGGAGCAGGTGAAGCAATTGAACCTGCGTTTTGCCGCCATCGAGGCCGAACTGGCTTCGGCCTTGTCGCGCTGGGAACAACTGGAGGCCAAACGCTGATAGAGGGCGGGATTGCGGTTTCGCGCTACATGATTTTTGCGAAGCGCCTGCCCGCTTCTTCGACATTGGCCCGGCTGTTGAAGGCGCTCAACCGGAAATAGCCTTCCCCGCAGGCGCCAAAACCGCTCCCTGGCGTACCCACCAGATGGGCGTCTTGCAGCAGCTTGTCGAAAAAGTCCCAACTGCTCAAATTGCCGGGGGTTTTCAGCCACACGTAAGGGGCGTTAACCCCGCCGTAGACCTTTATCCCCAGTTTTGACAGCGCTTCGCGCACCAGCCCGGCGTTTTCGAGGTAAAACGCAATGGTTTCCTGCACCTGCTTCCTGCCTTCGGGCGAGTAAATCGCAGCGGCGCCGCGTTGCACCGGATAGGAGACGCCATTGAATTTGGTGCAATGCCGTCTATTCCAGAGCGGATGGATCGCGACTTCGCGGCCATCCCGCGTCTTTCCCTTGAGGCCCTTTGGAATCACTGTAAACGCACAGCGCACACCGGTAAAGCCGGCCGTTTTGCTGAAACTGCGGAACTCGATCGCGACATCCCTGGCGCCGTCGATCTCATAGATCGAGTGCGGAATGGCCGAGTCGGTGATGTACGCTTCATAGGCGGCGTCATACAAAATCACTGAACCGTTTTTCTTCGCGTATTCGACCCAGCGCTTAAGCATCTCCCTGGTGGCAACCGTGCCGGTCGGGTTATTGGGATAGCACAGGTATATCAGGTCGACCCGCTGCTTGGGAAGTTCAGGAACGAAATCGTTGTCGGCGGTAACCGGACGGTAGACCAGGCCGGCATAGCGGCCGCTGGCATCGGCCGCACCCGTGCGCCCGGCCCTGCCGTTGGTATCCACATACACGGGGTTGACCGGATCGAGCACCGCGATGACGTTATCTTCGCCGAAGACATCGAGGATATTCCCCGAGTCACATTTCGATCCGTCCGAGACGAAGATTTCGTCCGCGTCGACATTCGCGCCCCGAGCCTGGTAATCGTGTTTGGCGATCGCTTCGCGCAGGAAATCGTAGCCCTGCTCGGGTCCATAGCCACGGAACGACGATCGCCCGGCAAGTTCGTCGACGGCCGCATGCATCGCCTGGATAACAGCAGGGGCAAGCGGTTCGGTGACATCGCCTATGCCGAGTCGAATGACGTCCGCGGAAGGGTTCGCGTCGGTAAATGCCTTGACCCGGCGGCCGATTTCAGGGAACAGGTAACCGGCGGTCAGCTTGAGGTAGTGCTCGTTGATGTAAGTCATGATCGACTGTTGAAACCTTTATGCAGGTGGTTGCGCTTGCTGCGCTTCGCCAAACAACATTACGCGCGCGAGGCGCCCGTCGCGTTCATCGAATCGCACAGGCGCGATGCCGCCCGGCATTCTAACATCGACGCTCTGCGCATCGACCAACCCCAGCTTGCGCGCCGCGCTCGCGACGGCCGTAGCGCTCGAGCCGGAAGACAGTGTCGGCCCTTCGCCGCGCTCGAACACGCGCGCATCGATACAGGCCGGACCGGTGACGCACGCCCACTGCAGATTGATTCCGTTCCTGCACGGACGTCCCGCGCCGCGTATGCCGTCGCTCTCGGTGCTGTTCGCGATCGCGCTCAGTCCCGGCATCCACGCGTCGGATCCAAGCTGCTCCGTCGTAGGCAACAGGTCCGGACTCTTCAGGAAAGTCACGCAATGCGGATTCCCGACGTTGACAAACTGGCTGCACGCCCAGGACGCCTCGATCTTCTCGAGATCGAAGACCCGCGCAACTCTGTGATTTTCGAATTCGGAAATCCCTACGTATTCGGGTGTCGCCCCGACTGCCGCAATTCCGTAGGTCGGAACGCCCATGTCGATCCAAAACCCTTGATGCCCCTCTCGTTCATCCGCTTCTATCCTCGCTTCGACGAAGGGCGACCCAGGCGCGTCGTGATAGACGCGTAAAAGGAACGCGTCCGCGCGATTTGCGCGTCCGCTGTCGACGAGGGACTGCGAGAAAATGGTCAGGCCGTTGCCACTGCGCTCCGCAAGTGTTCCGTCGGTGTTAACGATCAACAGCGCGAAAGCATTCGCGTCCTGGAACGGTCCCACCAGCAAACCATCCGACCGGTACCTCTTTGCTCCGCTCGCAGCCAGCTCTGCGGGAACGTTCAGGCGTCCGCAAATGCGTTCGATCGCGCGCCGTGCCCAACGATCGCGTGTCCTGGCAGCTTCCGGCGCAGTTCGCGCAATGTCGGCGAAGCCGCCGATCTCCTCCGGCGAGGCTACGAAATAGGTATTGCCACGGGCATCGTAGAATGCGGCCATGCTAGCTTCCTGTTGGGCTTGGGTTAATGCGCCGCAATGATTTCACGGATGACCTTGGCGTCAGAAAATGGAATCTTCTTTGTCAGCGGGCGTCCCCGGGAATCACGCAGGGCCAGCCCGGCAGCGTCGCGTTCAATTACGATCTGATAGTCTTCATGTCCCTTGCCGGCGACGACAAGGACGTCTCCTGCGCGCAACGCGGAAAGCGCGCGTTGCAGCGCTTCACGACGCGGACCTGCGTCTGTCGCGTGATTTGAGCCCGCAGCGCCGGAGAGAACCTGTCTACGAATGGCGTCCGGGTCTTCGGTGCGTGGATTGTCATCCGTCACCCAGACGCAATCGCTGCGATGTGCGGCAATGCGGCCCATGATGGGGCGTTTGCCCGGATCGCGGTCGCCGCCGCATCCGAACAACACATGGAGCTTGCCATTCGCGCCTGCGTGCGGGCGCACGCTGCGCAGGACGTTGTCCAGGGCATCAGGCGTATGCGCGTAATCCACGTAGACAGCAGCTCGATTGGCAAGAACGGCGGCGAGTTCTAGGCGCCCCGGTACGCTCGACAGGTTTCCGATAGCGGCAATGGCGCGGTCGACAGGCACGCCTGTGGCTACGGCCAAACCGAGCGCGCATAGAATATTCTCCGCCTGAAACGCACCTGCCACCGGCGCCTCAACTTCATAGGCGGCACCAAAGGCCGCTAACTTCAGCGTTTGTCCCAGCGCATGCGGGATACGCTCGCGCAACAAAAGATCAGTGCCGCTGCCTGCCTCGCCGTAGGAGATGATGCGAGTACCTGTTGACTGCAATGCCGAGGCGATCTGAATACCCGCGGTGTCGCGCGTATTGATGACAGCCACGCCATCCGCCTTGAGCCGTTCGTTGAATAGTCGCATTTTGGCTTGGAAGTAGGCCTCCATCGACAGGTGGTAGTCGAGATGGTCCTGGGTGAGATTGGTGAATCCCGCTGCATCAAACGTGACGCCGGCCAGGCGCTGCTGATCGAGTGCGTGGCTCGACGCCTCCATCGCCAGATGCGTAACGCCGTGCGTGCGCTCCAGTTCGCCAAGCATGATGTGCAGTGTTTTCGCATCATAGGTGGTAAGCCCGGCCTCAAGCCTGGAGTGGCTACGTTCGCGGGACTGGAGACCGAGCGTTCCCAGACTGGTTGCGCTGCGGCCGTCTGCGCCCCACAGGTCGCGAAGGAAGCACACAGTTGAGGTCTTGCCGTTAGTGCCCGTGACGGCTGCAACGGTGGCTGGACGACCAGGATGAAAATCGGCAACGACTCGCGCATAGAACGCCCGGATGTCCCGGACTCGCAGTACGACGATCTTTTCGCGCTCGTATTCGCTTAGGCCCAGGGCTTCGTCGCGCGTACCTTCCGCCACGGCGATGGCCTGCGCGCCTTTGGCCGCGGCCTGCGAGCAGAACGCCAGGCCATCTTCCTTGGCGCCCGGCAGGGCGCAGAACAGGTAGCCGAAGCGAACGTCTCTGGAATCGTCGGTGATACCGAAGATGAACAGATCTTGCGTTGCGTCTGAATCCGGATTCAGCGTGCTGTTGCCGTATTTCGCCCAAAGATCAGCTAATCTCATGTCGAAGTCATTTTACATGACGATGGTTGAATGAGATCCGAACGTGGATCGCCATTCCCGTGCTCGAGCAAAGGCAGATAGTCGCCGCGGGAATAATCCCGCGGCGGGAAATGTTTGCCAATGCGCTGATCGCAGCGCATGCTGTCCACGCCATCGTCCAAAGGAGAACACCATGAAACAATTGCTCGGATTGTCCATTGCATTGGCCTTCGCGCCGCTCGCGCAGGCGGCCGACGTCGAAGCGGGCAGGGCCAAGGTTGCCACGGTCTGCGCGGCCTGCCACGGCGCAAATGGAGTGAGCGTGAGCGATGCCATACCCAATCTCGCCGCGCAGCGCGCCGGCTACCTCGAGGCGCAATTGAAGGCGCTCAAAGAGGGCACGCGCAAGAATCAGATTATGAACGCGATCGCGGCCCAACTGGGCGCCGACGACATTTCCAACGTTGCCGCTTATTTCGCGTCGCAACCGGGCGCGGCGACCGGTATCAAGTCGGCCTTGCTGCCTAATGTGGCGAAGACCCAGGTGAACTTCCCCGAGGCTTACAAGGACAGCTTCGTTAAGTACTACACGATCAACTTCCCGGCGACCAAACAAGTGCGCTACTACTATGCCAACAAGGCCGCGGTGGCGGCGGCGAAGAGCGGCCAACCTCTGCCGGACGGCTCCGTGCTGATCGCCGAAGTCTATGCGGCAAAGCTCGGCGCCGACGGCAAGCCGGCCATGGGCGGCGACAGTTACTACGTCGCGGACAAGCTGTTGTTCTACACTGCGATGGCGCGCGACGCGGGTTGGGGAAAGGACATTCCCGAGATTCTGCGCAACAGCGATTGGAACTATGCGGTGTTCACTACCGACAAGCAGCACCGTCCAGGCGTGAACCAGGCGGAGTGCCTGGCATGCCACAAACCGCTGGACAAGGTGAGCTACACCTTCACGTTGAAGCAACTCGCCGAAGCGAATTAGGCGGCGATCATGTCCCGCCTGATGCGAATCGCGCTTGTGGTTATTGCACTGGCAGGCTTGGGCGCCTGCGCCACGCAACCTCCGGTTCAGTCCGGTCAATCCGAGGCGGAAGTCGTCGCGCGCCTCGGCCGGCCTACCCACGTCTACCAGGACGGCGCGAGCCGCCTGCTCGAATATATGCACGGGCCCATGGGGCAGACCACCGACATGGCGCGGATCGGGCCTGATGGCAGGCTGGTTTCCTTCGAGCAGGTCCTGAGCATGCAGAAGTTCGCAGCCATCGTTCCGGGCGAAGCCGACAAGGAAAAGGTCTTGCGCACCGTGGGCGCGCCCAGTGAAACGCATTTCTACACGGCTTCGCAGCTGGAGTCCTGGTCCTATCCGTTCAAGGAGAACGGGATTTGGGATTCCATGATGTCTGTGTTCTTCGACAAGGCGGGCATCGTGCGCATGCTGCAAAACGGCCCGGATCACAAGTACGACCTCGGCGACGGCGGCGGGCATATGTGAAACGCGGCATCTGGTTCAGGGATTCCCGTCCATGCATTGAACGATTGGAAATTCAATCTTGCCTTTTTTCGGACGCCGATTCGATGGCGGTGGTTGGCAAATAAGCCTCATGCCTACCCGCGTTATACGACGGTGTTGGATTGCCACCCGCTGGCGTGGCGAGGTACACTCACGGCCCCGCGGGCAGTTATCCCGAGAAACGCATCCCCGAACTACGAGCCATCATGACCGACAAGCCACTTCCATTCGATGAACAGGCCATCCGCGAGATCGCCCGCAATTACCCGACGCCGTTTTACATTTATGACGAATCGGCGATCCGCGCAAGCGCCCGGCGGCTGAACCAGGCGTTCGCGTGGGCCACGTTTAAGGAATATTTCGCAGTCAAAGCCACCCCGAATCCGCACTTGCTGAAAGTGTTGGGGCAGGAGAACCTGGGCGGCGACTGCTCGAGCCTGGCAGAACTGGTGCTGTGCGAGCGCGTCGGAATCACCGGCGAAGACATCATGTTCACGTCGAACGAGACTCAGGCGAAAGAGTACGTCCAGGCTAAGAAACTGGGTGCAATCATCAATCTCGATGACATCACGCATATCCCTTATCTGGAACAACACGCCGGTTTGCCGGAGGTAATTTGCCTGCGCTACAACCCGGGACCGCTACGCGAAGGGAACGTCATCATCGGCAAGCCGGAGGAAGCAAAGTACGGCTTCACCCGCGAGCAGCTGGTGGAGGGCTACCGGCAATTGAAGTCGAAGGGGGTGCGCCGCTTCGGGCTGCACACCATGGTGGCCTCGAACGAGCTGAATCCAGAGTTCTTTGTCGAAACGGCAAAGATGCTGTTCGACCTCGCCGTGGAACTCGCCCGCGACCCGGGCGTAAGAATTGAATTCGTCAACCTCGGCGGTGGCATCGGCATTCCCTACAGACCCGGCGAGAAGGCCGTCGACATCGGTCTGGTCGGGCGCAGGATCGAAAAGTCCTATCAGGAGATCATCGTGCCGGCGGGTCTGCATCCGCTGAAGATCTTCATGGAAAACGGACGCTGTATCACCGGACCGTACGGCTATCTCGTCACCGAGGCGATTCACCACAAGAACACCTACAAGCAGTACATCGGTGTCGATGCCTGCATGTCCAATCTGATGCGCCCCGGCATGTATGGCGCGTACCACCACATCACGGTGCTCGGAAAAGAGACCGCACCGCAAGACCACACCTACGATGTGGTCGGATCACTTTGCGAGAACAACGACAAGTTTGCAATCGACAGGCGACTTCCAGAAATCTGCGCCGGCGACCTGCTCGTCATCCACGATGCCGGCGCCCACGGCTCGGCGATGGGTTTTCAATACAACGGCAAGCTGCGATCCGCCGAGTTGCTGCTGCGCGAAGACGGCGCCGTCATGCAGATTCGGCGCGCGGAAACGCTGGACGATTACTTCGCGACTCTGGATTTTTCCACGCTCTAGGTCGAAAGAACATTCGAAAGCTTATTCAGTTCTTTGTCTGCACCGCCTTCATCGGCGCCTCGTTGACGCTCAACTGGAAGACGTCCGGCCGGCTGTAGTGACCGGAGACGTCGAAGTCGAATTTGCCGCGGCCGATGTCGTTGAGGTCCAGATCGGCCGTAAGGATGGTCTCGCTGCCAAAATGCGGCCCGGCCAGCACCTGTCCCAGGGGATTGATGATGGCGCTTCCGCCGCGCATGATGACCGCCTCGGGGGAGTCGCCCAGAGATACACGCACCGTATCGGGGAAATCCTTCTTGCGGATGAACTGGCAGGCGGTAAGGACGAAGCAGCGTCCTTCCAGAGCGACGTGCTGCATCGAGGCAATCCAGGTGTCGCGGTCGTCAGCCGTCGGCGCGCAATAGAGCTGGACGTTTTTCGCATACATGGCCATGCGCAGCATCGGCATGTAGTTCTCCCAGCAGATGACCGAGCCGATGCGGCCGTAGGGACTGTCGACCACGGTCAAGGTCGAACCATCGCCGAATCCCCAGATCACCCGCTCCATTACCGTAGGCATGAGCTTGCGATGCTTGCCCAGCAGGGTTCCGTCCGGGCCGAAAAACAGCGCCGTGCAATGGCAGGTGCCGCCATCGCGCTCGATCACGCCAATGACGACGTGGGCGCCATGCGCGGCCGCCGCTTCACCCAGGCGCTGGGTCTGCGCTCCCGGAACTTCGATCGCGGCTTCCAGGTAGAGGCGGAATTCCTCGCGCCCGGCCGGGTCGCGCGCACCAACGACGAGGCCGTAGTTCAAACCCTTGGGATAGCCGGGGATGAAGGCTTCTGGAAATAGGATGACTTTGGCGCCCAGCGCGGATGCTTCGGCGATCAGGCGCACCGCCTTGTCGACGCAGGCTTCGGTGTCGAACGGCACGGCGCCGGCCTGGACTACGGCCGCGCGTACTTTGGTCTGTGCTGCAGGCATGATGTCGCCTCCTCAGTAGACTGAATTCCAGCGGTATCGGCTTAGCGCAGCAGTCCGCGCGCAGCCAGGTTGTGCATCAGAGCACCGATGCCAAAGGTCCAGGGCGCGGCGCGGTCCGACGTGGTGACGCGATTCACCAGGCGGCCGAGTTTGGGCGTCGCTATGCTGACCAGATCACCTACCTTGTGGGTGAAGCCCATGCCCGCTGCGCCGCGATCCTTGACCGGCGCGAACATGGTGCCGAGAAACAGCACGAAACCGTCAGGATACTGATGGTAGGGACCCCAGGCGTGGGTGACGATATCCAGCGGATCGCGGCTTATCTTGCTCATAGAACTCACGCCTTCGAGCAAAAATCCGTCGGTCCCTGAGATTTCGAGCGTGAGTTCGGCCTGGCGCACGTCGTCGACGCCGAACGAGTCGTCGAACAGGCGAATGAACGGGCCGATGGCGCAGGATGCGTTGTTGTCTTTGGATTTCCCGAGAAGCAGCGCGCTGCGGCCCTCGAAATCGCGCAGATTGACGTCGTTGCCTATGCTGGCGCCGACGGTCTCGCCGGCGGCAGTGATGGCGAGCACGATTTCCGGCTCCGGGTTGTTCCAGGAAGACTTCGGATGCAGGCCGACTTCCGCCCCCGGCCCGACGGCGGACATGACCTGCGATTTGGTGAAAATCTCCGCGTCCGGGCCGATGCCCACTTCGAGGTACTGCGACCACGCGCCTTGCGCCACCAGCACGTGCTTGATCTCATCGGCTTCGGGCGAACCCGGCTTCACCGATGCGAGATCATTGCCCATGATGCGCATCACCTGCGCGCGTATCGCTTCGGCCTTGGCGGTATCGCCGCGCGCCTGTTCCTCGATCACGCGCTCGAGCAGGCTCTGAACGAATGTGACGCCGCTTGCCTTGATCGGCTGCAGATCGACCGGCGCGAGCAGCGACGGCCTTTCCGCGGCCCTGCCGTCGCCGCTGTTTGCAAGCAAAGATTCCGCCGTCCCGATTACCTTGCCGACCGCGGTACGGGCGATCGCGACACGGTCGGTGCGCGCGAGCAACCGGCTCATGGTCGGCTCGATGGTGGCGAGATCCACGATCTCGCCACTGGCGCGCAGCGCAATGGGCGAGGGGCCCGCGGGTTCGCCGGGCAGCCACGCACGTCCGACCAGCGTGGCCGCGCGCCAGTCGGCCGGCAGACAGTCGAGCGTCAGCAATTGGTTGAGCGTCTTCATAGCAGGTCCTGTTGCTGCAGCATGAACACATAATCCTCGCCGGCGCTGGTTTCGAGCCAGGTAAAGGGCAGGTGCGGATAGGCTTTCTCCAGCACGGCGCGATTGTGGCCGATTTCGACGACGAGCAGGCCGCCGGGATTCAAATGGGCGCCGGCCTGCGTCAGCAGGCGCCGCACCAGCGCGAGACCATCACGCCCGCCGGCGAGTGCTAGGCGTGGCTCGCGCCGGTATTCGCGCGGCAGCGCACGCATCGCGGCGGCATTGACATAGGGTGGGTTGGACAGAATCAGGTCGTAGCGGCGCGCCGCCAGCCGATCAAACAGATCGGTGTGGACCAGCCGAATGCGCTTTCCCAGGGCGTAGCCTTTCACGTTCCGGCGCGCGACTTGGAGCGCTTCCGCGGAAAGGTCGGTGGCGTCCACCTTCGCGTTCTCAAAGGCATGTGCGGCAAGTACAGCCAGGCAGCCCGAACCGGTGCACAAGTCGAGCACGCCGCGCAGCTTCGACGGGTCGGCTATCCAGGGTGCAAGACTGCCGCGCAGCAGTTCTGCAATGAAGGAGCGCGGCACGATCACGCGTTCGTCGACGTAGAACCTGAACGTCCCCAGCCACGCTTCACGCGTGAGGTAGGCTGCCGGCGCATGCTCGTTCACGCGCCGCCGCAGGATACCCTGCACCGCTTCCAGTTCGCCAGCGCTCAGCCGCCGTTCGAGCACGGAATCGAGTTCGTCCAGCGGCAGCTTGAGTGTATGCAGAATGAGATAGATGGCCTCATCGCGCGCATTGTGCGAGCCATGACCGAAGGCCAGGTCCGCGCGCTTGAATTGCGCAACCGCCTGGCGCAATACCGAGCGCAGCGTCAGCCGATGGTCGCGCTCGGGTGTCATGCTTTCGTGGACTACTGCGTCTTGTCGTCGACGAGAACCTTGAAATCGCTGAATGAACCGCCACCGGCCGGCTTGGGCGCCTCTTCCGCTTTCTTCTCTGCGGTGGCGCCGGGTTTCGCGCCAACGTCGGTGTCCGATTGGTTCATCAGCCACATCAGATTGGTCGCAGAATCGGCGTTGCCCAGCGCTTCCTCCTTGCTGATCAGTCCTTTCGCGTACATGCTGTAGAGCGCCTGCTCGAAGGTCACCGAGCCCGGAGTCATGCTCTTTTCCATCGCTTCCTTGATTTCGTTGATTTCGCCTTTTTCGATCAATTCCGCGGTGTAACGGGTGTTCAGCAGCACTTCAACGGCCGCCGAGCGTCCGCCTTTCAGGTTCTTGATCAGGCGCTGCGAAATGATGGCTTTCATCGCGGCCGAAAGATCCTGCAGCAGGGCCGGCCGGTTTTCCAGTGGATAGAAGCTGATGATACGGTTCAGCGCGTGATAGCTGTTGTTCGCATGCAAAGTCGCCAGACACAAATGGCCTGACTGCGCGTAGGCGATACCCGCCGCCATAGTGTCCTTGTCGCGAATTTCCCCGATCAGGATGCAATCGGGCGCCTGGCGCAAGGCGTTCTTCAGCGCGATCTTGAAATCCAGCGTATCGGTGCCGACCTCACGCTGATTGACGATGCATTTCTTGTTGGTAAAGATGAACTCGACCGGATCCTCCAGTGTCAGGATATGGCCGGGCTTGCGCTCGTTCCTGAGATCGAGCATCGCGGCCAAAGTCGTGGATTTTCCCGATCCAGTCGCGCCTACCATCAGGACCAGACCGCGCTTTTCCATGACGATGTCTTTTAACACCTCGGGCACGGCCAGGGTGTCGATATTGGGAACTTCGCCCGGGATGAAGCGCACCACCACTGCCGGCGTGCTTTTCTGCCGAAACGCGCTGATGCGAAAGCTTCCCGTCGGAGGCATCGCGAACGCGGTGTTGAGTTCCAGAGTATCTTCGTATTCCTTTTTCTGCTTGTCGGTGAGGACTT